>CAZEWA010000421.1:0-3817 GCA_964515685.1 uncultured Polyangiales bacterium | reverse complement strand
TCCAATCCCCAAGCTGGCGGTACAGGTCCGCCATCTGGCTCATGGCCGCGTGGTGTACCGGATCGAGCTGCAAGATCTGCTGGTAATAGGGGATGGCGTAGTCCGGGCGCTCCAAATAGCGGCCGTACCACTTCGCGCAGCGCAGGCAGACCGCGATACGCGTCTCCTGAGGCAGCTCCTGCCCAAGCGCCTCATTTGCCGTGGTGAGAACCTGATTCCAGCCCTGAACGACCTGGGACAGGCGCTCGAGTTGATCCGCCGATGGGCCGTACTCGTAGTCCTCAGTCCAAGCCACAAGCAACGCGTCGAACGCCTGCTGCGGCTCATCGAGCTTGGTCTCGTAGACCTTGGCCACCTTCATCAGCAGCTGGATGCGCGAAGCGCCATCCTCCACCGTTTCGACGCGCGCAAGGTACAGCTCAACGAGCGATTCCCAGCGCTCACCGTCGGTGTAGATCTCCTCAAGCTGTTTGAAAGCAGACTCGTGCAGCGCCTCGATCTCGATGACTCGCGTGAGTGCGCTGACGCCCTGCTCCCGTTGGCTCCCGTCTACCTTCCAGCTCTCGGCGATGGCCAACAGAACCTGGACCTTGTCCTCGGGCTCCGACAAGCCAAGGACGCGTCGCTCCTTGACCCCGATGCGCGCTTCCCAATCGCCCTCCTCCGTATGGATGCGTTCCAACGCATCCATAGCGACGAAGTTGCACGGGTTTACATCGACGGCATGGGTGTATGCATCCACCGCGTCCGGAGAACTCTTGAGCGTCTCCGCATAGAGCGTTCCGAGCTCCATGTAGACGGCTTCGCGCTCCGATGCCTCGAGCGTGTTCGCTCCGACATCGATGACACGATGCAACGTGTCGACGAGGTCCTGCGTCGCCGCTCCCGCACGATGAATGCTGGCAATTTCGAACAACGCGCCGGTGCGACCTGGATCGAGGTCCAGAACGCGCTCGTAGCTCTCAAGCGCGCTTCGCGCGCGATCGAGTCGCCCGTACCAAACGCGACCCAAGTCCATGAAGATGCTGATGCGATCTTCGTCGGACTCAGCGACCGCAGCAGCGCGTTCAAGGATGTCGACCAGGTCACGCCAGTTGGACTGCGCCGTGTACAGCTGACCGAGCGCACGAAGCGCCTCCGGGTCTTCTCCGCGCAGGTCGAGGACCTGCTTCCACAGCTCCACAGCCTTCTCGGGATTACCGAGGTGCTCCGAAGATAGCCGCGCCATCTTCGCGTAAATGTCAGCCTGATTGGAGTCGCCGACGATGACACGCAGCGCGCGCTCGTAGGTTCCGAACAGGTTGACCCAATCGCCCTTCGTCGTGAACGCACGCTCGAGTGCATGAACGCTGTCTACGTGCTCGGGGTCGAGGCCATCTAGGATGGTCCGATAGGTTGTAATGGCCTCGTCGAGCTTCTCGAGCTCGACTTCCAGCACCTGTCCCAGACGGAAGCTCAGCTCCGTCTTGTCGTACGCAGAGTCGACCGCAGCCACACGCAGCCGCAGCACCTCAGCCAGAGACTCAAACGCCCCATAGCTCTGGTAGATACGGTCGAGCGACTCGAGGGTCTCGTTGTCCCCTCGATTGACTCCGAGCACGAAGCGATAGCTCTCCTCCGCGCGTTGTACATCGCTGAGCTCGTCCTCGTAGATGCGCGCGAGCTTTCGGCCCAACGCGACCTTTACATCGGACGAGACGCCGTTCGACACGACGTCCGCGTACGTGTTGGCCAAAACATCCCAGCCTCCCGTCACGCGAGCCAGACGCTCGACTTCGCTGTCCGTGTGCTCGTTCTGCGGTTCTTCAAGGAGCGCACGCTGCATCCAAAGGAATGCAAGACGTGAGTCTCCTGCCTTGTCCTCCGCAATCTCGGCCACGCGATGCATCATCGCGACGCGCTCGATTTGATCGGGTTGGTGCGAAAGCTGAACCTCGTGCACGCCGATCAACGCAGTCCAGGCGCCCTGCATGCGGTACAGAGGCTCGAGCACCTCGCCGATTTCCATCGGTAGTTGCCCGTCCGCAAACAGGCTCTCCAGCGAGCGAACCGCCGGCTGGTACTCCGGCGCAGCGGCCAGAATGTCGCGGTACTGTCCAACGGCATCCCCTACGCGGTTGAGCCGAACTTGGAGCACCTGTCCAAGCCGAAATTGCGTGTTGAGCATGTCGTCCGGCGTCGGCGCGATCTCGATCTCCTTGCGAAGGACATCGGCGAGTTCGCTCCAGCGGCTGGTCGATTCGTAGAGTCGATCCAGTGCTTCGAGTGCCTGCGCGTGACCTGCGTCCGCTTCGATGACAATGCGGTATCGCGCGATTGCAGCGTCGATACTCTCGACCTGAATCTCGTAGATCTGAGCCGCCCGCAACGCGAGGGGAACGTGCTGATCTCCCCCTTCTTCCTTCAAAGACTCGACGCACTGGTCGTAGAGGCGCGTAACCTCGGTCCAGTTGCCGAGGCTCTCGGCCAAGCGCTCAAGAGCCCCTTGGGTCTCTTCATTGGCTGGCTCGAACGCGAGACTCCGCCCGTACGCATCAAATGCAGACGGCGCATTGTCGAGCTGCACCTCGAACAGCGCAGCAAGACCGTGGAGCAACTCCACCTTGCGCACCGGATCGCGCTCATAGGCAACCCGGACTTCCTGCACGTTCGAAAGCTTCGCCCATTCACCGAGTTGACGGTAAACCGGGTCGAGCACCTCCGCCGCGGCCAGCGGCTCACGCTTACCTGCGATCATCGCTTCGAGCGCCGAAAGCGTAGCCTCATGCTCGGGTGCAAGCTCCAGGATTTCCCGGAAGCCTTCAACCGCGCGCGTCGAATCGTTGAGCTTCTGGTCCCAAAGCTCCGCAATACGGTAGCGATAGCCGACGGACACGTACGGATCGCTGGTCAGATCGACCTCACGCTCCAACACGCCCATCAACTCGGTCCAGTTTTCCGTAGCGAGATACAGCGCATCAAGGCGCCCCATCGCGATACGGTCGTCCGGGTCGACCTCAAGAATCCGCTGATAGGTGTCGATCGCGCGCGCAGGATCGTTCAGCTCGCGCTCGTAGACTGTGCCTATCTCCGAATAGATGGCCTTCTTGTCGTCCGGGTCGGAGACGATGTCTGCCTTCTTGGCGTAGGCAGACAGCAGGTCTTCCCAGCGGCCGAGCTTGAGGTACAACTCGCTCAGCTTGTCGAGCGAGTGTAGATCCTCTGCATCGAGCTCGAGCACCTGCTTGTACACGTCCACTGCGAGCAACGGTTGCTCGAGGACTTCTTCGTAGATCTGCGCACCGCGGTACAGGTGCTGCTTTTGATCGTCGAGCTCGTTGAGCATCTTGCTCTTCGCGAGATAGATACTCGCGAGCGCTTCGAACTGCTCCGTCTGCAAGTAGAGCCGCTCAAGCGCCGACGCAGCCTCGAGATGGTGCGCGTCGTGATCCAGCACCTTTCGGTAGTGCCCAATCGCTGCGTGCACATCCCCGAGCATGTTCTCGCGAATCTGAGCGGCCTTGACGTGCAGCAACGACGCAACTTGCGGGTCTGTGACCTTCTCGACTTGCCGTTCGTAGATTTGCGCGAGCTTTTGCGCGTCATTCGCCGCGAGTGCGACGCGCTCGAGCTGCGACTGCGTGGCCTCGTTCGCGGGGTCTTCCCCCAACGCCCTGGCATACGCATCGACCGCACGCAAGTTGTCACCAAGCTGGACTTCATAGAGGTCAGCGATAGTGTGAAGAAGCATGACGCGCTGCTCGACAGAGCCCGCGTGCCGCGCCTGGATCTCGTGAACCCCAACAAGCTTGAGATACTCTGCGGTGTCGCTGTACAG
>CAZEWA010000420.1:0-3818 GCA_964515685.1 uncultured Polyangiales bacterium | reverse complement strand
GCCTCACCGCCCTCCTGGATGCCTTGGAGCTGCTCGAGGCCGTAGTGCTCGACGGGTGCTTGTGTCGCGATGCACAGGCGCAAGAGGCGCTCCGCCACGGGCCCCATGGCTTTCTTCCCTGATTCCCAACGCGAGACGGTCTCGGGCGTAACCCCGAAGTGCTTCGCAAAATCAGTCCCGGACCACCCAAGGAGCTTGCGAAGGAACCGGATCTCCGTGGGCGCGAGCGCGTTCTTTTTGCGCACCAACTCCCCTGCGATGGTTCGGTTCAAAGCCTCCACGTGAGGGATGGAAACCTCTTCTTCGCCACACGCCGCACAGCGCCAAATCTCGACGCCCTTGAGCACGACACCAGAAAGCGACGCGTAGGGGTAATCGCCCTTCGTCTTCTTCATGGTTGCTCCGCACGCTATGCACTTCATTGGATCCTCCACGCTGTTACGACAACCATCACCGCTTCCGAGCGGAACGCGATCACCACCACCATGCGCGCAGTGCGCACGCGATAGCGCCATGAGCCATGCTCCCACTCGGCAGGCTCCACCGCTCCACCGCGCAACACGTTGACCACATCGATCTCTACGAGTTGGTCCTTCTGCATTTCGTCGCGCCCATGCTTCGAGAAGTTGACGGCGCCATCCTTCAAGATGGCTCGAATCAGCTTCCGTGCAGCCGGTGGCGACAGCGGTTCACTCAATGTCATAGGGTACCATCACTTGACCTTAGGTCAAGCCCTGCGTTCCGAATGGGGATAGCCCTCCCCTCGGCGTGTCCGCCCTCACCAAGCACGCGCCTCATCAGGTCTTCAATCCCCATCGCCGCCTCGAGTGTCCGCGCGTCCCGCGGAATGCCGCGCGCCACGTCCACATAGTGTTTCTCGGCGACCTGCACGGAATGCCCGAGTTGCTTGGCGCTTCGGTACGCGCTCGCCGCGCCAAAGATGCCGGCTGCGTTCGTAAGGTAGGTGCCGCAGGTTCGGCGCAGCATCTGCCAGCCAAAGTTTTCGGGAGCGTCGTAGTCCTTCCTCAAGCGCTTGGCTGCGGCTTCGGCTGTGCCCACGGTGAGGCCGAATACAGAGCCTTTTCCGCCGCTCTTGAGGTGCATGTCGGCGAGTAGCCGATGCAGCGCCGGGCTCACCTCAAGGGCGACCGTGCGCGCTCGATGGGTCTTGGTCTCGCTCCCCATCAAGCGAATCTCGCCGACCTCATTCCCCTCGTGGTCCAGGGCGTTCAGCTTCACCTGTGACCAGTCGAGCTCAATGGCTTCGGCCAAGCGCATTCCCGTCAGCAGCGTGAAGGCGACAAAGGGCGCGATGGGCTCGTAGCGCAAGGTGTTGCCGTACGTGGCCGTGCCCGCGTCGTGCTCGGCGCGTGTCACCCTGAACGTCTCCGCGTCGTGCTCCAACGTCGCTTCCAGCAGTGCTCTGCACTGGTTCGGCTCCAGGTACTCGACGCGTTCGATGGGCGCTGGCAAGCGCTTGAAGACGCGCTTGAGTTCTTCGTGAGAGACCATCGGGAGCAAATCGAGATCGCGCAGATAGCGCAACACGGTATTCACCGAGCGAAACTCGCGGTTCACCGTAAAAGCGGAGCGTGGTTCGGTGCTCGCGCGCTGCTTTCCGCGTTTTCCCTTTGGCAGTGGAACGCTCTTTCGCTCTCGCACGAGCTCCGCACGGAACGCGAGAAGCTTGGCGCGGGTGAGGTCGTCGGCGGACTGCACGCCCGATTTCTTCGCCCAGGCCAGTAGCTTGTCCGCTGCATGACGGTACACAACAAGCGTCTTGGCTCGCAGGTTCGTATGGTCGGCAAAGTAACGTGCAACGGCGTCGCTCAGCGCGGTACCCGTCCCCCGTGGCGCGCCACTCGCGAGCTCCATCTTCCGACGCGCAATCGCCTTGGCCTTTTTCATGGCCCAGTCGCGACGGGCCTCAGCCGTGCTGATCGCCAGTGGGTCCAAACGGACCTTGGTCAGCTTGCCACTGTCGGGGTCCTCAAAGCGGGCACGCCAGTAGCCTTGGCGCTGCTCGGGATCTGGAGGGATGAGCACCACACCAGGGTGCGGGCTTCGGACGCGACGCTTCTTCTTCGTGGCCATGCGCTCCAAACCTTCGACCGTCGGCCACTCGAGCCGCACAACCGGTCACACGAGGGGTCCAAGCACCCGCGGCAGGTACCCGCACCGGGGACCCGTCGCCCCCGAAGGGTACCCGCGAGATTTCCCGCAAAAGCTGCGGGCACCTCTGCGGGTACCTACCCAGCTTTTCTAGCAAGCCACCATCTGCCTAAAAAACAAGGAATTACCGACAGATTCGGCCAGCCAGCGACAGCTACGGAAGTTTTTTTGGAGTCTTCTAAGCCGACGGTCAGGTGTTCGAATCGCCTCGGTGGCGCCAGTGGTTTCGGTGGTTTAGCAGCGGCATGCTGAGCTGGCAGACGGTTGCTGCCACGAATGCTGCCACTGTTTGCACCGAGGATCGCAGCCAAGTGGGCAGCGAGCGCAGGTGCTCAGCGTTTAACTAACCACTTCAAGCCACCACTTCGGTACCCTGTAAGCGTGAGTACCCTTGAGAGTCTGGCAGAGCGCCTTTTGGGAACGACCATCTGCGGCTGGAAGCTGCATGCTGAGTTGGGACGAGGAAAATCAGCCGTCGTCTATTCCGCAGAAAAGAACGGTCGTGCAGGCGCGGTAAAGGTTTTTGATCCGCACCTGATTCGAAGGCATGGGCCCGAGGCCCAGGCAGCGCGTCAAGCCCGCGAGAGAACTCTAATCGACCGGGTCCATCCGAACGTAATACAAATTTTTGAGGCCGCCCATGATGAGGAAAATGATTTCTTTCTCGTCGTCATGGAGTTGTTCTCTGGCTCGAATCTTGGCGACTGCCTCCAGCAGGTTCCAAACACCCAAGTTCTTCCTCTTTTTCGGCAGATAGTCTTGGGCGCAAAGTTTCTCGAAGAACAGGGGTTTGCTCACCGAGACATCAAGCCGGAGAACATTGGAATATCCCCTGACTTCACCTGTGCCAAGCTTCTAGATTTAGGGGTAATCCGTCCGCTTGAAGGCTACTTCAACGTCACTGATCATGGCGATCAGCTGGTGTTTGTCGGCACGCTGCAATACAGCCCCCCAGAACTTCTCTTTCGTACGGAAGGCTCTTCAGCAGAAGCGTGGCGGGCTATCACTTTCTATCAACTCGGCGCAGTGCTGCATGACCTGCTCAAGCGAAAGGCTCTTTTTTCTTGGACTAGCTCACCCTACGCACAGTTAGTTCGCGCCGTTGAACGGGAACCAGTCGCCATATGCTCTACCGACTATCCGTTGGAGCTGAGCTCTCTCGTCAACGACTGTCTGAGCAAAACACCAGAGCGCCGTCTCGAACTCGTTTCCTGGACGCGGCTGCTCGATCCTATCCCTGACAAATCTCCATTTGCAGCGGCGCAGGACCGAATTCGGGCTCGCAGAACTTCGGCTAGTCCCCGCTCAATTAGATTCGCACCGACAGCTCCCCTCTTAGCGAGGGAAATCCACATCGACGCCATAGAGCGACTCATCGCAGCGTCGCAACGCAACGGTCTTCCACGCTTCGAGTGCACGCAGTTACTCACGACCGATAACGCTCAGACGACCTACACGGGCAAACTTACGTACGAACCTTCTCAGCAGGCGCAGCTCTACACGGGGGTCATCGTCTACCTGGAGACCCGAGCCATCGGGGCGGGCGACGTCCGCATCCGTGTAGCCGTGCTCCTTGCCGGCGACGTACCTAGCCAAGAGCAAGACCTTGCTACGGCTCCGCTGAAAACGGTGTTCGAGGGTACCTA
>CAZEWA010000419.1:0-3819 GCA_964515685.1 uncultured Polyangiales bacterium | reverse complement strand
GCCTGTGCGGCGGTCGCTGATGGCATCTGGGCGGCAGGTCCGGGGTCTACGCGGCCAGTTGGTAGAAGGCTTCGGCGGGTGAAAGTAAGGTCTGGCCCGGAGCGGACGCAAGTTGGCCTTTGCGGAGCATATGGACAAGCTCGATGCCGCCCAGCGCGACCCGCGCCGTCCAGAACGACTTAAAGCTGAGCATCGGGCGGGTGCGCCGCTTGATGTTGCGGTGGTCCTGCTCGACGATGTTGTTGAGGTACTTGCATTGCCGAATCTCGATGGTCGGCCCGTCGTGGGCGTCGTTGCAAGCCTCGATGCCCGCCTTGTTGGCTCCGCTCCTGTCGATGTTGATGAGGGACGGCAGGCCGTTCTGGCTGATGGCCTTCTCCAAGAAACGGCGGGCAGCCTTGTAATCTCGGCGAGCGGTCAGCAGGAAGTCGATGGTGTCGCTGCGCTGGTCCACGGCGCGGTACAGGTAGCGGTGCTGGCCGTTCACCTTCACGGAGGTTTCGTCTAGCCGCCAGCGGCCGCCCACCGGCGCCTTGCGCGCCTTGAACGCGGCCAGCAGCTCAAGCGTGCAGCGGTGCACCCAGCGGAAAATCGACGTGTGGTCGACGAATACCCCGCGCTCCTTGAGTATTTCCTCGAGGCCCCGGTAGCTCAGGCTGTACCGCAAGTACCACCGCACGCTTTGCAGAATGATGCCTTGCGGATGGCGCTAGCCTTTGCTTCATACGGCGGGTCTACCACGAACCGGTCGCGCACTCAGGGAACGCAACAGAGCCCGTTTCGGTAAACGTGTGTGCAACGAGCGGAGTCGTTCCCGCGACTCACTCTCCCGATCACCCCGCCCTCCAGCAATGCCGGTGGCCAACCGCGACTCGTGTTGCCATCATTGCGAACGTTGGTCGACACGACCGTCGGGCGCCGAAGGACTCGCGCAGGCGCATCATTGCAAGGGTTTGTGTTCTCGGCCGGATGCGGTGCATTATTACTGCGCCGATCACGTTCGTGGTTTGCGCACGTGTGTTCAAGGAGATCGTCATGGCTGCCAGTAATCGAGCCTCTCACGCCTTCGAGTGGCTCGGGTTTCTGATAATCGGACTTGCGATGGGGTGGTTGCTCGGATTGTCGGTCAGCCCACTCGTGCATATTGTGGTTTCAGGCTTTCTGAGTGTCATTGGCGGGCTGCTCGCCAGCTGGTATGCGGTGACGTCTGGAGATATCGGCGAGTCACGGCATTGGCTTTGGGCGAGTCGGCCGCGCGGCGCGGCAGTGTGGGCTGTCTGCGCATTGCTATGCGGAAGCGCCATAGGCGCGCCCGCCGGCATATACGCACGGGAAAATGCTCTGTTTGGCGTTGATCCCTCACAAATGTTCGCGAAGTGGAAAGACTATGGACTCAAGCAACACGATGTTTTTCACCACGGCTCAGATGCGGGAGCTCTCGCAGCCGGCCTCTTTCTCGGCGAAGCCGCGGACGAATGCGCAGAACTTATCGCAGTCTCCGACGATCCTTCGCGCCTTCGAGGAAAGCTTGTAATGTCCAGGGTGTTTAGAGCACTCCAGAAAATCAACGACGATGCAGTTCTCGTTGAAGAGGTCAAAAGACAATGCGCCGTTCGATAGTCGCGCTTTTGAGCTGCTGTCTTATGTGGAACTTTGCTTCAAACGCGTCAGCTGAACCGACACATGTCTTCAGAATCAGCGCTTCTGAATGTGGAGGCTCTCAGCCGAAGAGAGTTTTGTCCGGATTTCGGATGGCTGGAACGAACGGGATTCTCACGGCACTACACGGTGTGGTGGGATGCAAGGTCATTACCGCTGAATCTGGAAAAGGGGGGCCGAGCCTCACCAAACCCCTCGAGATCATTGGCTACGACGTGGGCCACGATGTCGCGCAGATTGGTTCTGAAGAGACAAAGTGGACGACGGGCTTGGTACATGAGGCCCCCATGCCGGGAAAGCCTGCCAAGGTCATCGGCTATCCCCTCGGAGTCAACTATCAACTTGAGACTCGACTTCAATTGAGAGATCAATCGCTGGTACATTTGGCCACTCTCTTGCCCCCTGCTAGCTACGCCGCGCTAAACAGCAGGGGTAGCCCCAACGTGAAGTACAATGTTATCAGTGTTGAAGGGCACCTCACCGTGGGCCATTCAGGTGCTCCGATTCTTGACTCGGCCGGGCACGTCGTCGGCATGGCCAACGGCGGATTGGAGCGCGGAGCGCACGAGATCACCTGGGCAGTTCCTTTGTCAGTCGACGAGAAGTTCGAGCTGAAGAAGGGAGGTAATGCAGACCTCGAACTGCAACTCCTTGCCCGACTCGATCCCGCTACCCTCTTTGCCATGACTGGCAGCTTCGATCCGGGGGCCGTAGTGAAGTGCTTCGGCACGCGCGAGTTCTCGCCGCTCAGAACGATCGGGATCGCAGAGCTTGGCGCCACTGTTGACGACCCTGGGACCTATCAGCATTTCATACAGCAATATGGGCTGAACGGCGTGCCACAGGAGTTCACACTCTATCGTGATAAGGAGAGCGTAATCACGATCCCTGTTCCTGATGGCTGGAGGCTCGAGTCGGATGGGGACCAATGCAACCTCCACGCTCCGAACGACCTGCTTACGATTGCTTTCCATCTGAGGCCGCTTCGCGGCACAGAACCAGGAAAGCATGCGAGAGAGTGGTTGCTCGAGATGGAGTACCAACAACTGTGCCGTGGTGGCTATATCGTCGATCCGAGTGGGACGAACGTCGGCGCGCGATCCCACGTCGAGCGAGGGGTGATAGCCCGTCGCAAGTCCTTCGTGCTACTCGACCGGCGGTGCGTGTGGAACGCCGCGCCGGACGATGTGGGATCGCCTTCTTGGAAAGTCCTGCCGACCCCCCAGTTGGTCGCTCCAGGAAACGAGCAATGCACACCATCGCCGACGAGCTGTGTCGCCTCAGGAGGCGTTCCTTTCCCGGACAACTGGTCATTGAATAGATGGCCTCCCAATGTTTACCTAGGGCTTGGTTTCGCGAGCTTCATGTACTCGAACCGCTTCGCCCTGGCGGCTCTCACGACCATGTATCACAAGAACTTCAAGGCGTATTCGGAGTGCGAATACAATCTTGGTACGTCCTCGGATTGCCGAGCGGAGTATCGTCGAAAGACCGTCTGGGGGATAGCCGTCCTCGCTGCAATATCCGCGAGCCTGAGTCCACAGCAGTAGATAAAATGCAGAAGAAGGAGCGCTCTTGAAGGGGCTTGCTTGAAGCTTGTCTGCGGCTACATGGACGGTTCCGGACTGTTTCAAGGCAGTTGTCGCCCGAATCGTGTGGCCCGTTCTGAGCTGCTTGGTTCTTCAGACCGGTCCGACCCTGATACGTTGGTAACACTTATTCGGCCCATCTGGCTTTCAGGTGGTTAGAACCTGAGCCTCTCGGTCCGGGTAGAGCTTGAGCCCGCCATGACGGAAGAGGATTGCGACGCGGAAGTTTGGGAAGGATCGGAATCCGCGCGCCCGGCTGCTGAGGAGCTGCACACCGGCGTTGATGGCCTCGCTCGCGGCGTTGGTGACCCGATGCTTGAAGTAAGTGAGGACGTTGGGTAGGTGGCAGGGCCATCGCATCAAAAACTTGATCATTTCGATCACTTAGAAAGATGGCGCAAGAAGGCGGTTGTCCGAGGATGGCGGACGTGATCCTCTCCGCACCGATGACCAAGCGTAAGCTGCCCGTCGTGGACGAGAACATGAAGACCGCGTCGCTCCTCGAATACTTCCAACGTAACCGTCCGAGCTCTCCGCGTTGCGCCGAGCGAGGAGTCGACGATCCTCGTGC
>CAZEWA010000418.1:0-3841 GCA_964515685.1 uncultured Polyangiales bacterium | reverse complement strand
TCGGGTTGCTCAGGCTCGTCGCCGCCATCCGGGCTCTCGCCTGCGTCCTCACCGTCTTCCGACGAGGCGGCGTCGCCCGCGTCCAGTGCACCTGCGTCAGACTCCTCGTGTGTGTGACGGCCAGACTTGGAGTCGTCGCCGCAAGCGACCGCGAGTGCACCTGCACTCAACCAAACAAACGTGTGAATCAATGAGCGAACGTTCTGACTTGTAGACATGGCTTACCTCACTTCATTAGAGGGGATAAATGGCGTGCACGGGCATCGTCGTGCCCCCGCGCGTAGAAATCGTGTCGAGCGCTTCGAGGACCTGTTCTGACCGCACACGGAAGCGCCGAATGCCCGCCGTGGGGCGCTTGTTCTTGTCGACACTCGCATCCGGCAACAGCACAAGGCTGTTCTGAGCGTCGAATACACCGGACCCGAGCACGAACGCTGTCTGCGCCGCAAACACTTGAGAGAACGATGCGTCAGCCAGATCGAGCACGCCAAAGATATCCGGCTCGGGCTTGCCTTCCCCTGCGAGATTCCCGAAGGCCACCGCCGCAACTCGACTGCCGCCTAGCGGAATTGGAGACTGCACCAGCACAGGAAGTTCCGGATGGTCTTTCACCCGGAACGTGTGCTCTATCGCCACACCAAGCTCAGTAACCCGAAGCATCACGAGCCCCGCTGAGACGCCACGCTCACCCTGCCAAAAGCCAGAACAACTCACGAGTACATGTTCGTCCGAGAAAGGCACGGGTGCGACGTCTGGACAATTGGTAAGGCCCTCGAAGGTAAGGCTCTCCACCTTCCGGGTCGCGAGATCGATCACGGCAACCGCACCTTCTCCCGCCGTACTGAAGTCGAACGAGAGCCTGGCAAGGCCGACGATGAGGCGACCACCGCGATGCACCATGCGTGACGGTCTCGCGAAGACCTCCACCGTTTCGACCTCGCCCGTGTCCGGGTTCTTTCGCGTGCCCGAGGTATTTAGACTGGAGAGGTCGATCCGATCTTGCGTGCGCTCCATGCGCGAAGGATCGATGCGAAGCAGATCGGTGCCACGCTCAAGCTCTGGCACGCTAGGGTCCAAATTGGGCTCATGTCTCGAGACCCAAGCCGTATGTTGATCGATGTAGACGTAGTCCTGTGGATTCGAGGAAAACGTACTCGAAGCTGTCTGCTGCGGCGGTGTGTGCGTCTTGAGCTGTCCCAGAATGCTTCCGTCAGAGAGCCGAATGCGCGTGATGGCGTCGGTCTGAAAGCGGTCGATGAGCACGAGCACCGAAGGCTCACCCGATTCCGTGGGCAACGCTACGTCCCCGGAGAGCGCCGTGACGAGATTTGAAGGCCGCGCGCCGGAATGAATATATCCGTCCGCCACAATCTGCCCGGTGCCGTCGAGCAAAGAAATCCACGAGGCTGTATAGTCTCCCAACACGGCCGCGTATCGCGGCATGTCCTCGCCTTCCGCGCCGCCGTCAGACGTCCCGCCATCTGCCTGATTGCCGTCGCCAAATCCTGGAATCCTGGAAAATTTGGGAGGCGAATCGCAAGCGACAAGCGACGCAAGTACGCTCAAAATCAGTCCGCTTCTCGTACGACCAAGTAAAGTCATGACTCTCGTATCCCCAGTGAGAAGAACATGCTGCGTCCCGGCAACGGATAGCCCACCACATCGGCGCAACGCGCGTCTGCGACATCATCCATACGTGCAGACAAGCGCACGCTCTCCGAGCGCAGCGACACCGACAGCGCAGCGGCGACCTTGAGACAGCCCTCTACGTAAGCGGTATTGGCAACGTCTACAAAAGTGAAGCTGCGATGAAAGATCTCGGACGACAGACTGACGCTCGAAACCATACTGTCAGCAAAGCGCCACGTCGCCTCGGGCCGCAGCGAATTTACATGGCGAGCACGCAACGGAAGGCGCCTTCCAAGCGCGTCGGTTGCATCGAGCCACGTCGTCGCCCCGTGTATGGAAAAGACGGAACCGAGTGCGACCTGAAGGCCTGCTTCCGTGCCGAGCTGTTGCACCCGCGACAGGTTTTCGTGGCCTACCTGCCACTGCGCGGTGCGATACATGGCGATGGAATCCGCTCGCTCCTGCGCGAAAGCTCGCAGCTCGACCATCGCGTGCACAGCGCGAAACGAGCGCTGCGCCGTAAGGCCCATGTCGATCGTCTTCGCCCGCACAGGGCGCAGCTCGGGACTCGCCAACACGAGCCCGCGATCTCCGAACAGCTCATACAGACTTGGTAACCTGGTGCCCGTACTCGCCGAAGCGCTGAGCGCGAGCCCACGCGTAATCTCCAGGAGCGCCCCCATGCGAAAGGTCGGCGCCAGCACCGTGCGTTCATGTGTCAGCGTTCCGCCGAAGGAAGAGGCGGCGTGAAGCTCCGCCTGGCTCCACTCTATACGGGCCGAAGGCCGCAGCTCGAATCGCAAGCCGAACAGGCGACCTCGGTAGGCAAGCTCGGTCGCACCCGACAGCGAGTGACGTGTGGAAGGCCGCGGCTCCGGGAATTGGAACCTGTTTTGCGGCTGAAAGACATCGAGCGTATGCGCTGCGGTCGCCGTGAGCTCAAGACCGCGCCACACCTGAAGTGTGCCGGCCACGCGCGTGAAGCTGCGGTACCGATCGTCGTCGGAGACGGTTTGGCGACTGATACCAAGCTGCCCGTAGAAATCCGTGTACCGATCTCGCCCATAGGCCCCTGTCGTCACGATTTGCAGACGTCGAAAGCCCGCTTTTCCCGAGCGCCCGCGCTTCACCTCATAGGAAACCGCCACGAGCGCGCGCTCTGTACGGCGATGGATCTGCGGCGTCGGCTTCGCGCCGGGGCCAGGAAACCCACCCGTGCGTGCACTCAGCAGCGCTACCGCGCGGAAATCCCCCATTCTTGTAGGGAAAACCAGCTCTTGATACGCATTGGCATCCAAGTGCTCAGCGTTCTGACGTACGCGTTCTTCGACCTGCCCTGAGGCGTAAGGTAGATCCGTCAGATAGTACGGATAGTTCCCGCGCGAGCCGCGTGTCACTACGCTCGATCGACTCGAAATGCCGCGAAAGCGCCACACGCTGGCGTTCGCTTCCGCTTGGAATGTCCCGAAAGATCCCGCTCCCAGGGCTGCGCCTGCGCTCGTCTCCGTGGCCTCCCGCGGAATGAGTCGCACCACGCCGCCTATCGCGCCCGAATTCAACCATACCGGCGCGCCCCCTCGAAACACCTCGACCCGCGCGAAGAACTCGACCGGGAAAAAGCTCAGATCAAGCGCGCCGCCATCAGGCGTGAGCAGCGGAATTTCATTCAGCAGGACCAAGGTCTCGTTGTCGTCTGCGCCTCGCAGCGACACTGAGCTGAAGGCACCTAGGCCACCGGTTTGCGTAACGCGCGCGCCTGGCGCTTCGCGCAACAGCTCAGCCAACGAGCGGGGCGACGTAGCGCGATCCTCGAGCGTAAGGGTGGTGCCCGCGGCTGACCCATCTTCGCCATGGCTCGCGAGAATGGGACGCTCGACCTTCGCCTCAGCGCCGTAAAGGCCATCCGCGCGCGCATGCGTCGCCAAAAACCAGGCGCCTGCCAGCCATGGTAGTGCGTTCCTGCGTAAAACGGCGAAATTCGTGAACTGAGCGACCAAGTCCCGGGTCTCCTCGAGACCTCGGGGCACGCTCAGGGAGATGGAAGACGGGGATGGACGCTAGACGCCGCGCAGCTCCGCAACTATCTGCCTGCGCGCCATCCCCGAGGCGGTAAGCACTGCGAACTGGGTAGGTCTCCGGGCTTGCAACCCCAGCCCCCACCGCCTTCCCAGCTTGCGCCAGTGGCATCGTAGTGAGGTATTCAGTTGCTTAC
>CAZEWA010000417.1:0-3862 GCA_964515685.1 uncultured Polyangiales bacterium | reverse complement strand
GCCCGTGATCTTGGTCGATCTTCAGGGACATGCTCTTTGAGTGTACCTGAGCTCTTGCCCCAGGGGGCCCAACAAAACGCTGTGGCGTGGGGCGATGTGTGTGCTCCGAGACTTGTGCACTGTGGTACGCATGTCTGCGCTTCGGATTCGCACAATGGCCCAGGTCTCGGGATCCTGGGCTCCCTTACCTGGAACGTAAGCTTTTGGCCGCTGAAGTATGCGTTTAGTGAATCTGAGTCACTTCCGGCTGTGCCCATCACCGGTAGTTTGCAGCTAGGGCCTGAGCTTTGATCCGTGCCCCATTCAGCTTGCTTGGAGATTGGCCATGCGCATACGCGACGTAGGATTCGTACTGCTGGGACTCGGTTGTCTAGGGACAGCCTGTTCCGCCGAAAAAGATGCGCTTTCGAACTTACCTCCGCCTGGCGCGGGCCGCGACGGTGGCACCAACACCGGAGATGGGGACTTCGGGTCGCCAGGCGACGGCGACAACCCGGTGGGAGACGGGGATGGGGATTACGGCTCTGGTGACCCCAACGAGCCGGTTTACATCGATGATTGCGCTGCAGGTTCTGGAACGAACCTTACCGCAGAACAGGTTACAAGCCTGAAGGCAGGCGGCGCTGCCAGCGGTACGCGCATGCTGTACCCATACGACGGGACGGTGTTCCCGCGTGGCCTCCAGGGCCCGCTGCTGATGTGGGAGTCGGCGTCCAAGGCGGAAGGTGTGTACGTCCGCATCACGGCCAAGAACTTCGAGTACGAAGGTTGTCTCAAGCCCACGGCGGACAACCAACTGCAGCTGCCGGAGAAGGTCTGGAAGCAAGCTGGCGTGAAGACACGCGGTTCGAAGGAGCCCTTTGCCGTCGAGGTCACCACGCTTGCAGGCGGCAAGGCAAGTGGGCCGCTCAAGCAAAACTGGGTCATCGCGCAGGCGACGATCAAGGGCTCAATCTACTACAACAGCTACTTCTCGATCGAGACGCTCAGTCCCCTGGGCAAGATCTTCCGCATTCCACCGGGCGGAAAATTCGAGGCCGTCACCGGTATCGATTGCAACGGCTGTCACTCGGTGTCGGCGAACGGTGCGCGCATGACCGGCCAGACCTTGGGTCTTGGCGGTCGCGCTTGGGACATCGAGACGACGCCTGTAAAGAATATGCCGAACCCCACGTCGGCCGCCTACGCCGCGCTCCTTCCCGATGGCTCGCGCTACGTGCGTGGCGCGGCGACGCCGCTGATGGACGTGGCCCGCACTGCGACGGCCAGTCTATTTGGGTCTGTCACGGTTGGGTTGTTCGAGACCGACACCAACATGGAAATCCCGAATCACGGCATCCCGCCCGGCGTCATGATGCCGAGTTTCTCGGCGGACGGAAAGCTCCTCGTTTTCAACGATCAGGCCATCAACAACGCGCACGGCTTGGCCGTGATGCAGTTCAACGAAAAGACCAACAAGGCCACGGACTACAAGAAGATTTACACGGACACCACCTATCGCCCGGGTTGGCCGTTCTTGTTGCCGGACAACCAAGGCGTGGTCTTCGTGCGCACCGATGGCACCGATTTCTCGGGCAATGGCGCGGGTGTGTTCAGCGGCCTGCTGGCAGACCTCGGACCGTACAGCGAGCTGTTCATGGTCGATGTCGACAGCGGCAAGTCGACCTTGGCTGCGCGCGCCATGGGCTACGCCACGGTGGCCGACGCGGCACAAGGTAAGACCTACCTTCCCTTTGGCAAAGACGACACCCGTCGTGTGTACTTCCCCACGGTTTCTCCTGTTGCCGCAGGCGGATATTTCTGGGTCTTCTTCGATGCCATCCGCCACTACGGAAACCTCGGGCAGCAGAGGGCACTGTGGGGCACGGCCATCGAAATCTCACCCACGGGCGACTACTCAATCGACCGCAGCGCGCCTGCTTTCTATCTGCCCGGACAAGAATTCAACACCGGCAATCATCGCGCGTTCACCGCGCTCGACCCTTGTAAGGAGGACGGTACTGACTGCACTAGCGGCGTAGATTGTTGCGGAGGCTATTGCGAGTTCCCACCGGGTGGCGAGTTCGATGTCGATCGAGTAGGAAAGTGTGCGTCGACCGCCAAGGAGTGTGCGCGTGTCGACGAACGTTGTACGACGTCGACTGATTGTTGTGTCGCCGGAGAAGGTCAGCCCAGCAACGAGTGTATTGCGGGCTTCTGCTCTTCGATTGTATTGCTGTAGCACTGGGGTCGACTCACGAGGCGGGCGATCTCAGTGCGAAAGTTTCCATGCCGGAACCAATTTCCGTTCCTGCAGGTATTTCCCACGAGAGGTGGCCTATGAGACGAAGTCTGGCCTTGGCATGTCCCCTGGTTTTGATGCTCGCCTGTGGCGGTAGCTCCGAGGCAGCGGGTAACGCCGGCGGTCCCGGTGGCGGCGGTTCCGGTGGCGGCGGCACTGGGGGTGGCGACGGCGATGGCTCTGGGACCGGTGGCGACGGCGATGGGGACAGCGGAGGTGGTGGCGGCGGGGTGATAGGTTGCGGCGACCGCACCATTACACCCGGGCGCGTGACGCCGGACATCCTGGTGGTTCTCGACCGCTCAACCAGCATGGACACGCGTGGGACCAACCGTTGGGATCCTTCGGTCGATGGCCTCAATGCCATCGTGGGCGCGATGGATGATCAGGTGCGTTTCGGCCTGATGACCTATCCCTCGCGTACGCAAAGTACCGGCGGTGGAGGTGGTGGTGGTGGCGGTGGAGGTGGCGGCTTTGGTGGCGCCGGCGGATGCGCGCCGGGTGAGCTCGACGTTCCGATCGCCCTCAACAATGCAGAGGCGATCGAGAGCCTGCTCGACGACACGCGTCCGTCTGGCTTCACGCCGACCTCGGCGACGCTCGAGGCGGTCCACGATATCTTCAGCGTGCAGTTCACGGACGGCCAGCCCGGCGTTCCGCGCTACGTGATGCTGATCACGGACGGCGCACCCAACTGCATGGGCGGAAGTGGGTTTGGCGGCGGCGGTGGCGGCTCGGATCCCGCAGCTGTGGACGCCTCGGTGGCTGCGATCGAAGCGCTGGCTGAGGCGGGCATTCCCACCTATGTGCTCGGCTACGACACGCAGAGCGACGGCGAGCTGAGCGGCGCGCTCGATCGCATGGCGCGCGCGGGCGCGACCGGCGACCAGGAGCACCGTCCTATCGGCGACAGTGCAAGCTTGGAGCAAGAGTTTGCCGAGATCACCGGCAACGCGCTCACGTGCGAGTATCTGCTAGCGGACGAAGCCGTGAATCCGTCGGAGGTCGTCGTCACAATCAGCGGCCAGACGATTCCGCGCGATGACCCCAACGGCTGGGTGCTGAGTCCCGACGGCGGCCGCATCACGCTGCGCGGAGAGCCCTGCGATCGGCTCAAGAGCGGCGACGTGACGGAGATTGGTTTCAATATCGTCTGCACGGACGAGCCGATAGGCCCCATCGACATCGAGTGATGCGCGGCCTGGGCTCAGAGGGTAGGGCGGTGCAAAAGCCATGGCACAAGCCCTCCGAACAGCGAGCCTAGGGCTGCACCCACGAGGACGTCGCTCGTGTAGTGGCGGTCGGCCGCGATGCGCAGGTAACCACTGAGCAACGCGAGCGGCAGCCCCACGGCCCAGACGTAGGCTGCGCCGCGGTAGCCGCGCATGCTGGCTGTGGTACCTGCCGCCACGGCCAACGAGAATGCAAAACTCGTGTGCGCCGAATAGAACGACAGGTTGTTGTCAGCCGGGTGCGCAGTGCGCGCTTTCTCGTCACCCGATAGCGCGTGCACGAAGGGGCGCTCACGAGCGACCAAGAACTTCGCGGTCTGCGTGAGCAGGCCACTCAGCGCCACGGCCT
>CAZEWA010000416.1:0-3875 GCA_964515685.1 uncultured Polyangiales bacterium | reverse complement strand
GGCACAGCTCCCATCAGGGTACATCGAGGCAATTCGGTCCCGCGTCGCGCAAACCGCGCGCCCCTTCCACCACCGTCGTGAGTTGTGGCGCCACCGTCGCCTTCAGAAAATCGAGCGCGATGAGGTCCACGTAGAGCGCCGCAAGCGTCAACGCACAGACCTGAAAGAGGGGCATGCGCTTCTCTGTTATCTCATCGCACGCGATCCAGATCGGGAGCATCAGCACAAACGCGATTCCATAGGCGAACGTGCCAAAGCTCAGCATCAGCGGCACATCGTCGTAGCAGAACAACTTGGCGATGAACGGGTTGGCGTTGAGCAGGGTCTCCAGGAATGCCATCCCGAACGGCGCGAGGGTATACGAAAGCGCTCTACCGAACAAACTCGAAGAAAAGCGCTGCGAAAGCGCGCGAAAGACCATGGTGCAGAGCACTACGTAGGTAGAGAAATAGGCGACCGTCAGCGCGTAGAGAAAGATGGGGTTTTGATCGATCGTCCACGTGACTCGAAAGCCGTAGTGCATGTGCAGCACTTCCCAGAAAAACGGCGTCTGGGTGTAGTTGAGTCCAAACGAGAGCAGCACGACGCACGCCACCGTCTTGGTCGCGGTGCGCTCGAACACAGGCCGAGCGCGCTCGCTCTGTGGCAGGTTCAAAAACGGCGCAACGATGGCCCCCAGCATCGCGGTCACGCCGAACAGCAAGAGCGGGAGATCGCCCCAACGCTCAGCCGCTCCACTCAGCATCACAAGCCCGGCTGCTGCCCCCCAGATCGGAGTGTAGAACAGGTAGGCGCGCTCGACGGCTCGCTTGCCCTCAGAGGGCGCGAACAAGCTGAGAGAGCGGCGGGGAGGCGAGGCAGCAGAGGCGACTTCCATGGGGCGCGAGCATAGCCCGCGTGTCCCAACCTTGTGCAGTACGCGCCTTGCCTGAGTGGTGGATGCCCTCGGTCAGCGGATGACGACGTCGGAGGGGCCCGCGCGCTCCTGATCCCAATCCACCGTGCGTGTGTCGCCCGTTTCGAGGTTGGTCACGATCACAGAGCGCTGTCCGGGCACTGCCATCACGACCGTGTCCTTGCCATCGTACGCAAAGCCGAGCGCGCCCAAGAGCGATGCCTCTCCGACCTCGATGCTCTGCTTGAGCTTGACCTTTTCGCCGTCGAGTTCGTACTCGCGCACGCTGAAGATGTCGTCTTCTGCGGTGGGCACAATGACGGTCTTGCGATTGGGCGCAGGCATCGCGGGGTACACCCCCACGAGCTTGGGCACACGCACATCCTGAAGCACGCGAGGCGCCTTGGGGTCGTTCACATCGATCAGCGTGTAGCCGGCGGACGCGCCCTGCGTGAGAAAAGTAAGTGGACTCGGGGCCTGCACGGCGAGCGCAATCTTCGTGCCCGGGAAGAAAGCCACACCCGCTGAATCGTCGGGCAACACGAGTGGATCGGACAAGCCCGCCGGGTTTTTGACCTCGAACGTGCGCACAGAACCCGCTTCAGAGTAGCCGATGATGCCTACGGTGCCGGTATCGTCGAAGGCGATCTCCTCCGCAAAAATGCCGACATCAAACGTAGACTCGATCTTGTTCTCGGTCAGGTCGATGACCGCGACGTCTCCGGAACCAAAGTGCGAAACCAAGGCACGCTTGGAGTCTTTGGTTATGGCGATGCCGATGGGCGTCTCGCCTGTTTTTAGCTCCGCTTCGACCGTCTGCGTATCCACATCGACGATGAGCAGAGCGCCCGGCCCCGTGGGAATCGACGGTTCGTTGAGCAGAAGCATGCCCGCTATGGGCACAGCGAAAAAGCCCGAGGAAACGGCGACCAAGAGCTTCTTGCCGTCTGGGGTCAGCTCGAGCGACAGAGGCCCCGGCGAATACTTCTTGAGGTCGAGCGTGGAGACCACAGCCTCTTCCTTCGAGGCTTTACCGGCGAGCGCTTCGAAGCTCGCATAAGAAAGCGTGCCAGCGATCCAGTCCGCAGTGATCACGAGCGGCTCAGGTAAAGGCTCCTGCGTCTTACCCGGGCTCGGTTTGTTCTCGGGCGCGTCGTCGCCACAGCCCAACGCGAGCACGAGGGGCAGCAGCAAGCTTGTCCGCAGACTCCTACGCGTCACTGAACGGCCATGGTGCTTTGAGTGTATTCGCATCCTATTTTCCTGACTCCGGTGCGCGGTAAGTTATGAGCGAGGGTCGCTGTCTTGGTGCTGCGTGTCGAGCGCAAACCAAACCAAAAGTTGAGGCGCATCGCCTGCTACCTTACGCATGCCGCGCCCCAGGTAGACGCCTTGCCCGAGGTGCCTCAGCTCGTCGTACACAGCATGGGCATACTTCCCGTTTTCGGGCACATCGTAGGCAATCGCAAGGCACGGCTTGCCATCCACAATCGACGGGGCCTCGAGCGTCCGGAAGGAAAATGCACGCCGCCTGCCGAATAGGCGCACGCGATTGAAGCCACGCCCTTCTGTGCGGCCTGGCTCACTCGTAAAGCTTTTACCTTCCCAGATCATCAGCGGACTCTGGGCAAACCAACGTATGACCGGGAACACGAGCGAGGCCGTGAGGCCCGGCACGGCGAGCATACGCCCACGCGGATGGCCCGCGATGTCCCCCAGCTTGCCTGCACGAGCCGACGCATACAGCATCTCGAGTTCGTCGAGGCCCAGGGCCGACAGGCTGTCGAGGCTGTGCATGCTGCTGCTCGTGGGGCCCGAATGGGTCCCATTCGCGGCCTGATTTTGAGACGTAAAGCTTTGTGATTCCATGACGTTACGCTCACATTCGCAAGGCGTGGGGTACGCGGTCGACTTACATGAATGACATGTCATTCTGTTTTCGTAAACGAAAAAGTGGGGCGGCCGGGAGGAAGCCGCTAGGAAGCAGGCTGCCGGAAGCTCAGGCTGAAGTCGTCGGGAGCGCGGGGGCCGCAAAGTTTAGATCTCGACTACGCCCTCGAAGATCAGCTTCACCACCGCGCTCAGCCAACGCTCGCGGGCGGTATCGATGTCGTTCGCGCGCACGATTCTGCGCCCTGCCTCAAAGATCAGCGCGTTGATGGCGAGCGCTGTGACCTCAACGTCTAGGTCGCTGCGCAAAAAGCCGCGTCGCTTGCCGTTCTGCAAGTACAGCTCGGTGAACTTGCCGGCCGTCTCCCAGGCGAGCTGGATCTTGTCGTCGATCTCCTGCGAGATGCCGAAGGCCTCGTAAAACAACACCTTGGTGACTGCAGGGTCTTTGTCGAGCAAGCCCATCATGTTGCGCCCGATGCGCACCACCTGCTCGCGGTACGCCTCCGCGTCACAGGCAAGCGTCGGGTCTTCGCCCGCTATCACCTGCGCGATGCGGCTCAGAATCTCCCCAACCACCGCCATGAACAGGTCGAGTTTGTTATCGAAATAGCGGTAAATCGTGCCGTGACCGAGCTTCAGCGCCTGCGCTACATCGGCGATGGTCGCCGCGGCGTAGCCCTTGGTTGCGAACACCTGATAGGCCGCGTCGAGAATCTGGCGGCGTCGCTGAGCAACGCGAGCTTTGCCGTGCGTGTCTTCATCCAAGGCCATGCGTGCCCAGGAAGTGGCATTGAGACGCGCTCCTGGCAAGGAAATGCGCGCGACCTCGCTGCGTCACCAGGGCAAAGGCTCGCCATTCTGGTGCAAAAAGGCGCCTGTTTGCTCGAGCGTGAGCTCATCCATGCGCGCGATGAGGCCTCGAGCCGCTTCGTCTGCCGTAATCTGGCCCGCACCACGGGTCATGTCGGTCTTCACGAAGCCAGGATGCAAGAGCACCACGGCGACACCGCTCGGCTTTAGGTCATGCGCAAGCGAGGCTCCTGCCATGTTCAGCGCCGCCTTGCTCATGCGGTAGCCGTACATCCCG
>CAZEWA010000415.1:0-3904 GCA_964515685.1 uncultured Polyangiales bacterium | reverse complement strand
GGCCGAAATGTAGCCCCCAGTTCGCGCGTGGCTTTGGCATTGCTGAAGTAGCCGGGCTTGAGCGCGTAGCTCATATACTCGCGTGTGACCTCGGGCTCCTTGCCTGCGCGCGTCACGGCGAAGTTGATGCCCGACAGCGCAGCCTGCGCGAGAAATCCTGGGACGCGATGGGGACGCGGCAGATCTCGACCGGATGCTGCGATCACGGCGCGGCTGAAGGCTTCGTTGTCGAGATTGTGTCCACTGGCGATGTAGAGCTGGCCTGCCTGGCCTTTTTCCGCCGCAAGCACATGCACCCTGGCGGCATCGCGCACATCGACATAACAAAAGCCGCCTGGCGTATAGGCGGGTGCACGACCGCTACAGATGTTGACGATGAGCTTGCCCGACGGCGTAGGCGTGAGGTCGCCGGGGCCCAGCACCACGGCGGGACACACGATGCGCACATCGAGCCCGAAGTTCGCAAAGTCGAGCGCCGTGATCATGCTGAGATGCTTGGTGCGGCTGTAGTGGAAGTTGAGGTCCCAAGCTTCGTAGGGCGTGTTCTCGTCGGCGAGCGCGCCTGGTTCAGGGCGGCCCAGGGCGACGACGCTGGCGGTGTACACGACCTTGGATACGTCGTTCCTGCGCGCGGCTTCGAGCATGTTGAACGTGCCGCGCAGGTTGACTTGGTACATGGGCGTAGGGTCGGCCATGTAGTCTTTGTAGATAGCTGCGCAGTGATAGAGCACGTCGACGCCCTCGCTCGCGGCCAGGCAGTCCTTGGGCGAGAGCAAGTTGCCGCGTACCACTTCGACGTCTGCGCCCTCTAGGTTCTCGAGCGACTCATTCGGCAGAGCCAAGACGCGAACCGAGACCTCACGAAGTAGTAACTCCCGGACAATGGCACTGCCTAGAAAGCCAGCTCCGCCCGTGACCAATGCCTTCAACATCTGCCCCCTCAATGAAGAGACTGCCCTGATGCGGGAAGTCGAGGGCCATGCTTGGTCAAGCGACGGAGGAACGCAAGGCTGGCATGCGTGTGCTCGAGCGGGTGCCGTTCGCTATCAGTAGGCTCCGCGACCGGTGATCACGGCTGGGATCGTCTCGAGCAGGATCTTGACCTCGTCGAGCGGGCGCACGGTGTCGATGTATTCGATGTCGAGGCTCACCTGCTCCTCGAAGCTGAGGTTGCTACGCCCGCGCACTTGCCACAGGCAGGTGAGCCCGGGTGTGACTTCAAGGCGTCGCAGCGCCCGGTTGTCGTAGAGCGCAACTTCGCGCCATACCGGGGGCCTCGGGCCTATCAGGGTCATGTCTCCCTTGAGGACGTTGGCGAGCTGTGGCAGCTCGTCGATGGAGAACTTGCGCAGGATGCGGCCCACGCGGGTGATGCGCGGATCCTGAACCATCTTGAAGCGCACACCGTCGACCGCGTTCTGATGCTGCTTCACCAGCTGATCTTTGAGCGCGTCAGCATTGATCACCATGGTGCGAAACTTCCACATGGTGAACCTGCGTCCACCGCGGCCGATGCGCTCTTGTCCGAACAGGATCGGGCCCTCTGAGGTCAGGCGGATGGCCACGGCGGCGCACAGCAGGATGGGCATCAGGCACAGAAGCCCCAGTGAGGTCGCCGAGATGTCGAGCCCGCGCCGAAACGCAGGCCGCAAGGCCGACAGGAACAACACGACATGCAGACGAGCCCGACGCAGGGACCGAGCGCGCCCTTTCAGGGTGGTGGCCAGCCCGCCGCCGTGATTTGGGTTCGCGTGGGTGAGGGCTGCCGACGACCCAGAGACCAGCAATCGCTGTTCAGTCATGATTGCCAAGGCTTGAAGCAAGTCGGATGCCATATGGGTTTGTGGGTGGACCGCGCCGCCATTTGCTCGAATTCGTGCGAAAAGCATCGAATACATGGGTGGAGCACGGGGGCACTGTGCGCCATCCATTGCCAAGTGACTACACGGCTCGCCACTGGGAGGCGACTCGAGTGGCCAGTGGGACGCGTGGCGCGCGTAACACGTAACCCTGAACTGTGACGCCGTTGTTACGCTCGGCTGTTGCGTTTGGCAGGGCGTCCGATGGGCGTGGTCGCCCTCGTTTCGACGTGGGCCATGACGCCGCTCTGCTCGAGCTGGGGCTGAAGCGAGATAATGACGCGGTTGCCCCCCGCGCGCTTGGCGGTGTAGGCCTCGCCGTCGGCGCGACGCAAGAGCGAGGCGACGTCGTCGTCGGCCACTGCCATCGTAAGGCCGACGCTGGCTGTGACCGGAGTGCGGGACCAACGCTCGGAGGCGACGCGCGCCACGGCCTGCACCACACGTTCGGCCACGGCCAAGGCTCCTTCCCGCGTCACGTCGGGTAGGACCACCACGAATTCGTCACCCCCGTAGCGTGCCACGAGGTCGACGGCGCGGGTCTCGGAGGTGAGGGCTGCCGCCAGGTCCATGAGCAGAAGGTCGCCTGCATCGTGACCCAGCTCGTCGTTGACGCGCTTGAAGCCATCGAGGTCGATCATCATCACTCCGCAGGTCGTTCCGCGTCCCACGCGGTCGAGCTGCCTGCGAAGCTCACTCATCAGGTGGCGGCGATTGAAGAGCCCGGTGAGCTCATCGAGGTGGCTCAGCTCGGAGAGCCGCTTGTTCATGAGGTCCAGGGCCTGCATTTGCCGCAGGACGATGCTGGTCGTCATGAGGACGCTGAGGGCCACTAGACTGCCGCTCGCGATCAGATGCGGGATTGCGGGCAGAAACTCACGGCTCGAGGGGCCGTAGGTCACGACCTCCACGGCGCAGAGCAGCAAGAGCGCCAAATAGGAGAACGACCCCAGGAACGCGAGGCGCATCGAGACGCGCGAGCGCGACAGGGATGAAGCCGCGTTGACGACCGGGATGAGCAGGTAAAGAAACGGCGTGACGCTCGAGGCGGGCCCCAGCAGGTACACCACATAGGTGAGGAACCCGATGTCGACGATCCCCATCAGCAGGCTGCGGCGATCGCCTGCCATCCAGCCCTTGTGGATCATGACCTGGAAGAACACGGCAGCGACCAGGTTCAGTGCAAACACCCAGTGCGCGGTTGTCATGCCAGGGAAGACACTGTCCGCGAATGAGAGTGCCGCGAGCGCGAACCCGATGCGCACGAAGCCAGCACGGCGACTGGCGCTGTGGCGACGTTCAATACGGCTCTGCGAAGGTGCGGTCACTTAGGTAGTGGTAGTGAGGGGCTTCGAGGTCGTGTTCCCAGGCGACGCGGGGAAACAGCAGTGTACGTTGACAGCTTCAAGTACGCCGTATGGTCCTAGTCAGCAAGGCTACTGTGCAGTAAGGTGCCTTTTCTGTGCGCTCCTGTACGCGGTACGGGCCTGGGGTCGCAACGGTGCGTGATCCGGACTGCGCGGGGCCTTCATGACCGAGCTACGTTTTGTTTCTGGGACGCTGGAATTAAGGGGCCTTGCCCCGGGCCAGGTCGTGCTGCCCGAGGGCGTCAGCCACGACCCGCGCTCGGACTGCTATCGCGCAGAGGGCCGGCATTACGCGGACTTGGTGCGCGTGTTGGTGCGAGGCAAGGTCCCGTACGAGGACCATGCGCGCGCCTACACCGAGCTCAGCCATGGATTGGCGGTGGTGCGTGAGCCGCGCCCGTACCAGCGGGAAGGCTTGCTGGCATGGGAAAAGGCGCGAGGCGCCGGGATTGTGGTGCTACCCACAGGCGCCGGTAAATCCCAGCTCGGTCTGATGGCGATCGACAAAAAGCGGCGCAGCACGCTCGTCGTTGCCCCCACGCTCGACCTGGTTCGGCAATGGTACGACCTCCTGCGCGTGGCCTTCGCAACCAAGGTGGGCGTAATCGGGGGTGGGGAGCATGTTATCGAGCCGCTCACCGTCACGACCTACGATTCGGCGTACCTGCACATGGAGCA
>CAZEWA010000414.1:0-3922 GCA_964515685.1 uncultured Polyangiales bacterium | reverse complement strand
GCCACGGAGAAATCCCCTCGCCGACTTGAAGCGTGCAAGACGTACGCTCGCGGAGGGCGCGCGCGAGAAAGACCGCAGGCGCGAGCGGGTGATTCTCCGCGCCAAATGGGTTCGCGACAGCGTCAGATGTGACTGCTCCCATACGCCTCAGATGCTGGAGTTTGCCCTGGCTAAGCATGCCCGGTCGCGGCCGACGCTCGAGGACGAACGCGGCTGCAAGCGGGCTGTAGGGATGCTCCTGGCTGAGGGCCACGGGAACCTTTTCTTCAGCAAACACGAGCAGAACCCGCTCTTCACCGCACGCAAGCAATGTGCTCGCTTCGAGCAGTCCCATCGCAACCGTGTTCCAGCCAGCCGCAATCGCGGTGGACGGTCGCGTGTTGGTCGCACTGATCGAAAGGAGCCCAGGGGAAGTGTTGTGAACGCTGTGCCGAAAACGCGCGGGCGACGCGCTGTTGTCTTCACGCGCCTGCTGCAACAACGCTTCCGCGGTGCTCAGCTCGCCGAAAGCGGAAGCGAACACGATGTGGACGTTGTCGGCGGCGAAAGCGGCGTTGTTGAGCGCACCGTTTGCGACATGCATGAACATGCGCGTGACATCGGAGAGTCCGCGTCGAAGCGGGCGTGCCAGCACGCTGAGGTCTGCGCTGGGCAGGTCACAGCGTGTGCCGTGAGGGAAGTCTGCAAGCTGCGCATAGGGCGTGAGGATGTCGTGCCCCACTACGTACAGGCTTTCAATCATGGCTCAGGACCAGTACGGCATTGCTCCCGCCGAAAGCGAAGGCATGGCTCAGTGCAACGCGGAGAGGTTGAGGCGTGGGCGCCCGCACGATGTGGATGCCAAGGTTCGGATCGACAGGCTGTGCGCCGACACTGGGAAGCAGCATCTGTCGCTCGATGGCGGCTGCCGTAAGCACGGCTTCAATCGCGCCTGACGCACCGAGCGTGTGTCCTGTGAGTCCCTTGGTGGAGCTGACCTGCGTTGTGCGCGGCAGCGTGGCCTCGATGGCTTTGCTTTCTACGGCGTCGTTTTGCGCGGTTCCTGTGCCGTGCGCATTCACGTAGTCCACTGCGCTCGCGTCTACGCCCGCCCGCCTGAGCGCGTCGCGGATCGCCGCAATGGCGCCGAGCGCTTCTGGGTGCGGAGCGGACATCGAATGGGCATCGGAGCTCTCGCCCACACCCGCGATGCGCACGCCGCTACCTCCACGCTCGATGAGGAGCGCGCCTGCACCCTCGCCGAGGTGGATTCCGTCGCGCGCTGCTGAGAACGGCCGAGCGGGCGCACTTGAGAGCACACCCAAGCTGTGAAAGCCTCGCAGCGTGGTCTCGCACAACGCGTCGGCGCCAATCACCAAAACAGCATCAGAGGCGCCGCTCTCGAGCAGTCGCAGTCCGCTCGCGATGGCTTTGGTACTTGAAGTGCAGGCGGTCGACACCGTGTAGCTGGGCCCTGAGAGGCCAAAGAATTCTGAGATGAGCGCCCCCAGCGCGTCGAAGGCGTGCGTGTGGCGCAGGCTGAACGACGGGTGGCGTTGTTGACTCGCCATGAAGTGCCGGTAAGCGAGCTCCGTTCCGTCGAGTCCGCCGGTACTCGTGCCTACGACGACGCCGATGCGGCTCGGACCATGGCGCAGCTTGGCCCGCTCGAGGTCTTGGCTTATCTGGAGCAGCGCCCGCATCGCGATACGCGTCATGCGCGAATCGTAGGCGCGCAGGCCCTGCGGCAAGGGATCGAGCGGGCCCAACACGGACCCGCATACCGTCTCGAAAGGGAGGTCGCAGGGGGGAGGGCCGGTGCGAGGTCGGCCTTCGAGCAGCGCCGAAAAGGCTTCTGCCACCGAATCGCCCAACGAGCAGGTGATTCCCATCGCAGTGATGATGTGCCGCTTGTCCGCGGTCATGGACGCACGGGAGTAGCCCACTAAAGACCCCACTTCAACCCCACATCTCACGACGTAACGTACCTGGGACGGGCTCCAAGAACAGGCTATAAGCGCGGGAAGAGGAGGCCCTTGAATGAGCCTGCGCGCGTTGTTCCTGGTGATGGTGGTGTGCTTGGTAGGGGCCCCTGCGTGTAGTCACGCGGCGCCGATACGGAATCCGGATCCCATCGCGGCCGCGCCGAGTCCGGAGGCCAGCGAGATGGCCATTCTGGAGGCGTTGCCCAAGCGCAGGTGGACCGCAGAGGAGGTGACTCCTGGCCGCATCGTCGCGTTTTTGCCTGTGAAAGGCTACTTGGTGCGCGCTGAGATTGTGTACGACGCCCGTCAGGTACAAATCCGCTACCTCAGCTCGGACAACCTGGGTGAGCGTCGGGGCGATGACGGGGAGATCTATGCGCACGCCAATGTAAACAAGTGGCTGCGTACCTTGGCTGTGACCATCGCTCGCGCACTTGGGACCGCCGTCCCGGTCGCGCTGGGCGAGGCCTCAGAACCGGAACCCAGTGCGGGAGGCGAGGCGGAAATCGCTGCGCCCCCGCTGCTTGGCTCGGCACTAGGTGGTGAGGATGACAACAAGGCCGCATCCGCGCCCGCCCAGGGCGAAAGCGGTCCCCTGGCGCCGGTTCCCGTCGCCCCTCGCTGAGGCATGGGCGGCGCCTAATTCGCCGAATCGCTAAGCAGCGGCAGCAGCAGCTCAGCCATGTCGTCGATATCTTGAGCTGCGACGTTGAGCGCTGGCATCAGCCGCAACACATGGGGGCGCGCTGCGTTGATCAGCAGGCCCTGCGCGAGGGCTCTGTCACGGATGCCCTCAGCGTGAGGCTGCGGCAAGACCAGCGCCCAAAGGTGTCCACGGCCGCGCAGGGTCGCACCGGCAGCTTCAGCCAGGCCGGTGAGTACGCGTTGGAGGTGGCGTGCACTCTCGGCTTGTTGGGCGAGGTGGCTAGGCTGCGTCAGCATGTCGAAGACGGCGATGCCCGCAGCGCAACCCAACACATGTCCGGTAAAGGTGCTGCCATGGTCCCCGTGGTCGAAGCACGCGACCCGGTTACGAGCCAGCATCGCGGACAGCGGCACGCCTCCACCCAGACCCTTGCCGAGCGTCATGATGTCGGCGCGTAAACCATCTTCGAGGTGCGCAAACAAGGGACCTAGGCGGCCCATGCCGGTTTGCACCTCATCCACGAGCATCAAGATGCCGGCCTCATCGCACAGCTCCCGAACCTGCCGCAGGTAGCCCGGGGGCGGCATCACGACGCCGGCCTCACCCTGCACAGGCTCGAGCAGTACGCCTACCGTGTTCGGGCCGACGGCGTTCTGCAGCGCTGCGATGTCTCCGTACGTAACCTTTGGAAACCCTGAAACTTTGGGAGGGAATGCATCTTCAAAGCCAGGTTTGCCGGTGGCAGACGTCATCGCAAGCGTGCGCCCGTGGAAGCTGTCCCGCGCGGTGATGATCTCGTAGGCGCCTTGTTTGTGCTTTTGGCCCCACTTTCGCGCGAGCTTGATGGCGGCTTCGTTCGCCTCGACGCCGGAGCTAGCGAAGAACACCTGCTCGAATCCGCTTGCTTGCGCGAGGCGTTCCGCCAGCACGAGTGCATTCGCATTGCGGTACGCGGGGCCGATATTCAAGACGCGGCTGAGCTGGTCCGTGATGGCTTCTGTGATGGCCGGCGGGGAATGGCCGAGGCAGTTGACTGCCCAGCCTTGAATGAAATCCAAGTAGCGCGTGCCGTAATTATCCCAGAGGTACGAGCCTGCTCCACGCGCCATGACGACCGGGGGGCGCTTGCTCAGCTCCATCAGAGGATGCGTTTGCGTGTTCATTCCGGATCTCCTTTGTCTCGGAGACCGCCTACGGGACGAACCACACGCATCATGCGCGAAAGCCGCCCTTTCGGGCGGCCTCGTCATCATTTGAGCTGAACTCAGGCCACCCTAGGACGTACGTGCGCGTGCTGCTGCACGGATGGTGC
>CAZEWA010000413.1:0-3924 GCA_964515685.1 uncultured Polyangiales bacterium | reverse complement strand
GCTAGGATTAGCTCTCGACGTGGTATCCTGCTCGTTATGCTGGCGCTCGTGCGTGACAAGGTCGTGGCCGAACTTCGAGCGGCTCTCGAGAGGGTTCCGGGGATGCAGTTGGGCGTTCTCTTCGGGTCGGTGGCCCGAGACGAAGCCTGGGAGGAGTCCGACGTCGACGTAGCGGTGCTCGGGGAAGGACTGGACATCCCGGGCCTTTCGGAAGAGTTGCAGCGAGCGCTCGGGGCGGAGGTCGACGTGGTCAATCTCGTGGACGACTTGCCGGTGACGCTCGTTCAAGAGATTCTCGCGGACGGGATCTGCGTGTTTGAGAGCGAGCCTGGGCGCTATGCGGCGTGGCTCTCCCCGGCGCTCTGGAAGGTGGAGATGGATGCTCCGCTGCTCGCACGCGGGGCACGCGCTTTTCTCGCGCGGGTCGCGGAGCGAGGCCTTCCATGAAGCCGGTGGAAGCTATCGTGGCGGCCAAGCTTGGGGATCTCGCCGATCGCCTGACGATGGTGCGCAAGCATCGCAAGACATCGCCCGAGGCCTATGAGCACGACGCCGAGGCGCGGGACCTGGTCGCGTTCAATCTCATGCTCGCGGTTCAAGTCGCTGCAGATCTGGCGGTCTATCTCCTAACAGCAGAGGGTCTGACGCCCGCCAAGACCGTAGGAGACAGCTTCGAGCGGGTTGCCAATCATCAGATCATCGGCTCCGATCTAGCAGCGTGTTTGCGGCGCGCAGTAGGGTTCCGAAACGTGGTTGCCCATGGGTACGCAAAGCTCAACCTCGCGCAGCTTCATGATGCGGCAGAGCAAGGGGCGGCGGATCTCGAGCAGTTTGCAGTCGAGGTGGCGCGCTGGGTGCAGGGAACAAAGCTCTGAGAGAACCGAGTCGCCGTCCGCGAAGCCCGAGCGAACCATCACACCGGCGGGACGGGCGCTCTCAGTGACCTCGCAAGGGTCTCGAGCAAGTCCGCGAGGGGCCCTGCGAGCTCTGGAGGAGCATCGATTCGTAGTCCGCCATCCGCAAGTCGCCCGATGGAGAGTCCTGGCACGCCTGACGCGACAGGTGGGGGTGCTGTCACCTCCGAAGCCAGCGTTCCTTTCGCTTCTATCTCCGCAGTGTCGACAGTCTGTTCCGCTGCGAGCGCGGACCCAATCACGTCTTCGTCATTGTCATCTGTCGCGACCAGAACAGGCACTTCGACTGGATCGACCAGCTTCTTGACGCCGGCCATGAACGAAGCATCTCCGTCGAACACAACCTGATCCGTGGTGCCGTCGAACAGTGAGGAGAACACGGCTTTTTTCTGCGCGACCAGGATGGCGATGCGCGATTCGATGCCTTCTTCCGTGACGAGATTGTAGACGTCGATGGGTAACGTCTGGCCGAGCCGATAGATGCGCCCGATGCGCTGCTCGAGAACAGCCGGGTTCCACGGCAACTCCAGGTTGATGCAGCAGCTCGCGGCGCGCTGCAGATTCAGCCCTACGCCTCCCGCGTCGCTCAAGAACATTACCGTGGTGCGCGGGTCGTCGTGCAGATCGATGATCGCGTTTTCTCGTACCTTGGCTGATTCGGCCCCCGTGAAGAAAACCGCGCGCATGCCGGCTGCTTGCAAGAGATCGCGCACCGCCCACTCGGAGAGTCGCAACATGCTGCGCCACTGGCTGAAGATCACCACCTTGCGCTGCTGCCCGATCACGACCTGTTCAATCAGCCCGCGCAGGACCGACAGCTTGGGCATGAACAGGCTCTCGAGCACTTCTGGCCGCGGCGACTTGGCTTGAAGGTGAGGCCACTCCGCCTCGAAATGCACCTGTCCAAGGCCGTTGCAGATCATGCGCTGCCGCGTGAGGAGCTGCATGAGCTGGAGAAACTCTGCTTGTCTCAGCGCACGTGTCGCGGCCTTGCGCATGAGCTCTGCGATGGGTCGGCGCAGATCATCGTGCTGTTCGCGTTGCGCTTCGGTGATTTCCACGGGCACGCGCGTGTCGGTGCGCGACGGGAGCTGACTGAGCACGTCCTGTCGCACGCGGCGCATCATGCTTTTCGCGAGGCGCCCTCGAAGTACGTCCAGATGCTGAACGCCGGAGCGTCCCTTGCCGCCGTCCCCCTGCTCGAGCGTGTGAAACGGCACGAGTCGCCACTTGGGCTCGAGGGCAAGCTCGTCCACGAAGTCCATGATGGAGGCGAGCTCATCGAGCCGATTTTCCATCGGCGTTCCCGTGAGCACCAGACGGTAGGCAGGCGAGAGCGCCTTGACGTACGCCGCCGACTTGGTTGCCCAATTTTTGATTCGCTGGGCTTCGTCGAGCACCACCATGTCGGGCGAAAAGCGTTGCACGTGAGGCAGGTCACGCAGAAGTTGCTCGTAGCCCATGCACAGAAAGCCTGCTTTCGTGCTCGCGTACAGCTGCGCACGCTCGGCCGGAGAGCCGTCGACCAATCGGATGGGCACGTGCGTCGTCGCTTCCCACTCTCGCTTCCATTGAAACTTGAGCGCTGCGGGAACAATCAAGATTCCCCGACGAATGCGGCCTGATTCGAACAATCCGTGGCAACTTGCGATGGCCTGGGTGGTCTTGCCAAGCCCCATGTCATCTGCAAGCAAGAGCCTCCCCAGCTCGAAGAAGCGCGCGACGCTCTCGCGTTGATAGGGATAGAGCTTGCGGCGCAAGGTGCCGAGGCACTTCATGGCTTGCTTGCTCGCAGCGCGGGCCTCGCTTTGGCGCTCAGCGCGCGCGCGCTCTTCTTCAAGCAACACCACGACACTGGGGGACGCAAGCACGCTCCCCCGTTTCAGCGCTTTCTCGATCTCCCGGAGAAACGAAAGGCGCGGCCCGGCATCGCGGAGCAGACGCGCGAGGGGACGTCCATCTCGAAACCCGACGAGCGGCTTCGCGCGTCCTGCATGATGATAGGTCAGACGTAGCAAACGATCGGGCACGCCTTCGAGCGGATGACGAGGATCCCAGGAAAGCGTGGATTTTTTGGGGGAGGGAAGCGGTTCCAGCTTGCGTCGTCGTGACGCGCTCTTTGTGACCACGCTCTCGAGCACCACCAGGCCGTGCTTGCACAGCCCCAGGGAGCTTCGCAGGTAATCTGCGCAAGAGCACTGCGTACGCAGGGGTTCGAGGCTCACGAGCTCCGTGACGTAAGGCCTGTCGCCGCCGGCCCGATTCCCACTCGAGGTGCCGCGCGTTCTGTAGACTCCGAGCACGTGCTTGAGCGGACGCTTCGCGACCTTGAGTCCGTCTCGCTCCGCGAAGCCATAGCGGCGAGCGAGCGCATCGAGCGCAGCCTTGCGCACGAGCCACGTCCCGCCGTCGGCCACATCCATGATATGGCGTGCAATCCGTTGGGGCTCGATTCGCCCGAAGCGCCTACGAGCGAGATCGACGAGTACAAGCTCCGTTTCCAGGTCGGGATCTTGGGGGACTTCGAGCATCGTCCCAGGCCTAGTTCGTTCGCCCTGTAGAGCAAACGTTTTTGCTTGCCTTAATCGTCGACAGCGCCGAGCAGGTAACGCATCCGCTGGAGCTCACGCTGCTTCGACCAAGGACAAAAGACAGCGGGCAGCGAAGAGATCCACGTCACTTCGCGCGTCGAGCAGCCTGCTTGCTTCGACGCTCTCTCCTCGGAGCCGCAGATACTGTGCGGCGAACGCCATGGTGTTGGATGAGAGCTTGAGCCGAGCTGCGTGGACGAGCGCGAGCGGACCGGGCCCGGCAGTGGCGAGCTCACCGAGCTATCGCTGAATTTTGCAGGCGCTGAGCCGAGTGGACTCGGGAGGACTCGCGTATCCCGGCCGATGTCGCGCAACTGGCCGGAATACTTGCGAAACTGGAGCCACCTATCCGAATCGAACGGACGACCTACGGTTTACGAAACCGTTGCTCTACCGACTGAGCTAAGGTGGCAACCCCG
>CAZEWA010000412.1:0-3947 GCA_964515685.1 uncultured Polyangiales bacterium | reverse complement strand
TGCTCGGCGCCTTGCACAGCGCAGTGGAAGCCGAAGGGCTGTTCTATGGGCCCGATCCGAACTCACTCGCGAGCTGCGCGCTCGGCGGCAACTTGGCGGAAAACGCGGGCGGCCCAAGGGCGTTCAAGTACGGCGTCACGCGAGATTGGACGCTGGGACTCGAGGTGGTGACAGCCGATGGCACGCAGCTTTCTCTGGGCAAACGTACGGTGAAGGGGGTCACAGGCTACGATCTTGCGGCCTTGATGGTCGGTAGCGAAGGTACGCTCGCGCTGATCACGCGGGCCACGCTCAAGCTGCTGCCAAAGCCTGAAGCCGTGGTCACGCTGTTTGCGCTTTTGCCCGATGTGCAGGCTGCGGGGGCGGCTGTGACGAGCCTGCTCGCGCGTGGCTTGATTCCGCGCTGTCTCGAGTTGATGGACGGGCACACGCTTGCACTCGTGCGCCCTCGGGTGGCGCTCACCATCCCAAGTGCGGCGCAGGCGGCGCTGCTCGTGGAGCTCGATGGCAGCCTGAGTGAGTGCGAAAACGGCCTGGAGCGCGCGGGAAACGTCATGCTCGAGGCAGGCGCGCTCGACGTGCTGGTGGCGCGACATGGCGGCGAGCGTGAAAAGCTCTGGGCCGCCCGGCGCGAGCTGTCACGCGCCCTGCGCGCGAGCGCGCCCTACAAGCTAGCCGAGGATGTGGTGGTGCCGCGCAGTCAGATCCCTGCGCTGCTCTCCTTCGTGGCGGAGACGAGTCGAGCCCACAACATCGCCATGCCCACCTACGGACATGCGGGCGACGGCAATCTGCACGTGAATTTCTTGTGGCATGACCGGAGCGAGGAACCGAGCGTGAAGGCAGCCATCGAAGCCACGTTCCGGAAGGTCGTCGCATTGCGCGGCACGCTGACGGGGGAGCACGGTGTGGGCGTGTTGAAGGCGCCATATTTGGCCCTCGAGCAGAGCCCCCAGCTCATCGACTGGCAGCAGCGCGTAAAGGCCACCTTCGACCCCAAGGGCATCTTGAATCCAGGCAAGATCTTCCCCGGCGCCCAGGGACATGGCAGCTGTTAGCGCAGCGCGATGTAGTCCTGCACGGCACGTTCGGCTGCCTTTTGTACGCTCTTCTTGATCCGCCCCACACACACGATGTGCAGGTTTTCTTTGCGGATGACGCGTCGAGCGGCGTTTCGGATGGCTTCGGCGCTGACGTTTTCGACTTCGCTCCAAAGCTCGGCCAAGTCGATATTGCGGCCGAAGATGGCCTGAGTGCCTGCGTAGAGCGCGAGGTCTTCGGGGGAATCGACGATGCGGCGCAGGTTCCAGCTGTAGCGTGAGCGGGCTTTTTCGAGCTCGGCTGCGCTGACTAGGCTGTGGGTGAACTCGCGCATCATGTCGAGAATGACCGTGAGTACCTCGGGCACCTTGTCGTGTTCGACGCTGGCTCCCACCTCGACCACGCTGATTTCTTCGTACGGATCGAGCGATCCGAATGCGTCGTAGGCCAGGCCGCTCTCGTCGGTCAGACGTCGGTGCAGGCGGGTGCTCATACCGTCGTCGAGCACGCGCAGCAGCAGCTTGAGTGCCATGTAATCGGGGTCGTCCGGGCCGAAGGCGCGAAAGCAGACGCGCACGTCGCTCTGGCTGGCTTCGTTTTTCACGAACGTGAGGTGGTTGTCGTGGCGCTGTGGCGGAGGCGCCTCGATGAGCGTGAGCGTACCCCTGGGGAAATCGCCGAATGCCTGCTGCGTGCGCGTAAAGAGCGCCTCGGACGAGATGGCTCCCGTGGCCACCACGGCCATGTTCGAGGCACCGTAGTGCGCTGCCAAATGGCGCTTCAAGTCAGGGATATCGAAGCCATCGACGTTGTCTGGCTCGCCCGTGATCTTGAAGCCGAGGGGGTGGTCGGGGAACAGCAGCAGCCGCGACAGGTTTTCTGCGTCGACCTCGCGACCATCTACATCGCGGTCGGCGAGGATCTCCTCTCGCACGATCTTTTTCTCGAGGGCGAGCTCTTGCAGGCGCGGAGCGCGCAAAAGCTCCGCCAGCAGGTCGAGAGCCTCGAGCGCGCGCTCACTTGGGACGTTGAGCTGATAATGGGTAAAGTCTGCGTAGGTGGCGGCGTCGATCGTGCCGCCCAACGCTTCCGCAGCCAGGCTCAAATCGTAGGCAGTCTCGTAGCGAGGCGTGCCGCGAAACAACATGTGCTCGAGAAAGTGACTGATGCCGTTGGTTTCAGGCTGCTCGTAGCGCGGTCCCACCTTCACGAACACCGAGAGCGAGGCGCCCTGCAGGTGCGGTTGGGGGACTACGACGACTCGCATGCCGTTTTCAAGGACGGCTTCGACACTTCGCGTAGCGCGGAGGGTTTCGAGCGGCCCCCCGCTCAAAGGGACGCGGTCTCCTCGGCGACCGTGTAGCGGACCGCCTCTGGATTGATGATCACCTTGCCGTCGGACTCCGCGCGCGTGCGCAGCTCGCGAACGTAGGACTCGAGTACCTCCACGCGCTTACGCCGCAGGAGCGCATCGGTGAGGCGCTCTTGCTCGGCGCCCTCGAAGGCATCCTTGTCGGCTGTCTGGCGCTCTTCGAGCCGCACCACGAGCCAGCTGTCCGAAGCCTTGATGGGGGCCTTGGCCAGGCGGTCATCTGCGCTGAGAGCGAAGGCGACCTCTACGAGCTGGCTGTTGTCGAGGCCTACGATGGGGCTGTCACCGCGGCTGAACGGGCGGGTCTCCTTGACCACGGGCGACTGGGGAGGATCGCCGGCCTTTTCCTTTTCGGCCTTGAGGCGCGTCTCGAGGTCGTCGATGGACAGACCCGAAGCGAGCTCGCGCAGCACCTTCTCGGCATCCGCCTTGGCTAGGCTGTCGGCTCGGGCGTTCGTCGCCTGCTTCTCGGCGATCTCACGCTGGGCTTCTTCGACCGGGACATCGCCTTCGCGCACGCCTTCTACGCGGATGACGTGGTAGCCAAAGCGCGTCTCCACGACCTCGGACACATCGCCTGCCTTGAGGGCAAACTGGGCGTCGTCGAAGGGCGCCACCATGCGGCCGCGGACGTTGTAGCCGAGATCGCCGCCTTCGCGCGCGCTGCCTACGTCTTCGCTGAGGTCCTTAGCGAGCTTCTCGAACGACTCTCCCTTGAGGACGCGAGCGCGTACGGCCTCGGCCTTGGTCTTGGCAGCCTTCTTCTCGGCCTCGCTGGCCTCACCCGCCACCTTGAACAGGATGTGGCGCGCGCGGACCTGCTTCTCGAGCGCGGTGTAGCGGTGCTTTTCCTTCTCGAACTCTGCTTCGACCTCGGCCTTGTGGTCCTTGAGCCATGCGTCCACGTCGGCCGCACTCAGCGCGGCCAGGTCGCGGTAGTGCGCCTGATCGAAGCGCACGTACTGGATCTGGGCCTTGTCCTTCTCGCGAACATAGGCGTCCCAGACTTCGGCGGGAGCGACAGCAACCGAAGCTGCCACGGTCTCGCGCATGCGCTGGGCGAGCGTCTCTTTGATCTGCGAGTTCGCGAACTCTTCGATGGTGCGGCCCAGGCGATTCTGGATGAAACGACGCACGTTCTCGGGGTCGAAGTTGCCGTCGCGGTCCTCGAAGCTCACCGGCATCGGGCCCGAGGGAATCGAGCTCGGCGCGCCGATGGGGGCGGACACGTAGAGGAAGCCGTCTGCGGCCAGCCGCACCATGACGTCGTCTTTGCTGGTGGAAAAGCCCACAGCCTCGGCCTCACGGGCGAGCAGGTCGCGCTCGATCAGGCCCGCCAAGACCAGCTCCTTGAGCTTCATCTCGCGCGCGGTCTCGGTGCTGTAGCGGGTGCCGTTTGCCAGCACGTACGCGGACTTCATCTCGCCGAGCGTGATGGTGTTTCCGTAGACCTTGGCGGCATAGCGTGCACCCGCTTCGCCTGCGCAGCCCTGGGACTGGTTCCCGCCGAACTCGAGCAAAAACACCGCGCTCA
>CAZEWA010000411.1:0-3949 GCA_964515685.1 uncultured Polyangiales bacterium | reverse complement strand
ACTGGGACACCGGCAAGCAGGTCGAGATACCAAGCTTGTTCGGCGATGAGATCGTGATTACCGACCGCTTTATGGGGGAGTTCCATCGTCAGGGGCTTGCGCGTGAGTTTCTTTGTCGGGGTGTAGTCAAGCGCTCGCTTTCCTGGAGACATGGCGAGCGCATTGCGCCGAAACAACTGGCGGCAAGCGGGTTAGGCAGATGAAAAAACTGGGGCTCATTGTAGGGAGTCTTCTGATCTTGCTCTTGGTCGCGTACGCAGCGCTCCCGCGCGCGGAAAAGGCTCAACCAGACACCGTTCACAGCCTCTCACAGGAGCTAGGTCTCGCCTTCCCACCGAGCACGCGGCTGCTGGGCGTGCGTCGCGAAAATGGTATGGACGACCTGATCGCAGTGAGGCTCGAAATGCCCGAGAGCGATTTCGCGCCGTTTCTGCGTACAACTCCTATCCTTGCCGTGGAGCTGACTCCGAAGAACAACTACAGACTGGGTTCAACAGTGGATGAGTGGGAACCGAGTAAGGCCCTGGGGCTCAAGACGGGCTTTGCATGGCTCGAGAAGGAACATCGTGCGCTCTACATCGGGGTCGCGCCGGCGCAGGATGGCTGGGTGGTGTTGTTCGTAGTGAACCATGGGACGTGAAGTCCAAGCGGCACACACCGTACCGCGCGAGCCCACAAACCACACAGCGCGCGCCGTGAAGCGGCACCACGGGAACACACGAGCGACACCAGGCTCAAACGGTGAGGTAGCGCCGCATGCGCTCGTTGCCCCACAGTCGTCGGCTTTCTAAGCCGATTGCCTCTAGGTCCTTCACTGCCGCGACGCGAATCCGATATTTATTCGTGGCCATCGTTACCTGGCCCGCAGTCCAAGCCCTGGAGCGCACACAGTTCGTTTCGAGTCTCGCCGGGTTGAGTCAGCAGAATCTGCACGAAGAGGAGGAGCTTTCGGGCGAGCTGCTCGGCATCTGACCCGTGTCGCGCATGTTCGAGTTCAAGGCCCCGCTACACTCGCGGTCAAGTTGTAGCCCGACGAGGCGACTGAGCTCGCCGGCCTTTTTCGTTTTGGGGCTGCTCCGTGCGACCTGGCATGCTCCAAGCCAGAAAGCGCGCGATCCCGTTGCCGAGTAAGCCCCCAAGTATGCGTTCCATAGCGGCGAGCATGATGTCCTCCATACTCGATGTCACCACCGCCGGTACGCATGCAAGACCTGCATCGGCTGAACATTCCTGCCCGTCGCTTGGCCTCTCGCTGCGTCGCTGCGGATCGAGGAAGCTGCGACTTCGGAATTCTCGCTTTGGAAGGGGGGCGATAATGGCTGCGGCCGCAGTATGATCACGCCGTGGCGTTCCCCCACAAACGGGGCCGAGGACACTCGTGCGAGACACCGAGATCTTTGCTCGATGCGCGCGAAAATCGCGCGCAGATCGTGACCTCCCACGGTACGACCGTTGCATGATCGTTCTGATTTATCGCCCACGAACAGGCGATGCGGAGTCCGCCATGAGCGAGAGCACGCCATGCGCACCACGAATGGAGGGAAATTATGCGGTCCCAGCAACACAACGAGAGAACTCCGTTCGCTCCGGCCACCAGAATCGCGAAGGATAAGCGTAGCTCTGGACGGACGGGCGCAGCCAATACTCCCGTGCAAGTGAGCTCGGGCATCAACACGCTCGGAGCGGGGTTTGAGACGTGGATCTACGAGACGATGGGTAGAAAGCTCGGTAAGTACGCGCCTCAGATGGAGCGATCGATGGTGCGCTTTGGAGACGAGAATGGATCAAAGGGCGGGGTCGACAAGACATGTCGAATCGAACTCGTCATGAGCTCACTTCCTGACGTAGTCGCAACGGACCGGGGCATCACGGCTCGGGAGGCCTTCGACCGTGCGATCGCGCGAGCAGCGCGCGCGACGCGCCACGAGATGGAATGCCACGGCTTCAGCGCGAAACCGGGCGCGCGTCAAAGCAGCGCTTCGCCGGCCCAGAGCAAGGGTCAAGACTCAACCAGCCAGGACTCCATAAGCGAGGCAACAGAAAGCTCACTGCCAATCAGCGAAGCAGAGCCTGAGAGTCTCGCAGTGAGCGACCACTATCGGCCGGACGTTCGAACATCTCTCGTTGGCCCAGGACAAAAAGGACAGTGATCTCGGGCCCGATCAAGCTCCGGGAGCTTGAACAGCGGCGTGGGGGCTTGAACAGCGGCGTGGGAGCTTGAACAGCGGCGCCGCACAGCTCGCTCAGCGCGGCGCGAAGCTTCTCCGGCGCAGCATGTTGCTCGCACAGCGCAATTAGGGGCCTTTTTGGCGGCCCTCGAGGCTTGCACGCCGGAAGCGCAGGGCAGCGCAGCCAAAGACCAAGCGGGTTTCGCCGTGGATCAAGCTGTTTTCAGCTTGGTGAAGCCAGTCGAGCGGCGGATGAAGCTTCGTGGGCCGTTGGAGAAGCTTCGTTGGCGGCAGACGAGCTTGCGGTAGAGCCGGCGCAGGGGGCCTTTGCTTTCACGGGGCCATCCAGCGCCCGGGGGCGTCACTCGCCGAGCTGAACCGTGAGCACTGGCACGGTGCTCGTGCGCACGACGCGCTCGGCGGTGCTGCCTAGCAGGAAGCGCCGAAAGCCACTGCGACCGTGGGTGCCCATGACGATCATCCGGGCGCCTATCTCCTTGGCGCGCTCCACGATGGCGTCGGCGGCGTTGCCCTCCGTGAGGCGCGTGGACGCGGTCACGCCCTTTTCCCGAAGCTGTGCTGCGTGCCGGTCGAGCTCTTGCTGCGCGCGATTCGTCAGCTCGGCCACGTAGGTGGGGCTGACGGTGATGCTCGAGTCGGGTAGCGCCAGGACGGGCAGTTGGTACGCGTGCACGAGCTCAAGCTCCGCTCCTAGAGCGGTCGCGAGCTCGCTGGCTTGGGCCACTGCCCGCTCGGAGCCGGGAGAGAAGTCGACGGGACAAAGAATTTTCTGCGGCGCGCCCATGGGGTGTCTTCCTTTCAGTGACTTGGCAGTCCCGTGGTTCAACGCAAGAACTGCACGAGCTACCTTCAACCGCACAAATGCACGAGTCGAGCCAAGCGCGTTTAGGCGTACTTTGCAGCTGCACCGGCGAGATGCCCGTGCACGACTTGCGCGTGCGAGTCCATTCCGCGCAAGTCCTGCGTGTGCGAGTTCATCTCCGCGCAGAACCGCGTTTTGTCTACGCGAGCGTCATCGGCATCCCCAACAACTATCCAACGCGGATCGGGATCAGCGCGCAGGGCGTGCCTTCAGCGTGGCGCGCAGGGCCGGCCACTCCTCTGCGATAACCGAGTACATCGCCGTGTCCCTGACTCCGCCCGTCGCGTTCGGCATGTGATTGCGCAGGATGCCCTCAAAGCGCGCCCCGAGCCGCTCGATGGCGGCGCGCGATTGGGCGTTGCGCGAGTCGGTTTTGATGGTGACGCGTAGGACGCCCAGCGTTTCGAAGGCGTGCTCCAACATCAAGTACTTCATCTCACCGTTGATGGCGGTGCGCTGGGCCTCGCGAGCGAGGAACGTCCAGCCAATCTCCACCACGTCGAGCTTGTCCTCGCGACTTTCGAGCTTCCAACGCTCCAGGTTCGCGAAGCGCGTGGTGCCCACGATCGTGCCGCGCTCGACGCTCAGGATGACATAGGGCAGGGCGGCGTTGCGCTCCGCGAACTCTAGAGCCTGCACCACGTAGCGTCGCGTCGCCTCTTCGCTCGTCGGCACCAGCGTAATGCGCGTTGCTTCGGGGATGGTCTGCGCCACCGCCCACAGGGCAGGTACGTGTTCCAGGGCGAGCGGCAGAAGGCTTACGGAGTGACCAGAAAGAGGTAGATGCGAGAGCGACATAAGCACGCATGCTGGCACGGCGAAGCTGTGGGCGCACCCAAGGGGTTGGGCATGCGGCCACCGTGTCTTTACACGTCGAGGAGTGGTTCGAAGCCGCCCC
>CAZEWA010000410.1:0-3955 GCA_964515685.1 uncultured Polyangiales bacterium | reverse complement strand
CTCAGTCGACGAAGTAGTCGCGGTCGCCCGCCAGGCCCTGCTCGAGCGCCGCCATGCCGCTCGACACGTCGAGCTTCACGCCCTCGCGCTGGAAGCTCATGCCCATGGCGTACAGCGTCTTGAACAAGTTGTGCGAACGGCACTGCTCGCCCATTTGCCCGACGCGCACGATGTTCAAGCCGAAGGCGCCGCTTATCTCCACGCGGAACGCCTTGGTCATGTACTCGCGTACGCGCGCGCTATCCACGCCGCTCGGGAGGTTGATGGCGATCACGCTATTGAGGCGCACGTCCTTGGCCGTGAAAAGCTCAAGACCCATGGCCTCGAAGCCCGCCTGCAGCGCGCGCGAACTCATCTCGTGGCGCTTGAAACGGCGCTCCAAGGTTTCCTCGGCAACCAAACGCAGGGCCTCGTGGAGCGCGAGCACACCAGGCACGGGCGCTGTGTAGTGGTACTGCTGAAAGCCCCAGAAACGCTGGGCTCGCTTCGCGTCGTAGCACCAGTGCGGACGCGGCCCAGGGTGCGCTTCCACGGCACGCCAAGCGTCGGCAGAAAACGCGCACAGCGACACGCCCGGAATCGAGGAGAGCGCCTTCTGGCCGCCCGTGACCCCGACATCGATGCCCCAATCATCCATGAACACCGGCATCGCCGTGAGCGTGACCACCGAGTCCACGATGGTGAGCGCTCCGTGCTCCTTGGCGAGCCGACAGATTTCGCGCAGCTCGACCATCTTCACGCCGCACGAGGTCTCTCCGTGCGCCATGGTGACCACGTCGAAGCGCCCCTTTTTCAGGGCTGCGCTCACTTGATCTGCGGTAACCGAACGCCCCGGCTCGCTGTCGATAATCGTTACGTCTGCGCCGACGCCCTCTGCCATCTCCCCGAGCCGAGCACTGAAGGTGCCGCTCTTCAGGCAAAGCACCTTTCGCCCAGGCCAGCAGAGATTGCTGACGGCCATCTCCATGGCCGCGGACGCCGGGCCTGCGAGACCCATGATCTTGTCGCTGCGCGTCTGGAACGCGTAGCCCGCCATGCTTTTTACGTTTTGCACCACGCGGTCCATGGTCGGACCGAGATGGTTGATGATGACCCCGTTGGCCTGCGCCACGGCCTGCGGAATCGGCACAGGCCCCGCACCCATCAGCAGCAGGGGCTCGGAGGGAAGGATGGCAGCTAGGGGAGTGATGGGGGGCGGAAGGATCGAGAACGACATGGTGTGGGCTCGGGGTGGGCTCGAAGCACCACCGTGTTCGAATGATACTGGGACGGCACCGAAGCGGCCAGCCAGGGCCCTAGGGTAGCTCCCATGGCGCCTTGCGAAAGCGCTCGGCCAAGAAATCCGCAAAGGCGCGCACCTTGGCCGACACGTGGCGCCGCGGCGGAAAAACCGCGTGCACTACCAGGTCGTCGGCGCGCCAACTTGTAAGCAATGGAACGAGCTTTCCCGTGCGCACTTCCTCGCTGAGCTCGAAGGCAGGCGCCACGATCAGCCCGAAGCCATCGACCGCAGCTTGCACGCCCGCGGCGCCATCGTTGCACGAGAGACGCCCTCGGATCTCGATGGCGACCTTGCGCTTGCCCTTGTGCAAGATCAGACGGCTAGGCTCGGGGCGCGGGATGTGACGAATCCACTCGAGCGTTTCGAGATCGCGCGGAGTTTTGGGGACACCGCGACGTGCAAGGTAGCGAGGCGCCGCGCACAGCACGAATGGCACGCGTACGAGCCTGCGAGCGACCAAACCCGGATCGACGATGCGCCCCACGCGCACCGCCACATCCATGCGTGCTTCTACTAGATCCACGAAGGAATCAGTCAGAATGAGCTCTACGTTGAGGCTCGGATGCCGCTCCATGAAGGCCGTAACCACCGGCACGACATGCTTGCGACCGAGCACGGAGGGAGCTGTAACCCGCAGCGTTCCGGCGATCACGCCGTGACTTGATGCGGCTTCCTGCGCAGCTTCGGCTCCTTCGCGAAGACTCAGACTCGCCGCAAACACGCGCTCGCCCACATCGGTGAGCGAGAGCTTGCGCGTAGTGCGCACCAAGAGCTGCACCCCAAGACGCCCCTCGAGCTGCTGGACATGCTTCGATACGGCGCTCTTGGTGATGCCGAGCCGAAGGGCCGCCTTGGAGAAGCTTTGGGTTTCCACCACGTGAGAAAACACCACGTACCCGCGCAGGTCATCCAGCATTGTCAACTCAGACTACACAGTGATATTCCGATTGACAACCTTGTACATTCGAGGAGGCGACCTAACCTGCTGGGATGTCCGCTACGAAGCAATCCGCAGCACCTCAGGAGAACTCATGAAAACCCGCTCGAATCTGTCGCTTATCGCCTTGTTTTCCGCGTTGGTTGCCGTGCCTGCAGCGGCAGAAACCACCGAGTGGAGCGTCGATGCTGCGCACACGCGCATCGGATTTAGCGTGACCCACATGGTCGTTTCCGAGGTCGATGGCGAATTCAAAAAGGCCACCGGTAAGGTCCTGCTCGACGAAGCCGACCTGACCAAGAGCTCTGTGGAGCTAGAGATCGATGCAGCCAGCGTCGACACCGGGAACGCCGACCGAGACGCGCACCTTCGCAACGGCGACTTCTTCGACGTGGAGAAGCACCCGAAGATCACGTTCAAGTCCACGCAGATCAAGAAGGCCGGAAAAGCCTACAAAGTAACGGGCAATCTGACAATCCGTGGCGTGACGAAGCCCGTGACGCTCGATGTCGAGATCACCCAGGCGGTGACCAATCCCTGGGGCAAGCAAGTCCGCGGTGTGAAGGTCAAAGGTAAGATCAACCGCCAAGACTTCGGCGTGGCTTGGAACAAGGCGCTCGACAAGGGCGGTCTCGTCGTGGGCCAGGAAGTCACGTTCAACATCAAGCTCGAGCTCAACAAGTAGCGTCTGCACGCACCCAAAGCTACGCGCGCTTTTTCGCCAAATAGGCGCGCGCGTAGGGCAGGCAGGCACGCAATCCCTCGCGACTCGTCACGCTCGGCTCGTAACCCAAGTGCGCCCTGGCCTTGTCGATGCGGAAGCTGTGGGAGCGCGTGACTTTCAGTACCTCGACGCGCGTCAGTAGGGGCGCAGGGGCCCCCAGTCTGCTTGCCCATTCGCAGGCGTAGCCCAGGCCGTACATGAGCCGCGCAGGAATGCGCAGCCGAGGCAGGGACAGGCCGAGGCCTTCCACGAGCGGCGCAAACCAATCGACCGGATCCATCGGTTCGCCGTCCGTAATGAAGTAGGCCTCGCCACTGGTTCGCTCAGGATGCGCGTGGAGCGCGCGCGCGGCGAGCAGCTGCGCCTGAGCCAGGTTATCCACGTGCGTGTTGTCGGCCACGGCGCCCTTACCGATACGCGCGACGAACGTTCTCAGCGCTATCTGGTCGAGCACCTTGTCGAGCATGACGCCACCTGCGCTCGGGCCCCAGATACCTCCGGGACGCAAGGCGCACGTTTTGAGCAGGCCGCGCTTGCCCGCAGCAAGAACGCGCTGCTCAGCGAGCGCCTTCGTCTCCGTGTACAGGTCTACGAAACGTTGGGCGTACGCCGCGTGCTCGTCGCTGTCGATGAGCTCACGGTCGAAGACAACGTTGTTGCTGCTTGTGTAGACGAGGTAAGGCACCTGCGCCGCGAGGCAGGCCTCGATGACGTTGTCTGTGCCCTGCACGTTCACCTCGAAAACCCGCGCACGGGTGCCCGCACTCGCGACGCCAGCCAAGTGAATGAGAGATGCTGTGTGAAACACCGTGCGCGCATCTCGGAAGGCACGCTCGAGCTGCGCTGGGTCGCGCACGTCTCCGAGAAAGACTTCAGCCCGTGAATCGAGCGCTTCATGACTGGCGCGGTCGAACACGCGCACGCGGTACCCCGCGTCGAGCAGGTACGTGACCAACACACGACCAAAGAAGCCAGCGCCACCTGTCACAACACAGAGCGGGCCGATATCAGA
>CAZEWA010000409.1:0-3955 GCA_964515685.1 uncultured Polyangiales bacterium | reverse complement strand
GCGAATCAACCCGGACTCGAGAACCCGGCCGGTAAGAAAGTTCGAAGGAGGCTCTCAATGAAGAAGAACATGCTCAGTCTGTTGTCCCTCGTCGTCACCACCCTCGTCGCTTCCAGCGCCTTTGCCCAGGAGGCCGGCGCGGCGAACGAGTACGACATGAAGACCTGGGGTCTTCTTGCCGCTGGTCTTGGTATGGCTATCGCTGCATTTGGCGGCGCGCTTGGTCAGGGTAAGGCTGCAACGGCTGCCCTCGAGGGTATCGCCCGTAACCCCGGCGCATCCGACAAGCTCTTCACCCCCATGATTCTCGGCCTCGCGCTGATCGAGTCGCTTGTCATCTACTCGCTCGTCATCTCGTTCATGATCCTCGGCAAGGTCTGAGGTCACTGCCCGGCCGGCAGCTCTCATCGCGCGCGGTTCTACGGGTTGTTTCGAAGAAGCGGTCTGTCTGGGGTTCCAGGCAGGCCGTTTTCAATTCCGGCCTTGCTTCAGTTATTGGGGCTGCGGAAACGCGGCCAGAACAGGCCGAAAAAGCCTGGTATTCACTGCTTACTATCGATAATCACACAGGAATTTCGCTGAAAGTTCGCCCGTCTGTGTGGCGCCATGCGAGAATCCACGTTCATGGCATCCGGGTTTTGTCCTGCGGCTAGGACGACTGATAGAGCTGCTGGCGTGGAGCAAACGTGATGGACGAGTTACGTCGCCATCCCCGGCTCGAGTTTGACCGGAGGGTGTGGTGCGAGCATCACGACCTGACGCTGTATCTGCCGGTCGCGAATGTGAGTCGCGGCGGGATGTTCCTTCAGACAAGTGCCGCCTTCAGCATAGGAGACACCGTGCGCGTGTCCCTCGAGCTCGATGGGGCGGCCGCGCCGAGTCGGGTGGTTGCAGACGTCGAGGTGGTCTGGAGTGGCCGTGCCGGACGTGTAGCTGGCTTTGGGTGTCGCCTGGTGCGTTTTAGTGAGGGCGAAGACACCTACCTGGGCTTGCTCGACCACCTGAGTACGCAAGCCTAATTCGGAAGAACGATGCTATGCTCCCCAAGCTAATCACGCTGCGTTGCGCGGTTAGATGCTGGAGTAGGTGGCATGGACCAAGACGCTGAAAACCCGTCCGAGGCGCGCGAGCCGATTCCCCAAGCTGGCCGTGGTGTGTCCTCCACCGTTCGGGTTTCCGCCGTGCTTGTGCTGCTCGGGGGCGCCGTGGCGTTCCTGCTGTTCGGCAGCTCCGCCCAAAATGCGCTCGTATACTCCAAGCTTGTCGACCAGGTGATGGACGACCCGAGCCAATTTGCCGGGCGCGAGCTGCGTGTGGAGGGCGAGCTCAAGCCCGGCTCCATTCAGTTTCGCGAAGAGCCCTGCGAGTGGCGCTTCGTGATCGAGAAGGGCGGCGCGGAAATGCCCGTGCAGTTTCCCCAGTGTGTGGTGCCAGACACCTTCCGCGATGGCATGGGCATCAGCGTGACCGTGCAGGGGCAGCTTGCCGCCGACGGGCAGTTTCTCGCCAACCAAGTGGTGCCGCGCTGTCCCTCGAAGTACGAGATGCAGGAGCGGCAGAAGAATGGCGAAACCATGCCGCACGGGGACGCGCTGACTTCCACCAAGTCTGTTACCGACTTGCCGCCCTTGTAGGGTGACGTTCGGGCGTAACGGAGCTCTGCCTCCGAAGGCAAGTTGACGCGGCGCATGGCGGGCGCGTACACCCTAGAAGGTGAGCATGAGCCAACGACCGCCAAGTATCCCGCCCCCTCCTGAGCTCGTCTTGGACCACGACGACGTAGCGCGGGCCATTCGTCGCATCGCGTCGGCCATCGTGGAGCAGACCCGCGGGGGTGCCGACATCGCGCTGGTCGGCATTCGGGGCGGCGGAGTGCCGCTGTGTAACCGCATAGCCGGGGAGATTCGAGCCCAGGACGGTCTCAAGGTTCCGATTGGGACCGTGGAGATCACCTTCTATCGGGACGACGTGGCCATTTCGAAGCCCAACCTGAGGGCGGCTCCCAGCGCCATCGACTTCGAGGTCGACGGTCGCGATGTGGTTCTTGTGGACGACGTAATCCAGACCGGAAGATCTGTGCGCGCCGCGCTCGATTGCTTGCTCGACTACGGCAGGCCGCGCCGGGTTTGGCTCGCAGTTCTCTGCGATCGTGGGGGTAGGGAGTTGCCTATCGCGGCGGACTTCATCGGACGTACGGTCGATGTTCCGCAAGGCGGTTACTTGGAGATGAGCTTGGGTGGGCCGAGCGACCGTGTCGTGCTAGTTCGCCCCCCAATTCCGTTTCCCGGCTGAGTCCTGTCGATTCAGCGCGTCGTTGATGGGGAGGCACGGTGAGCGCAGCTTTAGAGACCGGTCACTTGCTCGGCATCGAGCACGTCAGTCGCGAGGAGGTCATTTCCATCCTCGACACCGCTGAGGCGTTCTTCGAGGTGTCGCGCCGCCCCATTCGTAAGGTCCCGACCTTGCGAGGAAAAACCATACTTAACCTGTTTTATGAGGCCTCGACCCGTACGCGAACGTCGTTCGAGCTCGCAGGTAAAAGGCTGTCGGCCGACGTCGTGAACATGACGGCCTCCTCGTCGAGTACGACCAAGGGCGAGAGCCTGTCGGACACGGTGCGGACGCTCGAAGCCATGCAGCCTGATGTCGTGGTCATCCGCCACCCTGCATCGGGAGCTCCGCATTACGTGGCGTCCAAGGTGAAGTGCGCGATCGTGAACGCAGGCGATGGACTGCACGAGCATCCCACGCAGGCCTTACTAGATGCCTTCACCATCCGTCGCGCGAAGCAGCGACTCGAGGGGCTCAAGGTCGCCATTTGCGGCGACATTGCGCACTCACGCGTGGCGCGCTCCAACGCGCTCTTGCTCCGCATGTTTGGCAATGAAGTACGGTTTGCCGCTCCGCGCACGCTGCTGCCTTTCGATGCTGAGCAGTACGGCGTCAAAGTCTTCGACCGCATTGAACCCGCGCTCGAGGGAGCCGATGTGGTGATGATGTTGCGCATCCAGAATGAGCGCCTCGAAGGCGCGCTGCTGCCGAGCATGCGCGAGTACAGCCGCACGTTTGGACTGAACAATCGCAGGCTGGCCCTGGCGGAATCCGACGCGATAGTGATGCACCCAGGACCCATGAATCGTGGCGTGGAAATCGACCCTACAGTGGCCGATGGAGCGCGCAGCGTGGTGCTCGATCAGGTCGAAGCAGGCGTCGCTGTGCGTATGAGCGTTTTGTACATGCTGGCGGCGGAGTCTTCCGCAGGCTCCAGCGTGCTGCGTCTAGGCAAGGAATAGCCCATGGCGGTGCTCACCGGCCTCGACCGATTGTCGGCACGCGAATCCGAGGCACTGCAGCTGGTTCAAGGGCGGCGCGTGGGGCTCTTGGCCCATCCCGCGAGTGTCGACGGGTCCTTGAGGCATGCTGAGGTCGTCCTGGAGATGGCGGGCGCACGCCTGTCGGCGTTGTTCGGGCCGGAGCACGGTTACGCGGGCGAAGCCCAAGACATGATTTCCGTTGCGGGTGAGCGCCGCCAGCAAGCGCCTGTGTACTCGCTGTACGGCAGCACCTACGAGGACTTGTCGCCAAAGCCCGAGTGGCTGCGTGGCCTCGACGCCGTGGTGATAGATCTGCAGGACGTGGGCTCTCGTTACTACACCTTCGTGTGGAGCGCGGCGCTCATGCTGCGCGCCTGTGCCCGTGAAGGCGTGCCGTGTATCGTGCTCGACCGTCCGAATCCCTTGGGCGGTGTGGTGATGGAGGGCGCGCCGCAGCGCCCCGGTTATCGCTCGTTCGTGGGCCTTTACGATGTCCCTGTGCGGCACGGCATGACCATCGCCGAGCTGCTGAACATGGTGCGGGTCACCGAGGGGCTCGACCGTGAGTCGCTCACCATTGTGAAGATGTTCGGCTACGACCGGGCGCTGTCCTGGTACGAGACTGGCCTGCCCTGGGTCTT
>CAZEWA010000408.1:0-3967 GCA_964515685.1 uncultured Polyangiales bacterium | reverse complement strand
AGAGCGGCTAAGTATCGCCCGCACTGACGGCCGAGTGGCGGAATGGCAGACGCGGCGGATTCAAAATCCGCTGTCCTTACGGATGTGTCGGTTCGAGTCCGACCTCGGCTACCGCAACAACATGCGCACATAAGCGCGCAAGCTTGGAAAATCGGCGGAATCCTTCGAGATTTCCGCCGATTTTGTTTAACTCGCCTCGAATTTTGGCCGACATACGCCTACTTAGCGCATGTACGCACGGCCAAAACTTGGCATACCCGCTCGGGATTCGCGGGATCTGGCCCTCGGCGTGCTCTAAGCTCCGGGCACCATGCTGCAGCCCGACGCGCATTTCCCTCCAAAGCCGGTAAAAATGGTGAGCGCTTTGGCGAAAACGCCACCGGGACAGGTCGCAGTCGTCCTCAACGGCAACGCCCGAAAGGTCTCAGACGGGCTCGTGCAGATGCTCGACGGCGTCGTGCACCCGCAGGATCTGTTCCTGTCGCGCACCCTCGCCGAGGCCGGCCCCATCGCCCAGGCCGTGGTCGATCGCAACTACCACACGGTGCTGACAGGCGGCGGCGACGGCACCTTCGTTCAGATGGTCACGCTCATCGTCGGCGCAGCACGGGCGGCCGGCAAAGCCCCGCCTCGCTTTGGCATGCTCAAGCTGGGCACCGGCAATGCCCTCGCCTGGGTCCTAGGGAGCGAAGCCCAGGCCGGCCGCAAGGCAGTGGCCGAGGACCTCAAGCGTCTCCAAAGCGAGGGCGGCAGCCGGCCGCTTCGGCTGCTCGATGTCGAAGGCGTGCTGTCCCCGTTCGCAGGCCTCGGCATCGACGCCATCTGCCTCGACCACTACGCCGAGACCAAGCAGAAGTTGGCCAAGTTCCCCATCACGCGTCCGCTCTCTACAGGCCCGTTCGCCTATGCACTCTCGACCTTGAGCCGCAGCTTGCCGGAGTTTTTGCTCCGCAGTCATCCGTGGGTCCGCATCGTGAACGAGGGGGCCCCAGCCGTGCGTTTAGGGCCCGACGATCGCCCCATCAGTGAACATCCTACCGGCGCAATCCTGTACGATGGACCTTCGCGCCTCGTCGCCATGTCGACGATTCCCTGTTGGGGTTTCGGCGCGCGCATCTTTCCCTTTGCTGACGAGCGCGATGACCGGTTTTCTCTGCGCGTTTGCGACATTACATCAACAGAAGTCGTCGCGAACTTCAGCGCTATTTGGCGCGGTCGCTACCGCAATGAGCAAACCGTTCACGACTTCCTCTGTGAGCGCGTGGCCATCCACTACGAACATCCGATGGCACTGCAAATTGGCGGCGATGTGGTTGGACGACGCACGGTCGTACGGGCGAATCTCGCCGCGCCGATCGAGGTCGTCGACTTTTACGCACCGCCGCCTGTCCGCGCCGATTGACCTCACGCTTTCAGATCCACTAATTTCCCGGCGGGGTTTCGCTGTCCGTCGTCTGTCGAGCCGGCGGGAACACCTCGAACCGATAGGGGTTTCATGGAAAGACACAAGCGAGCTGTAGGACTCGGGATGCTCACGGCCGCAGGCTGTGCCCTCCTGGTCTCGGCCCAAGCAGCGGCCGTCGATGTACGCGGCAGCGTCAAGGGGTCTGATTCGCGCGCCAAGGCCGCGGAGACGGTGCGAACTCCCTACTGGCACGAGTGGAACGGCTTCATCGAGCCCAAGAAGGCCACGGCGGACCTCGCGCGCGAAGTGGTCGTGGTCTTGATCGGCAATCAGTCCACCAAGGACGCCACCACGGTCGCGCTCCAAGACGGCACGCTCGCCACGGGCACGATTGTCGTCCAGCAGGGCGCCTCGTTGCGCATCCGCAACGACGACGACTTCACGCACCAGCTCTATGCGGAGGGGCTCAAGCAATTCGACCCCATCGAAACGAGCGCAGGTCAGTCGCGTCAGATTCAAGTCGATGAGGAAGGCAGCTTTCCCATCTACGACAAGCTTGCTCCCCACGTGCGCGGGCACTTGCATGTTTTGCCCAAGGTGAGTCGCGTTGCGCAACCCCAAGCCGACGGCACGTTCAAGTTCGCAGACGTCGCACCCGGCAGCTACACGCTGAAGGTGTTTCGAGGCGCAAGCGAAGTTAGTTCTGTCACTCTCGATGTCCCCGACAAACGTGAGCTCGTCGTGGATCCCATCAGCGTCGACGTAAAAGGGAAATAGGCGGTCCTCCGATGCTGCTTTCACGATTCTGGTATTTGCTTTTGGCCGTGGCAGCCATCCTTGGCTTGTCCACCGCCCTGCTTGCTCGCGGCGTTTACAATCGCAGCGAGATAGGCCACGCAGACTCCGATCTGCGCGGCGATAGGCTCGCAGTGGAGTCGCTGCTCAAGCTCGACGCGCGCGCGCGCATCGACGCACTCGCTCCGATCGCAGCCGACGGCGTGATCCGCGAGGCCGTGCGCAAGAAGGAATCGCAGGACAAAGCGCTCAAGGACCGCCTGCGCACCATGAACCAGCAGCTCGAGGAGCTGCGTGCGGACTTGCTCATCGCGGTAGACAGCCACGGCATCATTCTTGCGCAGGAAGGCAAGAAGGCCGCGCGCAGTGGTGCGGGCCTCGGCAAGATTCCGCTGGTCGAGCGAGCGCTAAGTGGCTTCATGGGCGACGACGTGTGGATCTACGACGCGACCGTGTACCGCATGGCCGCGCGTCCCATCGTCGATCGCGGCGTATACGTGGGCGCCATCCTGCACGCGCAGAGGCTCGACAATACCCTGGCGCAACGTCTCAGCGACCGCTTGAACGGCGCGACCGTGGGCTTCTTCTTCCGCGAACAGATGATCGCAAGCTACACGCCTGCGGACCTGCCCGGCGCACCGACTCAAGCGGAAATCGCGCCTCTCTTGCCCCAGGCGCTGAAGGAAGAACACCTGCTCAAGGGCGAGCGCACGGAGGCCTTCGACGCAGGTGAGCGTGCACGCGCTGTGTTCTCGCTGATCGCAGGCAGCGCGTCGGCCGCCCAAGTGGGATACGCGGTGGCTCGTCCATTCCGCGCGCTCCCTACCCCGTGGGCCATTTTTGATCAGGCCACGAAAGAAGACATCGAAGCCTTGCCACGTATCGAGCTCGCAGCCGGCTTGGTTGCGCTCTTCCTCTTGGCCATGGGCTTCTTGTGGCTCGAGCACGACAGGCCGCTGTCGATCTTCCGCAAGCAGGTTGATCGTGTGGCCGAGGGACAGAGCGAAGAACTCGACCTCGCTGTGCTGAACAGCGCCTACCGCAAGATCGGCGAGGGCGTGCACAAGGGCATCATGACGCTGCTCGAAAAGGGCGGCGGCAAGTCGCGTATCCAAAAAGCGAACCTCGACGAACTGCTCGGGCCTACTCCCGAAGCGCTCACGAGCTCGGCCTTCAGCTTCGGCGGAACCGAAGATGCACCGCGCGTCACGCCCCAGCAGCCTGCAGCCATGCCCATGCCGGCTCCCAAGGCGCCACCTGCGCCGGCCAATGCGCCAGTGCGCATGCCTCCTCCCGCGCCCAAGGCGCCACCACCCGCTGCGGTTCGGCCGTCGGGGTCGGGCCTTGCACCGGTCGCCATGCCGGTGTCGGCCGCCGCGCCAGAGGCACTTGACGACGAAGACGAGGGAGCCACCGTCGTTTTGGATACGTCCGAGGACGCGCACTTCCACGAGGTTTTTCAAGAATATGTGAGCGTGCGTCAACAGTGCGGCGAGGCCACCGCGGAGCTGTCGTTCGAACGCTTCGTGGTCACCCTGCGCAAGAATCGTGACCAGATTCTGCAGCAGCGTCCCGACGCGCGCGCAGTGCGCTTTCAGGTCTATGTCAAGGCCGGAAAAGCCGCTCTCAAAGCAAGTCCGTCGAAAGGGTAGTCCGGCTTTCCCATTCGCTCTCCCGCCCTTGACCACTCCTTTTGCGACGCTTAGGTTGAGGGAGTGGTTCCTCTGCAGGATGCGTGAGAGTCGGAGCGAAAGAATCCCTTACAAG
>CAZEWA010000407.1:0-3971 GCA_964515685.1 uncultured Polyangiales bacterium | reverse complement strand
GGTTCAGGTTCTCCCGGATGCCGAGGCTAGCCACTCGGACTCCGCTCCCTGGCAGTCCGCTCCCTGGCAGGCCGCGTCAGCAAAAACGTGGTTCCCGCTGGCGGCATCCGGTTCATCGCCCGCTCGGTCCGGCGCCTAAGCGATCCGGCTTCAGCTGCCGTCTCTGCCTCGCCTCGCGTCGCAGCTCCACGCTCATCTCTCTCCGGCACATTGTCCAGTGTTTCACGTGAAACACGAGCACTCGTCCCGGCTCGTGCACCCCGCGCTCGAGTCGCGCACTCCGCGCTGCTTGCCGAGACTCCATCCCTTTGGCTGCGTCTGTTTCACGTGAAACCCAACGTGGGATTGCCCCGCCTCGTCCGGTACGCTCGTCCGACCACAGCATCCCCTTACCCTCCTTTTCCGCCGCCTTTCCGCTGCTAAGATGGGCCGCGTGTCCTTTTTAGAGTTGGTGGAAGCCTCCCTGGTAGAGCTTGAGACCACAGGTCTCCGGCGTCGGGCTCGCGATGTAGATGGGCCCCAGGGCCCGCGTCTCCAGGTGGACGGGCGCGAGGTACTGTGCCTTTGCTCGAATAACTATCTCGGCCTGGCCCGGCACCCCGTGCTGCTGCATGCGCTGCGGCAGGGGCTCGAGGAGGAGGGGCTCGGCTCGGGTGCGTCTCGCCTGATCTCGGGCAGCATGCGCGCCCATCGTGATGCGGAAGCTGCGCTCGCGGACTTCGTGGGCCAGTCGGCCGCCGCGCTGTTCTCCACGGGCTACGCCTGCAATGTCGGGGTGATTCAGGCCCTGTGCGGCCCGGGAGACATCATTTTCAGCGACTCCCTCAACCATGCGAGCCTGATCGACGGCGCTCGCCTGAGCCGCGCCCGTATCGTCGTCTACCGGCATGCGGACCCCGCGGACCTCGAGGCCAAGCTGCGCGCCGAACGCCACAGCGCCCGCAACGCCTTGGTGGTCACGGAGTCCTTGTTCTCAATGGACGGCGATCTCGCGCCGCTCACCGAGCTCCAAGCTTTGGCTCAGGCGCACGAAGCCGGCTTCGTGGTCGATGAAGCCCACGCGCTGGGCGTGTTTGGACCCGAGGGGAAGGGCTACTGTGCGGAGCTCGGGATGGTGCCCGACGTGCTGCTCGGCACCTTGGGCAAATCGTTTGGAGGGCAGGGGGCCTTCGTGGCTGCGGCTGCGCCCGTCATCGACCTCATCCGCAACAAGGCCCGCAGTTACATCTTCTCCACGGCGCCTTCGCCGGCGCTCGCTCGCGCGGTTATCTTGGCGCTGCGTCTGGTACGCGAGGCCGATGGGCTTCGGAGGGCGCTGCTTTCGCACTCGGAGCGCCTGCGCGTGGGGCTCAGCGAACTCGGCTACCGGGTGCTTCCAGGTCGCAGTCCCATCATCCCCGTCATCATCGGGGACCCGCTGCCCACCATGCGTCTTTCTCAGGCCTTGCTCGAGCGCGGGGTTTTCGCGCACGGCATTCGGCCCCCCACCGTGCCCGCGGGTACCGGCAGATTGCGCGTGGTGCCCATGGCCAGCCATACCAAGACGGACATCGAAGAAGCCCTGTTGGCCTTCGCGGAGGTACGGAAACTATGAGGGGCCTGTTCATCAGTTCCACGGGGACCCACGCCGGCAAGACCTTCGTCACGCGCGGTTTGGCGGCGGCGATGCATGCTCGGGGACGCCGCGTGGTGGCACTCAAGCCGCTCGAGACCGGGCTAGGAGAGCCCGAGCAGTCCGACGCCTTCGCCTTGGCCCGCGCCTGTGGTCGGCCGGAGCTTGCGGACTATCCGGGCTTCTATCGCGCCAAGTCGCCACTTGCTCCCTACGCCGCTCACCTCGAAGGGGAGCCGGCCACGCCGCAGGTTCGCTCCTTGGTGGATGCCGTGCACCACGCCGCGCGCGGCTCGGAGTTTGCGCTGGTGGAAGGGGCGGGCGGGCTGCTCGTGCCCCTCGACCGCCGGCAGAACATGGCGGACCTTACGGCGGCGCTGGGCTTGCCCCTGGTGCTCGTCGCCCCCAATAAGCTCGGCGTCCTCTCCCACACGCTGACGGCGGCCGAGTGTGCGCGTGCGCGGGGCATCGAGCTGCGTGCACTGGTTTTGGTCGATCCTGAGGACCCGACGCGCGAGCCGAGCATGCGCACCAACGCCAAGATTCTCGACGAGCGTCTAGGCACGCCCGTGTTCGAGTTCCCCTGGGTTGCAGATAGCGACGAAGCCCTGGCGCAGGCGGCCAACACAAGCGCGCTGGTCGATCTACTGCTCGACTCGCGTTGATCCGGCCCGGCGCGCGAGCAGAACGGGTCCGGGCGGGTAGGGAGCACGGTGAAACCGTTTAAAGCGGCCCAGGGACGAGTTGCAACCCTGGGACGGCCGGGTAACTTCGAGCTACCCCTATGACCAAACGCGTCGTGAACTTTAGCGCCGGCCCCGCCGCGCTCCCCCTGAAGGCCCTTGAGCGTGCGCAGCGCGAGTTCCTCGATTTCGAGGGCACTGGCATGTCCATCATGGAGCACAGCCACCGCGGGAAAGACTACGAGCGCGTTCATGCGGAGGCCATCTCGCTGCTCAGCGAGCTCCTGCAGATCCCGGACGACTACCAGGTGCTGTTCCTGCAGGGGGGCGCCAGCGCCCAGTTTGCCCTCGCGCCGCTCAACTTCCTGCCATCTGGAAAGAGCGCTGACTTCCTGCTCACGGGGGTATGGGCGCGCAAGGCCTACGCCGAAGCCAAGCTTGTGGGCAAGGCTCGCATTGCGGCCAATGTCGAGAATGCAGAAGGTGCCTGCTTCCGCGTGCCGACCCAGGCCGAGCTCGACCTCGACCCCGAGGCGGCCTACCTCCACTTCTGCAGCAACAACACCATCATGGGCACGCAGTCCCACGTCTTCCCGGAGCCCAAGCCCGGCGTGCCGTTGTTCTGCGATATGTCGAGCGACATCCTGTGGCGGCCCATCGACGTCAAAAAGTTCGACTTCATCTACGCAGGCGCGCAGAAGAACATCGGCCCGTCCGGGGTCACCTTGGTCATCGCCAAGAAGTCGCTGCTTGAGAGCGGGCGCGAGGACATCCCCAAGATCTTCCGATACAAGGAGCACGCGAAGGAAAACTCGCTGCTCAACACGGCGCCCACGTTCGCCATCTACATGGTGCGCAACGTGCTGTCGGTGGTGAAGGAAGAGGGCGGACTCGTGGCCATGGAGCGCCGCAACCGGGAGAAGGCGCGCCTCGTGTACGAGATGATCGACGAGAACCCTGAGTTCTTCCGCAGCGACGTCGAGCAAGCGAGCCGCTCCGTGATGAACCCGGTGTTCCGCCTGCCGAGCGAGGAACTCGACAAGAAGATGGTGGCCGAGGCGCTCGCGGCCGGCTTCGTCGGCATCAAGGGCCACCGCATCGTGGGCGGCATCCGCATCTCTCAGTACAACGCGACCAGCGCCGAGCAGGTGGGTAAATTTGTGGAATGGGCGCGCGGATTCGCCAAGCGAAATAGCTGAGACGCGGCGTTCTAGAGATTGTTCGAAGAGATGAGGATCCGCGCCTGGTCTCCCTGGGCGCGCGGTTCTACAACGAAGCCCGACCATGTCAGAGGACGTTCACATCAAACTGTACAAGGCGGAGATAGCCCGCCTGGACGAGCTCTACGTCCACTTGGAAGTCCTGTGGGACCAGGTGCCCAGGTACTTTCTGGTCGGCTTGGCCTGCCCATTCATCCTGTACTTCAAGGGCTTCGGCTGGTTTGTGACTTCGATCTTGGTGACGCTCGCGCTCGTGGGCTGCCAGTCGTATCTGGTGAAGATGCGTAAGAGCGAGAACCGCTGGACCCGGGCGCGGCTCGAGGAAGACATCGCGCGGCGCGAGGCAGAGCTGGCTGCCGGGGCCCCGATCAAGCACTAGGGCAGCGGGCGGCTCGGCGTGCCTGAGCTGGGCAGTCGGAGATCGCCGCGCTCGCTCAGGCTTTTTCGCAGCACTTC
>CAZEWA010000406.1:0-4015 GCA_964515685.1 uncultured Polyangiales bacterium | reverse complement strand
CCGCGCGAGGACGTGCGTATGGAGCGCTTCGTTGAGAGCGACACGCGTACCATCTGCCCTTACAAAGGCGTCGCGAGCTACTGGTCCATGCGCGAGGTCCGCCCCGATGTCGCCTGGTCCTACGAAGCGCCCTTGCCTGAGGCGACGGGCTTACCGGGACACCTGTGCTTTGCGGGCAGCGACGTGCAGGTGGAGGAGAGCGCGGGCTGAGGTCGCAGCGAGGCACACCCGCGCTGCGCGACACGCCAAGCGCCAGCGGGCATGCGGTGGGCCGCGTGCTTGCAGTACGGCGGCGCTCGCGAAGGAGCCGAAGTTCGTCCCCGTCATCGGCGCGCGGAAGCCGTCACAGCTCGGGACGTGCTCGACGTCGCGGACCAGCTGCTGCTGGCCGCTATTCAGCGTCGCTTCTTCGTGGTCTTCTTCGTGGTCTTCTTGGGCGCGGTGCGGCGGAAGCCGCGGAGCGAGAGCGCGCGGAGCTCGAGGTCGGCGAAGGCGCGGGCAGCGTCGGTGCTCTCGAAATCGAGCGTGCCGCGCTCGGCGTGGGACTCGTCGATGAGCTGGTACATCGCGAAGCCGTTTGTCGTGCTCTTCCACGTCAGCTTGTTGCCCTCGAGGAGGAGCTCGACGCCGTAGCGCACCGACTCGCCGGCGCACTCGGTCTCGACGGCGAGGGGGGCCGTCCAGTCGTGGGGCAGCGGCCCGGGCTCGAACTTCGCTGCCTTCAAGAGCAGCGCGCGGGCCGAGCGGTACGAGTCGAAGCCTTTCGCCAAGGCGCGGAGGCGCGCTCGGGCGTCGTCGCCCAACGCTCCGACGACGAAGGGCAAGAGCGTGAGACTCGGATCGCCCGGTCCGGCATCGTCGGACGTCCGCAGAGCGTCGGCGAGCCGGCGCTCAAGGGCGGCGAGGCAGGCTTCGGTGGCGCGGTCGCCAATGCGTGCGACCGCATGCGCGGCGAGCAGGTCGGGGAAGGCGACGGAAAAAGCCGTGGGCTTTACGAGCTCGGCGAGCACCTGGTCGATGCTCGCCTCCTTGAGCCAGCTTCGCACCACGGCCTCTTGCCCGGTGTAGCGCATCGTGACGCGAGCATAACCGCGATCGGCCCATGCCATGTGCGGCAGCTCAAGTAAGGTGGCGAGCGCGGGAGCTGCGGCAGGTCCTTGCAGGCGCAGGGTGCGCAGGCCTTCCACTCGAGCGCGGTTGTCGCTCCGGTACCAGTCATCGGCCGACCATGCGTAGAGGTCGCGCAGGACGGCGACGCCGTTCGTGACGATGTCTGGATGGACCAGGTTCTTTTCGCGAATGCGCTCGAAGACGCTCTCGATCCGGTGCCGATCGGGCCTCAGCAGCGCGGCGGGAAGCTCCTCGTCGGGTGTGCGATTGGCGAACTTGTCGCTGTCGTCGAACGGCTCGGGCGCTGGCGCACCGAGGACCGCGAGCGCGCGCCGGGCGGCGGCCTGGACGATCTCCTCTCCCGTCTGCGACTCGGAGAGCGAGGTCCGCGCAGCGTAGACGTGCGGCAGCAGCCAGGACGCGGGGATGTCCGCACGGCTCTCCTCGACCCCGCGCAGCACGCTGAAGATCGAGAAAGCGCCGGTGCGGTTGCCGAGGAGCCGCTCGACCCAAGCGCGGTATTCGGCGTTCTTCGGGTCGAGGATCAGCAGGCCTGCGAGGAGCGCGCCGCGGACGGCGAGGTCGGCCCGCAGGTGCTCGCGCTTTGCGGCGAAGCGCTCCTGCAAGAAGGAAAGCGCCTCGTCGCGCGGCGCGAGTCGGGCTACCGCGATGGCACACTCGGTGAGGTTGGCCTGGGCGATGTCGTCGATCCATTCGGAGGCGGAGAGCTTCTCGACGGCCGCCGCCGCGTAGGTCTGTGCCCAGTCGAGACAGCTCGTACGGCCACGGCGGCTCAGCACGCGCAGCGCGAGGCCCAGCGCCGTGCCGAAGAGCCTCAGGTTCGAACGGAAGCTCAGGGTCTTCTCGGCCAGCCGCTCCGCGATGTCGTCGTCGCGGCGCAGCGCGACTCGCAGCGCCTCGGCGAAGTGCGAGTCGACCTGGAACATGTTGTCGAGCGTCGGCCCCTGCTTCGCCTTCTTGTCGTTGCGCTCTCTGGCATCCTCCAGCGTGGCGAAGAAGCGCAGCGCGGCGCGCTCGAGCAGCGCGCCTGCACGTGGGTGCGCGCTGCTCGCGAGTCCTTCGATGACGCGTGCGGCGCGAGCGTCCTCCACCGCGAGCTCGTCGATGGCCTGTTCGAAGGCGGCCATCGCGAGGTCGTCGTCGGCGATGGCGAGCGTGTTCGTGATGCCCGCGTACGCCTTCGGATGGTCGGCGTCGTAGCGCAGCCCCGAGCGGAATGCCGCGGCGATGACCGGGTTGAACCGCCTATCGTACGCTTCAGGGTCGTACGGCCAGGTATTGTAGGCCTCGCACTTGCGCTCGCGGAGGTACTGCTTGATCCGAGCTGCGAGCTCCTTGTCCGCCTTGGACGCTGCGATCGATTGGAGCGCGAGATCGTGCACTTCGATGTCGTCCGGAAACTCGGCGATCAGCGCCCACGGGTCTTCTCCTGCTCCGAGGCGAGCCCGGATCTTTTCAGGGCTCGCCGCAGCGTTCTTGGGAGCACTCCCGTTCGTGCGCCCTCCTTCGACCGCGGGATCGAGCAGCTCCGGCGGGGCGTTCTTGCGCACGGCTTCGCAGAGCTTCGAGAGCGCCTGCGTCGAGAGCTTGCCGAACTTCGCCTTCTCCGGCGCATCGAGCAGCGCCTCGACGCACGTGGCAAGGGCAGGGGCGACGCGACCGGGCGCCTTCTTGCCGATCGTTATCGCCTCTCGGCACGCCTCGACGTTGCCGAGGAAGTAGTGGGCCATGATCCAGTAGTGGACGAGGACGGGATGCTCGATGAGGTATCGGCGCTCCTCTTGCCACACGTCGAAAGCCGGCGCGCTTTCGAGCTTGCGGGCGAGCTCGAAGCCTTTTTCGCCCGTGGGAAGCTCCATCAGCCACTGGCTCCGCGCGAACAGCTGATCGGCGGCGATAAAGGCCGGTCGTGACGCTCGGCTCTGCTCGAATGCCTCGTCGTACTCCGAGGCAGCGGCCGACCACGGATGGGCCTCGCTGTCGTCGTCCTCGTCGTCGCTCGGGAAATACGCTGCGACGAAGTTGGCGATCGAGCCGAACTGCCCGCGGTCGAGCTCGCCGTTCTCGTGGTTGAAGAGGTGAACCTCGGCGCCGTCGTCCCTTCCGGTTGCGAGCGTGCTGACGAAGCAGCTGTCCCCGCTGGGATCCGAGCCGAACCTCTCGAGCCCGGTCAGCGCGGTGAGCCAGAAGTCTCCTTCGTTGAGCAGCTTCTGAAACGCGAACGACTTTGAAAGGTCTGTGGCATACGAGAGCGCATCGCCGAGCATCCAGACGTCCGAGATCTCCTCGGCGCTTTTGGCGTAGGCCTTGAGGGCCGCTTGCCACTCACCGAGCTCGGCCGGCGGGCGCCAGCCGTAGATCGTGGCGAACGCTTCCCGGGCCGAGTCATCCCGCGCCCCCGCATCTCCGGCACGCGCGAGGAATTTGTCCCGCGCCTTTCCGGTCAGCATCGTCTGGGCCATGACGGTCGACAGCTGACCACTGGCAAATGTTTTCGTCGTCCATTTCATCGTGCGGGCTCTTCCGAGATGTCTCGATGTCGAGGTGTGGCTTGCTAGAGCTGCACGAGCGAGCGTGCGTTCCCCGGTGTTGCCAGCGGCCGCGAAAACCGTGCGACAGATGCACGATTTACGAGGCAACACGCGCTGTTCGGTGCGTGCATCGAGGTGTGGCTCGGGCATGTGCACAGCTCCCCGCACAGCGCCTCCGCGCGCAGGTCGAGAGCAAGGGTGAAAGTGAGCCGGGCGACGGCGCACCTTTCACCTGCAGTGGACGCACTCTCAAATCGGCAGGTCGGAACGCGCCGCCGAGGTCACGGAGTCGCGGACGTGCTCTGCGGTTCGACCGGCGCAGACGTGGTGCTCGGTGCTTCAGGCGGCTGCGC
>CAZEWA010000405.1:0-4031 GCA_964515685.1 uncultured Polyangiales bacterium | reverse complement strand
ATTCGCAAATTATGTCGGCGCCCGCCGGTTATGCGGCTTTGATCGAGCGCCTCGCGCTGAAGCTCCCCGAGCCTCGCCACACCTCCAGCATCGCGCCTGGGGCTCGCACCCAACGCCCCACTGCGCGGGGAGTTCACGAGACGTTTCCGGCGCAATTCCAACGTGATGGAAGCGACATTGGGCAGTTGGTTTTCGCGCTCAAGTACGACGGAGTAGACCTCACCGTGTTGCGAGCGGCTTTCGAGGTGCTCGGTCCCATGCCTCTCGAAGATGCGCTGCGCGCGCGGCCCACCTCGAGCTACCTGCGGCGTCTTTGGTTCTTCTACGAGTGGTTGCTCGGGACTCGCCTCGACCTCGCGGACACGGAGACGGGCGCTTACGTCGACGCGCTTACCGCCGCTGACTACGTGACGCGGCCAGGTCCCAAGTTGCGCCGCTACCGCGTCAATCACAACCTGCTCAGTCCCAATTCCGCGTGGTGTCCGCTCGTGCGTCGCACACAGCGCATCGAGAACTACGCGCAGGCGGGTCTCGAGGCTCTTGCCGATCACATTTTCGAAGAGCTCGCTGCGAACGACCCACGCAACCTAAAGCGCGCGATTCGCTACCTCTACACGAAGGAGACGCGAGCGAGCTTTGAAATTGAACGCGAGGTTCCATCTGATCGCATGGAGCGCTTTGTGGAAGTACTCCTCGCGCGCTCGGAACAAGACTTCGTCGCGTGGTGGGACAAAGATGCGCTGCTTGAGATTGCGGCCGAGCTGACCCCGCGCTTTGCTCCAAAGGATTACCGAGTCGGTGAGGTTCGTGTCTCCGAGCAGCGGCTGCTCTCGGGTCACGAACGGGTGCATTACGTGGCGCCGCGTGCAGTGGATGTGCCCGAGTTGATGCACGGGCTGCTCGACGCCTGGGCCGCCTGGCATGTGACGCAGCCAGCACGGAGTGCAGAGCCCTTTTTAGATCTGGTGATGGCAGGCTGTCTAAGCTTCGGCTTTGTCTACATTCACCCGTTCGACGACGGAAACGGCCGAATTCATCGGCTCATGTTGCACCAGGTGCTGGCCAAGACCGGATTTACACCAGATGGTGTAGTGATCCCGATCTCCGCCGCGATTCTTCACGATCAGGCCGGTTACGACACCGCACTCGAAGACTTCTCCAAGCGCGTCATGCCGCTTGTCTCCTATCGCATCGACGAAGCGGAGGGGGCCTTGCATGTCCTCAACGACACGCTCGAATTCTACCGCTACCCCGATCTGACCGTACAAGTCGAGGCCCTTTGCGGTTGGTACGAGTCTGCAGTGCGCACAGAGCTGCTCGAAGAGCTCGAGGTCCTGCATGCCATGGATCGAGCGAAAACTGCCATGCGTACCGTGGTGGAGCTGCCCGATCAGCGAGAGAACCTCTTTCTGCGACTATGCGTGCAAAACAACCATGCAGGCCGCGGCTTCACATTGAGCGGCAGTAAGCGCGACAAGTTTGCAGATCTCACCGAGAGCGAAATCGCTGGGCTCCAGACGGCCATCCGCGAGGCCTTCGGGGACACGCTGAAGCCGCACTCGAAGTAGAGTGCATTTTCATGGGTAGCCGCCCGGTGGGACGGTGCCATCGGGCTCATCACCACGTCAGAACAGGCCGAGCGCATATTGATCGAGGGGAAGGCCGACGTCGTGCTCTGGGGCGCGTCCTCCTCAGGGACCCTTACTGGCCCTTGCATGCTGCCAAGGCGCTCTCTGTGTCTATCCCGTGGCCGGTTCAGTATGAGCGTGCTCGCTGAAAACACGGCGCGCGTTGGCTAGACTCCCGCACCATGACCTTCACGTTGGATGACGCGCTTCCCTATCTACGCTGCCCCGTGTCCGGTGCGCCATTGTTCCGTGATGGAGTCCGTGACGGCGCCGGGGAGGGAGAGAGTCTCGTCACCGCCTCCGGGCTTCGCTATCCGATCCGCGACGGCATCGCAGACTTGACGGAAAATGCCGCCGCGGCGAGGCCTAAGGCGGACTACGACCAGATAGCTGGGCTCAAGTACAACCTGTGGATCTTCAATCCGGCCGCCATGGCGTTCACCTGGGGCGTCGGCGTGTTGAAGGCGCCACTGCTGATGCGCACCACGCGCGCCCTGGTGCCAGGCCTTGTGCTCGAGGTGCCGTGTGGCACGGGCATCTTCACGGCGCGCGCCTACAAGCAGAGCCCCGAAAGTAAGATCTTGGCGGTCGACTATTCGCTGGGCATGCTCAGGGCTGCGCGAAACCGCGCGCGCAAGCTCGGCGTGCGCAACGCCGTGTTCATTCGAGCCGATGTTGCGAAGTTACCCATCGCAGATGGGGTGCTCGATGGCTGCCTATCGCTCGCGGGTTTTCACGCCTTTCCTGATCCCGAGGCTGCGGCGCGTTCCATCGGCCGTGCGCTCAAGCCCGGCGCGCAGGCGATGGTGACCGTGGCTTGCAGCGGTGAGCGCAAGATCTCCGATCTGATGGTCGAGCACGTGATGAAGCCCGGGCGCTACTTCACGCATGGGCTCTCGGCCGACACCTACCGCAGCTTTTTAGAGCGCGCAGGTCTCACGCAAATGCACGTGCAGATGGCGGGCGCGCTGGCTGTGATGCGCGGCGTGAAGGCTTGAAGTTCACATTTGAAGTTTCCCCGCGCGCAAAGCGTTTTAAAACCCATGCCCAAGCGTCGGGTCGCTCTCGCCGGCGCTTAGCGTACGGACTTAGGCTTGACCGGCTCGACGACTACGGGGCCGGGGCCCGGTTGCACGATGACTGGCTCGGCGACTACGGGGCCTGTGGTGCAGGGGGTCGCGCTGGCCGCAAAGGCCACGTTGTCGAACATCACGCGACCAAGTTGGCCTACGGCCTCAAGCAAGATCTGCAGCGGCTTGCCCGCGTCAGAAGCTTGAGCGGCATAACAAACCTCGCGCATTTGCCACACGCTTACCGGATCTGTGGGCAGGCCGTCGGCTGCGACCGGGGCGTCGTCGATCACAAAGCGGATATCGGGTTTGGCCGCTGTAACACCTTTGCGAGCCGCCACAGCGACGCTGGCACGGTAGTACATGCCTGCGCTCAGGTGGGCCACGATGCTGCTCAGGGCATTGGAGCCGTTCGAGAGCTCGAGTGCCTGGTTGCCTGCTGCGGGAGCAGGCAACGGCTCGACCTCATCGAGCTCCGCATCGGTGTGTCGCGCGATGCCAGCGTAGCCGCCTCCTGCGTAGAGCTTCCAGTGCAGCGCGTCGTGGGTGTAGGTACCGATGCTGAGCGCTGGCTGTTCGAACGAGCCGTTGAGCAGGCCAAGCTGCACATCGGGTGCCGCGGCACCTGAGGCGAGCCGCTCCACGCGCACGTTGTCCATCAGCACGCCCGTCTGCTGAGCACCCAACGTGTGCAGACCCACGTGAAGGAGCTTTCCGTGCAAGTCACGGCTGACGACAAAGCTGGTCTCGAAGTCCGTAAATGCGTGGGCGGCGCTGAGTGTGATCGGCGTGCGCGTTAGGGTTGTGGGCGTGCCGGTCTCGCCCGGGCTGCTCACTGCGACGACGAGGGAGAGCTGGCCGGGCACCGAGAAGGCCTTGAGTTTTGCTGCTGCGATGTGCACGCGGTACTCGTCCTGGAACGAAAGGGCCCCGAGGCTGTGGGTCCACACGAAGCTCTCGCCTGTGGCGCTGCCGCTGTAGAGCACAACGGCGTTGTTGCCGTCGCCCGGCGCCGCAAGGGGCGTGAAGTTGTCGAGCTGCATGCTGCCCGGATGCGCGAGATAGACGAGGCCTGAGCCGAGCGTGGACCTGCCGAAGCCGTGGCCGGGGAAGATCTCCGTGGCGGCAGCCGCGACGGATTTTTCGATCTTGATCGGTCCGTTCCAATTCTCGGCACTGGTGTTCGGCGCGAGCGCATAGGCTTCGAAGGAGTGGTTGGTGACGGCTAGTGCCTGCCACGTGCGGGTGTCGCCATCGCCATCGCCATCGCCATCTCCATTGTCTCCGTCCCCGTCCGTGCCGTCGCCGCCGTCAGGCTCCTGCTCCGAGGTCT
>CAZEWA010000404.1:0-4031 GCA_964515685.1 uncultured Polyangiales bacterium | reverse complement strand
CAGGAGCCTCGGCCATGGCAGCCAAAGGTTACGACGATAGTCCGCCACGCAACGGAATTATCTTTTTCTACACGTCGCTGACAGTCTTCATGCTTATCGGCGTGAAGTTCCTTCTCGACTCATACTTTGCGAGCATGATGACCGCAGAACTGCACGAAAAGGTCTACAGCCGCGGCATGGCCGAGGTGCAGGCGGTTCGTGTGAAGGAGGCCGAGGCATTGCAGAAGGGCAGTATGCCCATCGACCAGGCCAAGCGCCTCATCGGCCAGCGTGGGCGCGCGGGCTCTCCGTTGATTGCCCCAGTGAGTGGTCGCGGCGTTCCAGAAATCGCCGGCTGGAGCTTGCTTCAGCGCGACGTCGCTGAAGCTGCTCCCGCAGCTCCGGCTCCAGAGGCTCCCACTGCTGAACCAACTGAAACGGATAAGCAGCCCTGATCATGTTTTTGCGCGCGCCACATACCGCCTGCAGTGCAGTGCTGAGCCTGGGCATCATGCTCATGGCCCAGATTGCTTGGGCTCAGCCGTCGATTATGCCGGCGGAGCTGGAAGCGGTAGATATCAACGAGCAGCTCGACAAGAAGCTGCCGCTTGAGGCGCGTTTTCGCGACCATACAGGGAAGGAAGTTCGCCTCGGGGACTTCTTTGATGGGAAGCGTCCTGTCGTTCTGACGCTGGCATACAACAGCTGCAAAGTCGTTTGCAGCATGGTGCTTGCGGCGGAGGCGAACGCGCTCAAGGAGCAACCTTGGACGCTCGGCAAGGAATATCGAGCGGTCACCATCAGCATAGACCACCGTGACACTCCAGCCCTGGCAGCCCGGAAGCGCAAGCAGATGCTTGATCTCTACGGGAAGTCGAATGAAGGCTGGGACTTCTTGGTAGGTGACGAAGCCACCATCAAGCAGGTTGCGGACGCGGCAGGGTTTCAGTTTCGCTACGATGAGCGCGACGATCAGTTCGGTCATCCTGCGGTGCTGATGCTCACGAAGCCGAATGGGGAGATGGCGCGGTACCTGTACGGGCTCGAATTCCCGTTCCAGGATGTCCGCGTAGGATTGCTCGAAGCGTCTCAGGGACGAAGCATCTCCACGGTCGAAAAAGCGATTCTTTACTGCTACGTCTACGATCCCATCGGGGCGAAGTACGTGCTCGTCGCCAAGAACGTGATGCGTCTTGGCGGTGTGTTAACTGTCTTCGCGCTCGGTTTGTTTCTGCTGGTCATGTGGCGTCGCGAAGCACGGTCCAAGGGGGCCGAACTTCCTGCCGTCACACATGCTGTCGATAACGACGATTCTCGGGGCACATCTCGGGCGCGTGAGACGCGCGCTCGCGAGGTCTGAAGGTCATGAAAGAAGCAACCGTTCAGCTTCCACGTCAGATGTCCACGCTCGCCGCGGACATCGACAATATGTATTATTTCATCTTCTGGGTCAGCGTCTTCTTCTTCGTCGCGATCATGGGTGTAGCCGCCTGGTGCCTCATTAAGTATCGCCGCGATAAGAACCCGCAGTCGACGCCACCCGGTCACCACGACGTGCTGGAGTTATTCTGGACGTTCGCGCCGCTCATCCTCCTGCTCCCGATGTTTCATTACGGGTTCAAGGGGTACGTGCAGGCGATGGTGGCGCCGGATAAGGCCATCGAGATCAAGGTGCGCGGTAAACAATGGGCCTGGGATTTCTACTATCCCGGGGACACTGAACCGTCGCCTGGTGAGCTGGTCGTGCCTGTTGGGCGCCCGGTGAAGATGCAGATGGCGTCCGTGGACGTTTTGCATTCCTTCTTCGTCCCAGAATTTCGCGTAAAGCGCGACGTTGTCCCGGGCATGTACACCTCGGTTTGGTTCGAGGCGACAGCCCTGACCTCGAAGTACAACCGGAAGACGAACAAGGTAGAGGGCGAGCACCTCGACCTGTTCTGTACGGAGTACTGCGGTACCAGCCACTCCCAGATGCTTGCAGCAGTGCACATCGTATCGGAGGAGGACTACGCAGCGTTCATCGCGGGCAAGGACGTACCGCCCGAGGGCAAGCCTCTGGCAGAGGTGGGTGCGGATCTGTTCAAGAGAAACGCTTGCAACACCTGCCACACCGTGGACGGCGGCAAGCTAGTGGGCCCAACTCTCAAGGGCGTGTTCGGCAAGTCGGAGTCTCTCGAAGACGGTTCCTCCGTAGTGGTCGACGAAAACTACCTTCGCGAGTCCATCCTTCGTCCTCAGGCGAAGATTGTGAAGGGTTTCACGGGCAGCAACATGCCGGTCTACGTCCTCAAGGACTGGAAGCTGGACGCCCTCATCGAATACATCAAGTCGGTCAAGTAGTGGGGAGACAACCATCATGACCACCGCAGTAGCCACAGACGAACAACCCAACTACCTGACGCACGAAACCGGCTGGAAGAGCTGGGCGTTTTCGCTCGATCACAAGCGCATCGGGCTGATGTACCTCGCAGCGATCCTGCTCTCCTTCCTCGCGGGCGGCATCTTTGCCTTGCTCGTGCGTTTGGAGCTCGCGTTCCGTGGCGAGACCATCATGGGGCCGGACTGGTACAACAAGGCGTTTACCCTCCACGGCGCCATCATGGTGTTCCTCTTCATCATCCCGTCGATTCCGGGCGCGCTAGGAAATTTCTTCCTTCCGCTGATGCTTGGAGCGAAGGATGTAGCGTTCCCGCGTCTTAACTTGCTGAGCTTCTACTGCTGGGTGCTGGGCGCCTTCGTGCTCCTCTACAGCATTCTCACGAACACCATAGACACCGGTTGGACCTTCTATACGCCTTACAGCGCGCACTCGGCGACATCCGTGATGTCGAGCACGATGGGCGTGTTCATCCTTGGGTTCTCGTCCATCCTCACCGGCGTGAATTTCGTCACCACGATTCACACGATGCGTGCTCCTGGCCTGCACTGGCGCCGTCTGCCTTTGTTCGTCTGGGGCCAGTACGCGACCAGCGTTATCCAGGTTCTGGCAACGCCGGTGCTCGCGGTCACGGTGCTGCTGCTCACGCTTGAGCACGGCCTCCACCTCGGCATCTTCGACCCCAAGTTGGGCGGCGACCCGGTCCTCTACCAGCACTTCTTCTGGTTCTACTCGCATCCCGCCGTGTACATCATGATTCTTCCGGGAATGGCCGTCGTGAACGAGCTCATCGCGACGTTCACCCGCCGCGCCATTTTCGGGTACATGTTCGTGGCCATGAGTTCCGTGTCGCTCGCGCTACTCGGGTTCTTGGTCTGGGGACACCACATGTTCGTCGCGGGCATGAGCGAGTACTCCACGATGGTGTTCAGCGCGCTGACCTTCTTCGTCGCGATTCCCTCGGGCGTGAAGGTCTTCAACTGGACTGCCACCCTCTACAAGGGCTCCATCTCTTTTGCCTCTCCGATGCTTTGGGCGCTTTCGTTCCTGTTCCTGTTCACCATCGGTGGCCTCACCGGTTTGTTCCTCGGAACGCTCAACGTTGACGTGCACCTTCACGATACGTACTTCGTCGTGGCGCACTTCCACTACGTCATGGTGGGTGGCACCGTGATGGGCTTCGTGGGCGGCCTGCACTACTGGTGGCCCAAGATGTTCGGCAAGATGTACAACGAGACCGCAGCTCGCGTCTCGTGGTTCCTGGTGTTCGTCGGCTTCAACATCACCTTCTTGTCCCAGTTCGTCATGGGCTCGCAGGGCATGCCACGCCGCTACTGGGACTACCTAGAGCGCTTCAGCATGATGCACGGCTTCAGCTCTATCGGCGCACTCATCCTCGGCGTTGGCTTCACGATCATGCTGATCATGTTCATCCAGTCCCTCGTCAGCGGAAAGAAAGCTCCGCGCAATCCCTGGGGTTCTGCAGGCTTCGAGTGGGCGACCACGACGCCGCCGCACCCCCACAACTTCGAGACCACGCCGGTGATTCGTCGTGGCCCATACGACTACCATCTCGCGACCGAAGAGGAGCTCGCGAGCACCTGATCGGGTGACCTGTCGCGAACACGGAGCGTTATTCCATGAGTGAAGCAACAGCAGCACACGGTCACGGGGA
>CAZEWA010000403.1:0-4050 GCA_964515685.1 uncultured Polyangiales bacterium | reverse complement strand
GCGCGCGGCGACGACGCACGACGCAGATAGCAGCCATCGCGAGCATGAACTCGATGAACGTGATGCGACCGTTGGATCCGGCCGTCGCGATCGAGCACCCGCTCTCGCCTCGGCGCCCCGGCCTCGGCCCCGCGTCGACGTCCGGCCCGACGCCTGCGTCCACTTCAACGTCGTCGTCCGGCCCGACGCCTGCGTCCACTTCGACGCTGCCTGCATCCGGCGCAACGCTTGCGTCCACTTCGACCCCTGCGTCCACTTCGCCGACGACCACCGGCACGCATCGATGGCCAGCGAGATCGCAGGTCTCCGTCCCCGAAGCGCAGGATTCGTCGCCCAGGCACTCGACCACCGTGATCATGATAGGCGCAGAACTCGGCCCCTCGTTGTCGTCGGCATCGGTCGCGTACGCCTCGAGCACGTGCGCTCCCTGGTGGAGCTGCGTGGTAAGCGCGAACTCGAACGTCCCGGCGGCACTCGCGGTCGTGGTCCCGATGGTCGTCCCGTCGATCACGATCGTGACCGTGCTCTCAGCCTCGGCGGTGCCGCTTACCGTCGCCAGGTCCAGGAGCAAGCTCGCGTTCAGCGGCGCCGTGATCACCGGCGCCGGGGGTGCGATGTCGTCGTCCACGCAGCGCAGTGTCTTCGTGTTGCACCGGATCTCGCAGTCCAAGCTCACGGCGCACGACGCGCCCGCCTCGCCGACGCATTGCGGCGTGCATCCGTCACCTGTAAGGAAGTTGCCGTCGTCGCAGGCCTCCGTCGCGGCCCTGATGCCATCGCCGCAGAGCGGCACGCAGACGTCCGGGGATCCGGAACAGGCGAAGCCCGTCTCACGCCGACACGACGCACTACAGCCGTCGCCCGCAATCACGTTCCCGTCATCGCAGTCCTCGCCTGCGTTGCGTACGCCATTGCCGCAGGTCTTCGCGCAACTGGCACCCAGGCACGCCCAAGTGGACTCCAGCATACAAGCTGTAGAGCACCCGTCGTCTCCTACGCCGTTGCCGTCGTCACATTGCTCTGCGCCCGCCAAGATCCCGTCGCCGCAGAGCGTCGCGCACGTGCTCGGTGCGCCGGAACAGGAAAAGCCGATCGCGACGCGGCAGCCTCGAGAGCATCCGTCGCCATCCGCGGTGTTCGCGTCGTCGCAGGTCTCGTTTGCATCGAGCGTCCCGTTGCCGCAGGTCGCAGCGCAGATAGAAGGGCCGCTCGCAGGCATGGAGCAGGCGTAGCCCGACTCGACCGCGCACTCTGCGCTGCAGCCGTCGCCGCCGTCCCGTCCTCCGTCGTCGCAGCCTTCGCCAGGGTTCATCTGCCCGTTGCCGCAGGTGGCGGCGCAAGGCTGCCCTGCAGTCGGGCAGGCGTACCCCGCTTCGAGCGTGCAGGCGTTCGAGCAACCGTCAGCGGAGCGAAGGTTGCCGTCGTCGCAGAGCTCCCCCGCGTCCAGCACACCATTACCGCAGCGAGCAGTGCAGCTCGAGGGCTGGCCGAGACAGACGTAGCCACGCTCGATCCGGCAGGCGTCCGAGCAGCCATCGCCCGAAACCAGATTGTGATCGTCGCATTCCTCTCCGTGCGCGAGAACTCCGTCGCCGCAGGTCTGGGCGCAGGTCGCGCCCACGGTCGAACAGCCGTAGCCGCGCTCGACCTGGCAGCGATTGCTGCAGCCGTCTCCATCGGCACCGTTACCGTCGTCGCATTCTTCGCCCGCGTTCAGCACGCCGTTGCCGCAGGTCGCGGCGCAGCGGCTCGGCTCACCGGTGCAGACCCGTCCCACCTCGACGAGGCAGGTCGACGAACAGCCGTCGCCGTTTGCGACGTTTCCGTCGTCGCAGCGCTCGCGCGACGCGATGAGGCCGTCACCGCAGCTATCATCGTCCGCGTCCACAGCGAGGTAGCGGAACGCGTTCGGCACGCCGAAGGAGTTCTCGTTGCAGATCACGATCCGGTTTTCGCCGTGACGGAACGCTCCGGCGCCTAGGCGTCGGAAAATGTTCTTTTGCCACGGCTGCCCTGGGGCTTCAGAGAACGTCACGGGCGTCCGCGGCTGGCTGTTCAGCTGCATCTCGTCGAACGCATTGTCGTTGAAGGTCGCGATGTCGAGATGGAACGACGCGAGGCGCTTCGTCGAGGGGATGAAGATATCCTGATATACGCAGGTTGGTGCGCCGAGCAGCGCGGCCATGAACCGTGCGTCGGGCAGCTCGTGAGGCCAGTCGTTCGCCGAACGAACCCCGAACGAAGCGGACGTCGTCGTTCCCTGGTAGCGCCAATACGGATCGCTTCCACTCTCGAGACGACGTCCGAGGTCGTCAACGCCCGTGCTGAAAAGCCGAACGCCGGTCGCGACGCAATGGCTGGGCGCGTTGCGTGTGCAGCCGAAGCCTGGCTCGACCGTACACAGGCTGCTGCATCCATCGCCGTCGAGACGGTTGCCGTCATCGCACGTCTCCTGATCGAAGTTCGGCCACGCACGGTGGTTCAGCACTCCGTTCCCGCACAGGGAGAACCCGCAGGTCTCGGAGCAGCCGTTGCCGTTGTCGGTGTTGTTTCCGTCGTCGCACGCCTCGCCGGAGTTCACGACGTTGTTACCGCACAGGCTCGCTAGCGAACACGGGCGACCCGCCACCTGGCAGAGGTAGCCGGCCTCGATCGTTCCATCAGAACTACAGCCATCGCCCGAAGTCGAGTTCCCATCGTCGCATTGCTCGACGTCGTCCAGAAGGCGATCCCCGATCGCCGCGAAAGTGACCGACGCGAGCTCGACCGTCTGACGCGATTCAGGCGCCGGATCACACGCGGCGACAAGAAACGTGGAGGCGAGCAAGCAACGAATGACCGCGAGCGAGAACCCGTGCGGGAAGAGACTACCCATGACGTCGACACCTCAGACCTTGGACTCAGGACTCGGACTTCACCCAGGCCGAGACATACGATGAGCACAAGCCTACACATCTCATCCCAACGAAACAATCCTTCGTCACGCGCGCCGTCACGTTCTGCGACGCTCTCAAGATGCCGATGTCGCGTCCTGTGCGACGGTCGTCTGGCGTGACGTGACACAAAAATGAACGGCGACTTCGCCGACAGCTCACTCACCGGCGTCGTAGCCCCATCAGGAACGCGGGTAGATCGTGCTCCAGTCGCGCTGCATGTCCACCACGACCCAATCCGACTCTTCGGCCATCGCGAGCGCGCGGTCGAGCTTGCCCGCCGCCGTGTGTACATCGTAGGCCCACTCGCGCGTAGCGTCGGTGTGGTGCACCAAGAGCCCCAAGCTCGGGGAACACGACGTGGTCCATTGCAGCATCTCCAGGTCGCCATCGGAGTTTCCAAACGCCGCGAGTGGGCGCTGTCCGATGTGTGCCTGAATACCAGCAGGCTTTTGGGGGCCATCGTCGATGAAGGAGAGCTGGGCAAGGCGGTTCACCACGCTCTGTCCCCCGCGTGACTCGTATTGGGTCTTGATGCAGCTGCCCACGACTTGCTCGGGTGGAACACCGTACACACGCAGCGCCCAGGGACGAATGAAGTCGATACCGCCGCCAGACACGACGAAGGTCTTGAAACCGTTCTCGCGCAGGTAGTCCAACAGCTCGAGCATCGGTTGAAAGACCATCTCGGTGAAGAGTCGATGGGTGGTCGGGTGCCGCGCCGTGGCGATCCATGTGAGCACCAATCGCTCGAACTCATCGCTGGTCATCCCGGCGTGGGTGGCCATCAAGAGCTCCAACACGCCGCGTTGTCCCCCCTTGAGAACCGCTTCGAGTTGCCCCTTCAAGATGGAGGCGAAAGGCTCCGTGTGGGCCCACTCTGGATGCTGCTCGGCTAGCGTGCGGATGCGCTCGATCAAAAAGTAGACCTGAGTATAGAGAGGCTGTTCGCCCCAAAGTGTGCCGTCGTTGTCGAACACGGCGATGCGCTTACTGGGCTCAACGAAGTCCGGACCAGACTCTTCGGTGGTACGCGAGACGAACTCCTCGATGCGGTCCTTCACGGACCCAGGACGCCACGAGCGAAGCGGTTTCGTTGAACCCGATACGAGCATGA
>CAZEWA010000402.1:0-4064 GCA_964515685.1 uncultured Polyangiales bacterium | reverse complement strand
TTCTTCATGGGAGACTTCCGAGTACTCAATGATTGAACGTAAGTATGAAACGGACTCTTGATCGCTCAGTGCACTTTTGTCCAGACAAGTCTGCATCAGCGTCGCGCATTCAAGCTTTGTGAAAAAATCCTGCGAACAACGGGAAATCGCGGAACCGTATGGCGCGTAAAGTGAAGCGATGTGGCGCGTAAGGTGTCTGATTGTCTTTGACGTTCGAACGTAACCTTTCAATGCGCTGGTAGGCACAGCCATGCGAGCCCAGGGAGCCGGACAGGTGTGAGCAACGCCGCATCGCGGAACGGCTTCGGACACGTCCTTCTTTCGGCTTCGAGCGGCCAGGTGAGAGCAAATCCGGCTGGTTCCCCAAGGTGATCAGCATCACTTTTTCAGCCATCATCGCTCTCTTTTAGTGCCATGCAGCTCACACGGAGCACTGCTCGCCAGAGCCGTATCCTATACACGTTCACACCTGAATGCCGCGATGGTAGGCTCTAGCGTCGTGGTCATTCGCAGCTTCGATTACGGATACTCGCGACTCTTGGCGGAGCCGTTTGAGTCGTTCATGCCGCGCATGAAGCTACCGCCGGATTGCCAGCGCTCTCGAATCCCCGTTGGCAAGGCTCACGAGCTCTTGCGCACCGCGATCGCTACCACGGGCGACAGCGCCATCGGCCTCAAGGTAGGGCAGACGGCCTCCATGGGAGATGGTGGCGCACTCGACTACGCCATACACTCCGCGGAGACGGTGGAGCAGGCACTCCTCACTCTCCCACGCTTCATCCGTTTGCTGAACGGCGAGCTCGTGATCCAGCTGGAAGTCGTCCAGGGTCGAGCCTGTCTGCGCCTTACCAGCCGCGCCCTAGGCCCTGCCGTGGCCGAAGACTTCCTGATGAGCGCGCTGTATACGGTGCACATTCGGAGACTTTTCCCGAGCGTGACGGGGCTCGAGTGCTGGTTCACTCAGAGCCAGCCGCGCTCGCTGACGGAACATACGCTCGTGTTCCAAGACGCGCGTCTACGCTTTGGCGCGCCCTATCGGGGCTTTCTATTCGACCGATCCTGGCTGAGCACCGCTGTCGCGACCGCCGACAGGCGACTTCACATGATCCTCACGCAGCAGCTCGAGCGGGATCTGCAAGAGCTTCCCGAGGCCGACTCCTACGCCGAGCGGATCCAGAAGCTCATGACGAACGAAACGCCGATCACGACCTGCACACTGCCGCTCGCCGCGAAGGCCATGAAGATGTCCTCGAGAACCCTCGCAAGACGGCTGAAGAGCGAGGACACGAGCTTCGCCGATGTGCTTGACCGCGTGAGGAAGGCGCGCGCGATCCAATATCTGAGTGAAAAGGAAATGCCCATCGAAGAGATCGCGCTGGCGCTGGGGTTCTCTCGAAGCTCCGCGTTTCATCGCGCCTTCAAGCGCTGGATCGGCAAGACTCCGGGAGACTACCGCAAAGCCGGGGAGCGCTCCTCTCTCGGATCTGTGGGATAAATCCGCGTTATTCACCATTTCAGCCGCTTCCTTTTCCCCTTCGCGCCATTGTGCGGCCGTGCGACAAACCCCATATCTTCTCGCATCAGGGGAAAGGTAGATTGCCGCCTCTCGAGGCTGTTCGTTCGCCGAACATCCTTGATCTGCTTTGGAGAAGACGCGATGTCTACCTTACTTGGAACCCCGCCCGCTTCCACGCTCATCACTACCCTGCTCGCGCTGGCGCTCGCGGGCGCGTGTTCGGCTCCTCCGCCCTCTCTCTCGCCAGGGAACGGAGGTAACGGCGACGGAGGGCTCCTCGGGGGAGACGGCGACTCGGCGCCCAACTATCCGAACGACCCAAACTATCCGAACGACCCAAACTATCCCAACGACCCCAGCGACCCCATCCTCGACGAGCCGTTTGCCGTAGACGAGTGCGGCGCAGACAACCCCGCGGGTCTCAGTCCCGATCAGATCGGGAAGTTGCTCGCAGGTGGATCGACGACGGGTCAGCGTATCCTCTACCCCTATGAAGGCACGGTCTTCCCTCGCGGGCTCAAGGCGCCGCTCCTGATGTGGGAAGGCGCTCAGGCGGACGCGGTCTACGTGCACCTGTCCGGTCCAGCCTTCGACTACAAGGGATGCCTCAAGCCTAACGCGAGCGGACGCGTCCAGCTCTCCCAGAATGTGTGGACACAGGCGGCCGCGCGCACCCAGGGCGCCTCGGCTCCCTTCGAGATCGAGTTGTCTTTTCTCGGCGGGGGCACCGCCAGCGGCCCGCTGAAGCGCAAGATCGTGATAGCTCAAGCCACCCTCAGCGGGTCCATTTTCTACAACAGCTACGCCACGACCTCCAGCCGCGGTAGCGGAGCTATCCAGCGCATCCAGGCCGGCAAGGACGCCGAGCTATTCGCGCGCCAGGGGGCCTGCACGGGGTGCCACTCAGTCTCGGCCAACGGCTCGAGGCTCATCGCCAGCGAAGCCAACGGCATACTCAACCCCGGATCCATTTACAATATCACGCCCACCACAGCCTCCAATCCGAATCCGTCGCGTGGGATCTTCGAGGCCTCGTTCGTAGGCTTATCCCCGGACGGCTCGGTATACGTGACCTCCTCGGCGAGCTTGACGATAGGTCCGCTGCTCAACGGAGGGGTCTTTCCGCCTGTGAACGCCAACTCCGCCATGTTCGAGACCGACACAGGAAACCAAGTGGCGAACACGGGCATCGCCGCGACCGTCATGATGCCCACCTTCTCGCCCGATGGGAGCTTGCTCGTCTTCAACGATCACGCGCAGAGCTCGGGGCACTCTCTCTCGCTCATGGACTACGACGTCGCGGCGCGGAAGGCCGCAAACACGCGCTCGATCTTCAGCCACGGCAGCCTCTGGCCGGGGTGGCCATTCGTGCTTCCGGATAACGGCGCGGTGGTGTTCGCGCTAGGCGCGGATCCCGCCTTCGACGGCAACGGCGTAGGCATCGCTACGTTCGTCTCGCGGGGTCCCGAGAGTGATCTCTTCATCGTGGACGTCGCGAGCAAAAAGTCCACGATCCTCGCCCGCGCCATGGGCTTCGACAAGCCGGAGGACGTCGCCTCCAACAAGACGTACCTGCCGTTCGGCAATGCCGAGCTCCACCAGGTCTACTACCCGACGGTTTCTCCGGTAGCCTCGGGCGGGTACTTCTGGATCTTCTTCGATGCCATGCGCCACTACGGCAACCTCGGGCTCAGGCGTCAGCTCTGGGGTAGTGCCCTGAGGATCTCGCCTGACGGTACCTACGAGGCCGATCCGAGCCATCCCGCCTTCTACGTGACAGGACAGGACTTCGACACCTCCAACCATCGCGCATTCACCGCGCTCGACCCCTGTAAGGCAGACGGCGAGACGTGCCGCAGCGGCGTGGATTGCTGCGGGGGGTACTGCAACTTCCCGCCGGCCGGCGAGTTCGCGACGGACCAGGTCGGCACTTGCAGCTCCACCCAGACCGAGTGCTCAAAGGACGGGGAACGCTGCACCCACATCAGCGACTGCTGCGGGGGCGAGGCGAGCCAGTGCATCGCCGGCTACTGCGGAGACTTGCTCGTGCTGTGATGCGGGCTCCAGATGGTCGAGCTCCTTCGCGGGGCCCTTCATTCACGTGTAAGGTCATGCTCAGGTGTGCCAGACGCTCGGCTTGTCAGAATTTGGACTCGTACTGTTGGGGCGCCCGTTCAAGACCACGCTTGCGCACGGCGCCTATCGTGTGCTCGAAGTTCTGATTCAGACTCTTCAGCAGCGCTCCCGGCGCGCGCAGGGGCATAGGAAGCCCGAGGCCGTTCGCCATCGCTTCGAGGGGCTCGTAGGTCTCAAGGTCTGCTCCGTCTCCAACCTGCGAGAAGTCCGTGAGGCCATTGTGGGTGATGTAGTGCTGCTTGAAGAGAATGCCGTCGACCGGCCTGAGACCCGCGTTGAGCAGCAAGATGGCGCGCTGTCCGAGGCCCGCATCGAGAATGTACCCCCCATGGTGGAGCATGCCCTTCGTCTGAATCCCCACCAAGTGCAAGAGAGTCGGCGTGATGTCGACGTGACTCGTGGGCCAAGGGAT
>CAZEWA010000401.1:0-4135 GCA_964515685.1 uncultured Polyangiales bacterium | reverse complement strand
GGCTCCTGCGGCCATCCCATGGCGAGTGTCGCGTCCGTGGCAGTGGCGGCGCCTGAGCCACCACAGGTGGTGCAGGCGGCGGCTACAACGCGGGGCAATCTGGTCCTCATCCGACCCGATGGCAGCGAAGGCGAGACCACAGCGCTCAGCGACACCACGGTCATCGGCCGCCAGTTCGGTGGAATCTTCGCAGCAGATCTCTATCTCTCGCCGCGCCACGCGACCCTCACGTTCGAGGGGGGCCAGCTCTACATCCAGGACGAGCAGTCGCTGAACGGCGTCTATGTCCGCATCGATCGCGATGCTCCGATCGAGCTTGCCGACGGGGCCATCTTCCGAATCGGTCAGGAGCTCATGCGCTTCAACACCATCGAGGCCGTTCGGGCCGGAGCCGATGGCGTGGAGATCATGGGCAGTCCGAACCCGGGCTACATCGGCCGCTTGAGCCTGGTGATCGGTCGAAGCACCACGGCCAACTCGTTCCCTGTGCCGCCCCAAGGGCTGCACCTGGGTCGTGAGCGCGGGGATCTCATCTTCCCCGAGGATGGCTACGTGTCGGGCCTCCATGCGCGCATTCACGGCGAGCATGGTCGGGTCTACCTGACTGACGTGGGCAGCTCGAACGGCACCTTCGTCCGCCTAAGCGGCAAGCATCCCATTCGGAGCGGCGATCTGCTGCTGATGGGGCAGCAGCTCTTCCGGGCGGAATACTAGTTGCCCGCCGTGGGTCGACGCGTAGGTTCGAGCGCCCATCAGAGCGTTCGCGGCCTGCGGTTGTAGCTAGCGGTCAGATTGCGCCTTCTCGCGAGAGCCATTCAAGGCTGAGCGACTGGCGCCAATGCCTCTGAAATAGAAAGGGCGGCTACCCGCGTGGGTGCCGCCCTTTCGTTTAGGCTAACGTCGACCGCGTCAGATGTTCGTGCCACCCGGCATGTCGTCGTCGGGGATTTCGTTCACCGACGGCAGCTTCCGAATGTCGGGCAAACCGATCTTCACGCACCGCTGGACGATCCAGGAGAGTGAACGGTCTAAGCGTGCGGCCTCTTTTTGAATGTCCTGCAGCATGGACTCAGGGAAATAGAGGCTCTGTTTACGTTTATCGGTGCCTGACATGCTCACCGGGTCCTCCAGTCGGCGTTGCGGGGTTTCCGCGTGGTGAAGTGCGCCATGTTTGTAAAATAGATGTTCGTACGTCCCGCGCCAGAAAACACGGCCTCCACCGCCCCCACCCGGCAATCGCCGAATGCGTTCCCCAGCTAACGAACGACGCAGGGAGAATGGTACACCAGCGACAGGCATACCTGTCAATCGAAGTCGGGAGAAGCTCAATATGTCCGCACACCCACCGCGCTGGCGCAACTTGTGCAGCGATCTCGTAGCTCGCGCGAGGGGCGCTCACGTCGAGCGCAGAACACCTAAAATTCGGGCAAATCCCCTCTACAGTGGCGGTGCGCGCACGGGCGCGGTGGTCTTGCCCCTGAGTCTCCTAGCAGGGGGGGTATTCGTAAGTTCGGCCTGGGGGGCGCCCGCGGCTTCGAGCCCATACGAGAATTTGGGCACCTTCGCGCGCGCCTTGGCTCACATCGAGGCGTCCTACGTCAGCACGATCGATCAAGACAAGCTTATTTACGGGGCGATCCGCGGTATGGTGCGGTCTCTCGATCCGCATAGCGACTACCTCGATCCGGCCGAATACCGCGTGCTTGCGAGCGACACACGGGGTCGTTTTGGAGGCGTCGGTGTCGAAATCGACGTGCGTGATGGTTGGCTGACGGTGACGGCAGTCTTTCCGCGGGGCCCTGCAGATCGCGCCGGGGTCCAGATAGGCGATCGCTTCGTGACGATCGATGGCTATCGAGCGCGCGACATGCCGATCGAAGAGGCCGTTCGTCGTATGCGCGGCGAGCCAGGCACCCGGGTGCACGTATCGCTGCGGCGCGAAGAGGACGGGCCCGCGGTGGAAGCCATCATGAACCGGGAGGTTATCGCGGTAGACGCCGTCGAGGCGGAGGTGCTGCCCGATCGTCATGTTTACGTCCGGCTGCGAGTCTTTCAGGAAACCACGACCCGAGAGCTTGTGGACGTGCTGGATGCGGCGCAGGCCGCGACGCGCGACAAGGGGGGAATCCGCGGGATCTTGCTCGATTTGCGTGACAATCCAGGCGGCCTTTTGGACCAAGCCATATCCGTGGCGGACGAGTTTCTACCCTCTGGCGTGATCGTGACGACGCGGGGCCGCGGAAGTCGTGAGCTGTCGGTGGCACGGGCTCGAGAAGGCGGTACGCGCCCGAATTGGCCGATGGTCGTGCTGGTCAATGGGTACTCGGCTTCGGCGGCGGAGATCGTGGCTGGGGCGCTCGGAGACCACGACCGAGCCCTCATCGTCGGAACGAAAACCTTCGGCAAGGGCAGCGTGCAGAACATCATCGAGCTGCCGGATGCGAGCGCGCTGAAAATTACGATCGCCCGCTACTACACACCGAATGGCCGTTCGATTCAGGCCGAGGGCATCGAGCCGGATGTGCATATCGAGCAGATGGCTACCCCCGAGCGCAAGACCCAGCGCGACCTCAGCGAGGCGAGCCTAGAGGGCCATCTCGAGAACGAGGGCACCCTCAAGCCGGCGGATGCTGGTCCGGGCCGTAGCGAGCCGCGTCGCGCGCCCTCAGCGCCGTCTGGGCTCGCGCCCTTCGAGTCCGATTTCCAGGCGCGAATGGCCTACCAGACGTTGCGCGCCATCGCGCTAGATCGCGAGCGCAAGCCGAGCAAATAGGAGGGGGCTAGGTACGCTCGGTGGAGGGCCGCGCAGGGAGCTGTCGAAGCGCGCGGACTCGCGCGCGAGCAAAACTCAGAGGCCTTCGATGCCAGAGAGATGCACGATGCGGAGGTCTGCGTTTCCATTGGGGGCGGGCACGCTGCAGGCTACGGCGCTGGCGCCTGAGGCCGAGATCTCCACGCAGAGCTGAGGATCGAGCCCGAGCTTGGTCGCGATGGCCGTGTTTTCGCTGTCGTTCAACATCAGCACCTCGGTCTCGGCGGGCGGGACTAACTTGGCTAGCCGCGCAGGGGTTAGCTGCTTGGCCTGCTCGAGAAGGGCTGTGCCCACGTCCGGGTGGAAGTACTTCTCGGCCCCTTCACACTGGCCCTGGCACGACGCAGAGACCGCCGTGAGCGCTTGTCCGAGGCTGTCCCGCCATGCGAGCACAGCCTCCTCGTCGCTCGACGACGAGAACAGCTTCTTTTTGATCATGCTGAACATGATCGTCGCCATGATGCAGGTGACGACAAACACGACCGCACAGCCGATAGCCACGACCTTCCCCGGGTTTGGCTTCGGCATGCCCGCCGGACGGTCGTCGTCGAAGTTCCCCGTGGTACTGCCGAAGCCTCCGCCGCTGAGGGACAGGGACGGGCCGGAACTCGCCTGCGGCTGGCTGGGGGGCGTGAATTGAGGGGCCGGCCCCTCTAGCGTCGCCGCGCTGGCCAGGTCGGCCGTGCTGGTCGGTGTAGTCGGGGCTGGCGCGGAGGCGGATGCCGGCGTCGCTGATGGAGCGGGAGCCGGGGCAGACAGGGGGACAGCGCCCATCGGTCCGAGCATGGTCTTCTCGAAGGCCATGTTACGGCCTGCAGCTGGCGGCGCTGCAGGTTGGGCTGGCGCTGCAGGCTGAGCCGGTGCAGGGGCGGGCGCCGACGGCTGGGCCTCAGCGGCAGGTTTGAGCTGATGCGCCTGCACGCCGCTCATCATGATGGTGCCTTTGAACTTTGCCTTTTGGGCCGGTGCCAGCTCAAAGGCGCAGGACACGCACTTTGCGGCCTGATCGGTATTCGGTGTGCCGCAGTTCGGACAGAACGCCATCTCGCCAATCCTTAGGCGCAGGTCCTCCCAACGGGTCCTGCCTGCCCGGCCTGAGTCTAGTCCAAAGTACCCGAAGGGGAAATCCGGATGTGCGCCCAGACCTCAATGAGATCGCGAGCATGGGCTTGACAGAGTAGGGGTAGAGGCCTAGCGTCTCGCGCGCCAGGGCGCCCCTTGTGCCAACGCGGGCCGAGGGCGTCCGGGTTTTGCTCGCGCGCGAACCCGCGCGCTTCGACCGCGGCAGTTTTAGCGCCCTGCGGGCAGGCACGAGGCCATGGC
>CAZEWA010000400.1:0-4136 GCA_964515685.1 uncultured Polyangiales bacterium | reverse complement strand
GCCGAAGGCTGAAGGTCGATCTTGATGGCGCCAGACGGGACGAGCCTCGGAGCTTGTGTGCGACAGCGCTGCACACGTTGCGCGCTGTGGGCAGCTCGCACAGCCCAGATCTTTTCAAACTCGGCAGCGTGTTCGTTTAACATTGCAGGATGGAAGTTCGGGTGGAGCAGCAGATAGCGGCGGAGCCGCAGGGCAGAGTCGCAGCAAGTGCCGCCATGGCGGTGCCCGTCTTTGATTGGCTGGACGCGTTGATGGCCCTGCTTGCTGTGTATGCGGTGGGCGGATTAGCGTGCTTGGTCGAGGTCAACTTCAACGGCCGCTTCCTTGCGGCTGCATCGATTCCAGTCGTGATCTGGGCGGTGCGCACACGGCGCAAGCTCTTCCCAGGCGCAGCGCGCTACGTGCGGGACGGTTTCTCGTGGCTGGGGCTGCTCGGCATGCTGCTCATGGGCTTCGGCTTCGTGTTCGGCGCGTTCGGTGGCTCAGAGCTTTTTCAGCTTTCCCAGATGCAACCCGCGCCTGTCGAGCAGTGGCGCTACGACATGGCAGTGAGCAGCCTGGTACTGGAGCAGCAGGTCGGAGCATTGCGGGACTTTCAGGTCGAGGAGGTTCAGGGCGTCGCGCCGGAAGCTGCGTTATCGGCCGGGGACCGACTTGCCTTGGAGTTTTTCGCAGAGCCCAGCGAGCAAGAGATGCAGCGTGCCCACGCGCTCGCCGTGGCAGAGGTCGAAGCCGAGAACTTGGCCGATTTCGCAAAAGACAAAACACACAAGCAGACCGTAGTGCTGTGGCTACTGGGCTTGGGTGTGGCGGGGATAGGCCTTGGGGGCATGCTCGACGCGCTGCGCATGCGTCGCAGCGAGGAGACGGCCTAAAGTGGAGCGACGAGCTCTTCGCCACGTCCGCATCACGCGGCTTTGAGACCGATCAAGCGGTACACCATCACTTCTTGATCACGTCCCTTGACCTTGATCTTGCGCAGCGGCTCCGCCTCGACGTGAGGCTCCACCTGCATGAACAGATCCTCGGAGAGCAGGACGTCGCATTGCAGCTCCTTGGTCATGCCTTCGAGACGCGAGGCCAGATTTACGGCGTCGCCTATCACGGTGTACTCCATGCGCTCGGCGTGCCCCATGTTGCCTGCCACCACTTGGCCGGAGTGCAGGCCGATGCCGGTGCGGATCTCGGGCAAGCCGCGCCGCTTGAATTCTTCGTTGATTGTCGCAAGTCGCGTGCGCATCTCGAGCGCGGCCTTGACGGCGTTGAGTGGATCGCCCGGTTCGGGCACGGGCGCACCAAACACGGCCATGATCGCGTCGCCGATGAACTTGTCGACCACGCCGTGATGCGAAAGCACGCTCTCGACCATGCCGCTGAAGTACTCGTTCAAGAAGTCGAGTAGCGCGCGCGGGTCCATGCTCTCGCTGATGCTCGTAAACGAACGGATGTCGGAGAACAGCACGGTCACGGGCACGAGATCGCCGCCCAGGTTCACGTTGCCCTTCATCAGGTGATCGGCCACTTGCCGCGTGACGTAGCGGCCAAACGTCTCGCGCAGGCGGTCGCGCTCCTTGAGGCCCTGCACCATGTCGTTGAACTGTTGTGCCAGTCGCGTGATCTCGTCGTTGCCGTTCGAAACCGGCGCGTTGACGTACTGGCCGCTCTTCACTTGGTCTGCAGCGTCGGAGATGCCCTGGACCGAGCGACCGAGGCGCGAGGCAAAGCGCAGCGCAAAGCCGAGCACGACCAGAAGCACGCTGCCGAGTGCTGCGAGATAAAGCCACAGCGCGCGCTGGGTTTTTTCGCTGATGGCCGTGACGTCGCTCGAGGCGGTCAGCTCCACTTTGAAGTCGGGATGCGTAAGTCCCTTGGGCGCGAAGGTCTTGACCGCGAACAGCTTGTCGTCTTCTTGCTCGATCACCACCTCGTCGCCCTTACCCTTGAGTTGCGGTGCCGGGTGGTCTGAGGTCGCGGCAATCAGCTCGCCGTTTACGCTGATGGCCAGGTCGGCGTTGAGCTTTTTGCTGAGGTACTCGAGATAGCGGCTGGTCACGGGTGTGAGCAGGGCCAGCGCTCCGACCTGCGCGCCCTCCAGGTGAATCGGCTGCGCGCTGACGATGGCGTAGCTCGGCTTGCCATCAAGCTGAACCGCGATGAGGCCTGATACGGGCTTATCGGCTAGCAGCTCGGCGAAAGCGGGGCTCGCATCCGGCCCAAGCGTGGCCACGCTGCCGCGTTCGGGATTGCCGCGTGCGAGCACTGCGCCATCGGCCGCTGCGGCCACGATGATGCGGTACTTGTAGACCCCAGTCAGGCGACCCACGAAGCGCTCCGCACGCTCTGTGTCGCGCTCGTCCAGCGCCTTTTGAAAGCGTGGCGTGAGGTCCGCGAGCGTGAGTGCGAGCCGCGCATTGCTCTGATACTCCTCGAGCTCGTCCTCGAAGCGCCGATTGGCTGAGCTTACTCTGCGCTCAATCTGCTCGAGTTCCTGTCGCTTCGCGGCGTTCGATTGGAGAATGGCGCCGAGCACAGCTGGGGCTGCACACGCGAGTACGAGCCCTATCAATTTTGCACGCACCGTCATTTGAGAGACCTCGGCCCGAGTCTACTCGGTCCCCGCGTAGGTGCAGGTCGCGGGGCGCACGCGTCATGCGCGCTCGAAGCGGATGTACCCGAAGCCGAGCTCGACCGTGCTTACTAGCAGTACGTCAAAAGCCACCTCAAGCCCCGGCACATGCGGGCTCGAGGTGGCTTGCTTTCGGCTTAGGCGCTCAGACGTTCGTGTCGTTTGCGCGCTGGCTCTTGCGCCTGCGCGTGATCGCTAGACCCAGCAAGGCCAGACCCGCCCAGAGGCCCGCGAGGCCGCCGCGCTGACCAGGCTGCACGCTGCAGGCGCTGCTTCCGCCCTGGATGAGCACGTCGGTCGCCGCCAAGCACACGTTATGGGTGGAGGTGACTTCGCCCGCTTGCAGCACGCCGTCGCCGGCCTTGCTGGACTTCGCGCCGTTGTCGTAGCCGAACTTCACGCGGATGCCGCCGTGCGCGCAGACCTTGGGATCCTGACTCAAGGTCTCGGTGTCGATCAGCATGCCCACTGAGGTGCAGCTCACTTCGCTGCTCTGCACTTCGTTGTCGTTGAGCTGATGGTCGCCGTTTTGATCCACGCCGAAGTCGATCTTCGTACCGCCCGCGGCGCATTCGGAAGAGCCCGCGCTGAGCTTCTGCGTGCGCACGGTGAGGCCGTTGGCAGCGCACAGCACAGTGGTGGAGCTGATTTCGTTGAGCTCGAGGCTGCCGTTGCCGTTTTCGTCGACGCCGCTTTCGACCTTGAGGCCGCCGTACGCGCACTCTGGTGACTTGTTCGCGAGGCTGCTCGAGCGCGTCAGGCTCCTGAGACCGTGGCAGATGGCGCGCGTCTCACGCTCTTCAGCGGTCTCGAGCGTACCGTCGTGATTGACGTCGAGGCCGACCGCGACGCGGAAGCCGCCTGCGGGGCACTGCGCCGAGCCCGCGTCGATTGCCGTGAGACCTACCAGCGAGTTGACGCCATGGCACAGGGCTTGGGTGGCGTCGACTTCGCCTTCGCTGAGCGTGCCGTCGCGATCGTCGTCGACGCCCATGGCGAACTCCACGCCGCCCTGGGGGCAAGCGGTCGAGGAGGATGCGAGCGCCGAGCCGCGCACGAGCACGGACTTACCGTCTACACCTTGCACGCCGTTGCAGACGTAGCTGGTCTGATCGATCTCGTCTTGGCTGAGTGTGCCGGAGGCATCTTCGTCGATGCCGTAGTCGACGCGCACGCCGCCTGCGGTGCAGGTGCCGGCAGCGCCATCGAAGTTGGTGAGGGCAAACAGAATCTTACCATCGCGATCGTTGCAGATACCGTCCGCGTCGTCGTCGCCCGTGCTGTCGTCGCCGAGGCAGACGTCGTCGCAGTCGGCAATGCCGTCGGCATCGGTGTCTGCATCGCTCACGCCACAACCGCAGATACCAGGGACAGTCTTGGCCGGGTCCTCGACGCAGAGATCCTGGCAATCGACCGTTCCGTCTTCATCCGTGTCTACGTCACTTACGCCGCAACCACAGATGCCAGCTTCGGTCTTGTTGGCGTCCTCTTCGCACGCGTCGTTGCAGTC
>CAZEWA010000399.1:0-4169 GCA_964515685.1 uncultured Polyangiales bacterium | reverse complement strand
GGCTTCGACGATCCGAGCGACATCTATCGCTATCGCGTCGACATCGGTCCGCTGCACAGCGTGGTGCTGCTTGAGCGCGAGAGCTTGGCGCTGAGCGTCGGAACACGTTCGCTCTTCAGTCGTGCGGGCACGCGTCGACAGGCGAGCAACGGTGGGTCCTGGGAGTGCCGCGCTGACGTTTGCGAAGACGTCGGAACGACCTTTCATTCGATCCCCTATCGCGCCTTTTACGGCTTCAGTGCCACGGCCGATCTCATGCTCGAGTGGCGTGGATACTTTTTGCGCGGCAGCTACATGCGCACGCGCTGGGTGGCCGATCACGGCATCAGCGCGCCCAAGCACCAGGACTGGGTGCACGTGTCTTTCGGATTTTCTAACCCCACGCATCTCACGATCAAGCACGGGCGCAACAAATAAACACGTGTGCACCGCCTCCTGTGCCGAGCGTTCGGATTGGCTTCTGTACCGTTTTGGACGGCCTGCGGTCGCATTGGCCTCGACAAGCACGAGGTCGGCGAAGCTCGCGAAGCGAGCGAGACCCGAGTGCGCGCTCAAGGCGGGAAGGCCTGAGCGAAGCGCACCCCATTCGGGCCGACGGCTCGCGCTAGTTGTGTTCGTCAGTAAGGTGCAGCTTCGTGCTGTCTGGTAGTTTTTCGATCCGTGTGATTACCAGAAACGGGCTCGTGTCCCACCGGACCTCAAAGTCAAACCGCAGCTTGCTGCCAGGCGCGAGGTCCGCAGCTGCAATGCTGCGCGCGAGTCCAAACGCCATGCTCATCGAAGCCATGGGAGCCCGCTTGCCCTCCCGGTCTTCGAACTCGGGCAGGCGTTCGTGATGAATCACAACGCGGGTCTCTTCACCGCTGCCGAACGTCGCTTTGACTTGGCCGCGTGTTTCATAGCGCGCCACACGCCCTGACGCGCACGCACCAAACAAAGAGGCCACGGCGAACAGGTGCAGAAGTAGCGTGAAGACGGTGCGTGCCAAGGGGCAAGAAGATAGCGTGATGCAAAGTCCGATGTCGAGTAGAAGCCCGACGTACTGGGTGATACTCCGCGGGGTGGCCGAGAAAAAACGTACGCGGAGTGAAAAAATATCTAAACGACGCCTCAGGGGCGCGGGTCCGGAAGCAGTGGTCCGACGGCTGCGAATGATCCGGGCGCGAGCTCGCCGCCCTCTACTCGATAACGATGTCTGCCCCAGGATGGCTCCTGAGCCACTCCGCGATGTGCTCGATCTCCCCTTTCGTGTCTACCGCCAGGCAACCTTGCGTCCAGTTTCCAACCTTACCTTTTGCAGACAGCATCTTGCGCCTGTCTCGCGCCGGGCCGTGCAGCCCGACCGCAAAGCCTGTGAAGCCCTGCGCGCGCTGCGCAGACGTCGGATAGTCGATCGGAATGAACAGGTGGTAGGTCTCGCTCGGTCGGGGAGCTCCGAGGCCATAGCGCCCGAGAGGTGTCTTGCGGTCGCCTTCACGCGTCTTGCCTAGCCCGTTGCGACCGACGCGGAGCAGATAGGCGCGCTGCACGCGATCGGAGTCGCAGAGCAAGAGCGTGTGGCGCTGCGTGAGCGCGAGCACCAGGCGACCTCGTCCAATGCACGCGCCCCAATCTACATCGAGCGAAGCGACTATCGCAGCAGGCGGCGCCGCGTCGTTTGGACTCGCGCGTCCGACCACCGCCCACACGGGGGCGAGAAGCAAGCCCAGAAACAGCACCCAGTAGGGGACACACAATGCGCAAGCCCTTCGTGCCGCGAACAACAGAGAGATCACAGTACTACGGGACATGTGCTGCCTAACGCGCGTGCACACCAAGGTTTTCGGGTCGCACGCGTAACCCGATCACGGAACGGCCCATATTAGTGCGCGACTGAACGCATGCGAGTTATCGGCAGCCACAGCACTCGAAAAAGGGTAAAAACAGTAGGCCTGCCCAGTGTGCCCGCTCCCATGTGGGCGCTTTGGCAAGGCCTTCCGTGCTACGCGAACAGCTGGAGTAAAGGAAATGATCGACGCCACTGAGATTGAGCTGTTCCGCGAGAGCACCCGCAAGTTCTTGGAGAAGGAAGTTCTGCCCTTCTACGACCTGTGGGAGAAGCAAGAAATTCTTCCGCGCGCATTGTGGCGCTCCCTCGGCGAACATGGCCTGCTCTGCGTCGATATGCCGGAGGAATATGGCGGCGCCGGTTCCACCTTCCGAATGTCCGCCGTGGTCATCGAAGAGATGTCGCGGCTCGGCTTCGGTGCATTGGCCTCGAACGTATCGGTTCACAGCGATATCGTCACGCCGTACATCCTGCACCTCGGCAACGACGCCCAGAAGCAACACTGGCTTCCAAAGCTCATCACAGGCGAAGCCGTGGGGGCCATCGCGATGACTGAGCCCTCCGCCGGCTCCGACCTGCAGGGCATGAAAATGCGGGCAGAAAAGACCGAAAACGGTTACGTGCTCGACGGTGCCAAGACGTTCATCACCAACGGTCAGCATTGCGACGTGGTCGTGATGGCAGCCAAAACCGACAGCAGCGCAGGCTCGAAAGGCATGAGCCTGTTTACGGTCGACGCGTCCCTGCCTGGTTTTACGCGAGGGCGCAACCTCGAGAAGATTGGGCAACACGCCGCAGACACCTCGGAGCTCTTTCTCGAAGCTGTGCAGGTGCGCGACGACGACCTGCTCGGCGGCCTCGGCAAGGGCTTTGCCAACCTGATGAACGAGCTGCCTCGCGAGCGATTGATCCTTGGAATTGCCGCGATAGCCGCCTGCGAGGGCGCAATGGAGCGCACGGTCCGCTACGTGAAAGAACGCAAAGCTTTCGGCCAGTCCGTCGCAACATTCCAAAACACCAGGTTCAAATTGGCCGAGCTGGAAGCCCAGATCAGGGTCAATCGCGCCTACATCGAAGCCTGCAAGGACAAGTACGATGCGGGCACGCTCACGGCGGTCGATGCATCGATAGCGAAACTCACCACCACAGAGCTCCAGGGTAAGGTCACGGACGAGTGCCTGCAGCTCTTCGGCGGCTACGGCTACATGAAGGAATACCCCATCTCACGCGACTATGTCGACGCTCGAATCCAGCGAATCTACGGGGGAACGAGCGAGGTGATGAAGGAGATCATCGCGCGCTCCGTGCTCGGACGCTGAGAGCTAAAGCTGAAATCTAGCGCGCGCCTGTGTTCGCTCGTGCGCCGAGTTGCGCACGGAGTTACGCAAACCCCAATTTTTGGCCCTGAAACGTAAACAATCCTTCAACCCCTCGTGAAGTGGCGCTATCTTGACTTGTTATGGCAGCCGCACCCACGCCCAACACCATCCTCCTGGCCACCGACCTCAGCTGCCGTTGCGATCGCGCGCTCGATCGGGCCGTGGCGCTGGCGGCCGAGTGCAACGCCCGCTTGCTGATCTTGCACGTACTGCAAGACCGCCCCCAAGCGCCCGAGCTCCCTGTGTGGTGGCAGCAAAAGCGCGATCCAAGGGAGCTCGCACAGAAGCGCGTGCAGCGCGACTTGCGCGGTGCAGAGGGCCTCGAGCTTGAAGTCTTGGTGGAGTACGGAGATCCGGCCGAGGTCATCCTCCGCGTCGCAGGGGACCGGCGGTGTGGACTCATCGTGACAGGCGTCGCACGCGATGAGACCTTGGGGCGCGCACTCCTTGGCAACACCGTCGATGCGCTGGTGCGCAGCGCGCAGGTTCCGGTGCTGATCGTCAAGTCGCGCCCTGCAGGAGTTTATCGAAGCGTAGTGGTGGCGACAGACTTCTCGGAAGGCTCGCGCGCCGCGCTCGGAAAGGCTCTCACGCTTTTGCCGAACGCAAAGCACACACTGTTCCACGCTTACACGCTCGCTTTCGAAGGTCTACTCGACAACAAGCAAGCAGCCCGCAGCAGCATGGCGAGCGAAGCCTTTACGGCCTGCCGGAAATTTCTCGACGAAACCCCGGAAGCCGGCCCCCAAGCCGCCAAGGTAGCCATCGTCTGCAAGCAGGGCGAACCCGGCGAGCTATTGCAGGAACTCGTGGAGACTGAGGGCACAGACCTCGTGACACTGGGCACCGAGGGCCGCACGGGCCTGGCCCGCGTGCTTTTGGGCAGCATCGCCCAGCGACTGCTCGACTCCCTGTCTGTCGACACACTCGTCGTACGCAGGCCACGCGAACAGTAAGGTCTG
>CAZEWA010000398.1:0-4174 GCA_964515685.1 uncultured Polyangiales bacterium | reverse complement strand
CTTAGGCATTTTTCGCGGACCCGCGCCCGCGCGGTGAGGATTTCTGAAAGCGGCGGTGCTTGTGTGTGTCGTCGGTCTCGAGGCGTGGTGATTCCACTTCGCCTGTTTCTCCAACCTCGTGATCAAACAGTGAGCCCTCCCGCACTACGGATTGCGTCAGGTCGAGTTCGGTTTCTGGTTCCTCTAGAAACTCGCCCTCTTCGTCGATATCGGCCATCTCGATTTCCACTGCCGAGGGAGCAGGAGCGAGGGCCTCGAGTGCGTCTTCCGTTCCCTCTTGCAATGCCAAATTGATCGTGTTTTCCCACACATCTTGGTTGGCTTCGAAGTTCGGCCCGGCGAAGGCTTGGTCGCTCTCTGGAGCCCCTGTCAGGCTCAAGCCGGACCCCTCCATACGCAAGTTCGTCTCGTCACCTTGCTCGACGGCGTCCTCGAGGAACTGATTTCCTAGGTCATCGGAATCGATGGATAGGCCTTCTTCGTTGTCGCGCGCGAACTCATTGAGCTCTTCAGGCAACGACTTGGGCTGCGCGGTGAGCTCAGCTATGGCCTTCGGTTCATGGCCTTTGGTCCGCAGTTGGGCGGTTGCTCGCTGCTTGCCGTGCGCTCGATTGTGCGGTGTCATGGCTTAACTCCTCTCGCTGGACGAGCGCCGCTGCGCGTGCCCATTTTTCTCCAAGCAAGGTGCAAGAACGCGGCCCCTAGCGCCGTGCACGCTGCTCGTGCGTCGCATCCCGAGTCAGCTCTGAAAGCGCCGCTTTCGGGCGGTGACGAGCCGTTCAAGGCGCCGTTTGAAGCTGAGCTTGGGGCTGAGTCCCCCGCATGGGGGTTACTGCCTAGCGACAAGGCGTCGGGAATCGGCGACAATCAACTCAAGACTGACTTTCTAACTGGAGTGAGTCCTCATGCCGAACCCCGATCTGCCCCCTGTTTTGCAACAAACTGGTTTTGAACGCCTGGATTTCGTGCGTACACGCGCCTCGCAGCGAGCGCTTGTGCATTTTGGGACCGTGCGAACCTGTGTGCTTTTGTGTGTACTCCTGGGCGCTGTGACGCTATCCCGAGACACCTCGGCGAACTCACTGTTCGCGCTCGGCCTCTGTTTCTTGGCGCTGGGCGTGGGCATCGAGCTTTTTGCGCGAGCTCGGCTTTTGCGCACGCTTTCGAGCGAAGCGCAGCGCTTTGGGGAGAGCAGGCTGAGCGCGAACTCTCAGGCGCAGGCCTTTTTGGGGCGCATCTTGCACGAGCACTTGCCAAGACTTGCGCAGAGACGATTGTTTGGGCTGCCTCCTATCGTGATAACGAGGCAGGATTCCGAGCGCATCCACGACCTGCTTTCGAGCACTCTCGCCTCGAGCGAAGTAGAGCTGCGTGCGCTCGACGACGAGCTCGCGAGGGCAGAGATTGTGTCTGCGCGCCGTGTGCCTTCCGATGTTGTCACCATGCATTCACGGGTCTGCTTTGCTGATGAAACGGGGGGTACGAGCGAGATAACGCTTGTGTATCCGTCGGAGGCCGATGCCGACACCGACCGTGTGTCCGTGCTCTCGCCCGTAGGAAGTGCGCTGCTTGGGCTCCGTGTGGGCCAGGTCATCGAGTGGGCCTTTCCGGAAGGGGCGCAGAAGCGTTTTCGCATTCTTGCGGTGCCCTATCAGCCGGAAGCTGCTCGCCACTTTCATTTGTAGAGCGCGACTCGATGAGCTCCCGGAAGGGGCGCGTTTGTACGGGGCGAGCATGTCCGCGGACTCTGCGCTCGTGTGTTAAGCTCCGGCATGGCCGCGCCCATCATCCAGGTTTTTGGAACCAAAAAGTGCTCGGAAACCCGCAAAGCGGAGCGTTTTTTCAAAGAGCGCGGCGTCAAAGTACAGTCGGTCGACCTCGGTGAGAAGGGCCTCTCTGCAGGGGAGCTCCGGAGCGTAGGCGCAGCAGTGGGCGGCCTATCGGCCTTGATTGACTCAGAGGGAAAGCGCTACGTCGAGAAGGGGCTCAAGTACGCAGCCCCCACGGGGCCACGCCTTGAGAATCTCTTGATCGAAGACCCGCTGCTACTCAAGACACCCATCGTGCGCGCAGGCAAAGCGGCCACGGTTGGGTATCAACCTGAGGTGTGGAAGGGCTGGCTGTAGTCCGAGCTGTGAGGTGTACGGCGTCGGGACTCGGGAAGAACTCGCCTGCGCGGGCGTACACCAGTCAGTTGCAGCCTGCGCGCATCGGCGGGAAACTGCGGCCAGAGCTTGCCAGCACCGAGCGTGACTGGGGCAAAAAGGGGCACCTTACATGAACCGATTTTCGAGGGCATTTGGCGCGATGGCGGTTAGCTGCGCGGTCGTATTCGTGGGCGCGTGCGGTGACGATAGCGGGAAAAGTGGACCCGAAAGTTTCGTCGGTGAGTCGGCTGAGGCCTTGGTTCAGGCTGAAAAGGGCGGGGCCCTAGCGGTCGGAGCCGTGAAAGTAAAAGTGCCCTCGGGTGCGCTCGAGAAGGACACGCTCCTCACGGTCAAGGTGCAGAGCAAGAAGCAGCATCCGCAGCAAACGAAGGTTGCGATCGACGTCTACGAGTTCGGCCCAAAGGGCACGACCTTCAGCAAGGACGTCGAGCTGGAGTTCGACTTGAAGGGTGTCACCATCGACAAGAAGCACCGGGCGGAAGTCGCGGAACTCGACGAAGAAGCGGGCACGTGGAAGGTCCTCGCGAGCTCAAAGGTGCAGGGCGGCAAGGTCCGCGCGAATACCAAGCACTTCAGTTTTTATACAGTGCTCTTGACCGAAGTGAGTGACACGGATGGCGTGATTCTGTGTGATGCCGACTACAGTCCCTGCGGTGGCGAACTGCAGGGCACGTGGGAATTTCAGAGCGGATGCATCTCTGCATACGCGGGTAGCTTTGGGATTCCTGATACCGGCTCGACCGGTGCTGTCTGCGACGACACCGTGTCGGGTGTCACGCTGAGTGTCAGCGGCACAGCGACTTTCGGTCCGGACGACGCCTACGCCATCGATCAAACGCTGGTGCTCGATTCGTCATTCAGCATCGCCATCGCGTGTTTGGACGAGATCAGCAAGCTGACCGGTGCGCCCTACACCTGCGACATGTTGAGCGGCGAAATAACGGGCGGTCGCTGCGAGCAAAGCACGTCCTCCGGCGATTTGGAGCTCCCGTCGGAAGGCACCTACTCCACGGCGGGAAGCGATCTCACGCTCGTATCTGCCGACGGCCCGGTGGTCTTCGGCCTTGGCATGATAGATCCTGCGATCGACTACTGCGTAACCGGCGACACGTTGACGCTGCGCGTGAAAAGCGAAGACGCATACAACAATCAAGTCTACGTCGCCACGCGCGTGTCGGCGCAGTAAGCAAGGCGTCTTGCCTGGACGCGGAACATCTCGCCGCTTCGAAGGCACGAAATCTTTGCAGCACGGGCTGGAAGCGCAGCGCGCCCACGCAGTCAGGAAAGCAGGTTTTGGCCTGATTGAGGGTATGCTCCGCAAAGACGTTCCAGGCCTGATGCGGAGTTAAGACTATGCGACCTGCCCTCTCTCGCACGCTTCCATGGCTCTTCAGCCTATCTCTCGTTCTCGGTGCAGCCGCCTGTGGCGGCGATTCGAACGCGGATCCGAGCGGCCTCGTACTCGATGCTGGTGAAGGGGGCGATGCGGGCGACGGAGGCGTGTCGAACGACCTGCCTGGCCAGGGCGATGGCGGTGGGCCCGGGGGCGACGGGGACGGCGGGAGCGGCGATGGGGACGGGTCCGAGGGCGACGGCGATAGCGGTACGCCTCCTGTCACCGGCTGCGGCGGCATCGCATGTTCGGTACGGCAGTACTGCGCCTATGCCGACCAGATGTGCGGTGAAACGGATGGAGGCGAGGGCCAGTGCCAGGTGCGACCAAGACAGTGCCCAGCCATCTACATGCCGGTGTGTGGATGCGACGGAAAGACCTACGGCTCAAGCTGTGAAGCGCAGGCGCGCGGGGTTTCTGTGCGCAGCTCGGGAGAGTGCGCCGCGCAGACGCCGGGTAAGGTCTGCGGCGGTTTTGCGGGACTAGTCTGCGCTTCCAATGAGTTTTGTAATTATGAAGTCGCTGCGGGCGGCATGGGCTGTGAGGCGGGGCTGGCTGATGGGACCGGCGTGTGCGATGCGAAGCCTGCAGCGTGCAGCAAGGAGCTTGATCC
>CAZEWA010000397.1:0-4175 GCA_964515685.1 uncultured Polyangiales bacterium | reverse complement strand
CTCAAAGAGAGACGGAAGGTAACGATGCGCACGCTCAGCGCCAAGGCCGAGGAAGTAAATCGCCGCTGGTTCGTGGTTGATGCCCAGGGCAAGACCCTCGGCCGCATTGCCACGCAGATCGCTTCGGTGCTCCGTGGCAAAACCAAGCCCGAATACACCCCGCATGTCGACACCGGCGATTTCGTCGTCGTTATCAATGCTGAGAAGGTGCATCTGACCGGGCAGAAGCTCGACCACACCTTCTATCACCGTCACCTCGGTCGTCCGGGCGGCATGCTCGAGCTCACCTACCGTGAAGCTCTCGACAAGCGTCCCGAACTCGCGATTGAGCATGCCGTGAAGGGCATGCTTCCGAAGAATCCCCTCGGCCGTAAGATGGCCACCAAGCTCAAGGTTTACGCTGGCGGTGCACATCCGCACGCTGCGCAAAAGCCTGAGCCGCTCGCGGTTTGAACGGTCAACGCTGAGAAGCAGAAGCAGAGATAGGACCCCAGATGCCTCAGGCGATCATCCACGGCAAGAACTACGGCACCGGCCGCCGCAAGACAGCGGTAGCACGCGTCTTCCTCAAGTCAGGCGAAGGCAAGATCGTGATCAACGGTCGGACCCCAGAGGATTACTTCCCCCGGGAGACGCTGCGCATGATCATGGGACAGCCCTTCGACGTGCTCGAGAAGCAAGGTCAGTTTGACGTGACAGTCAACGTCCATGGCGGCGGCATCGCGGCGCAGGCCGAGGCAGTGCGTCACGGCATTTCTCGCGCTCTTCTCAGCGTGAGCCCCGACTATCGTTCGACGCTTAAGCGCGCCGGTTACCTCACGCGTGACTCGCGTAAGGTTGAGCGTAAGAAGCCCGGCCGTCCGGGTGCTCGTAAGCGCTTCCAGTACTCGAAGCGCTGAATCGCGACGCACACGTTTCTCGATCGGCGCGCCATCAGGGACCTGGTGGCGCGTTTTTCGTTTTGGGGAGTTCGCATGACGCAAGACCAGGTTCAAGTCGCAGTCGTCGGTGCCACTGGCTACACCGGAGCCGAGCTAATCCGTCTGCTCCACGGGCATCCGTTTGCGAAGGTTGCGGTCATGGCTGGGCACGGCAAGGCCGGCCAGAAGATCTCGAACGTCATCCCGAGCTTGCACGGGGTGTATTCGGAGGATGTGGTCGCAGTCGACGCGGATGCGATTGCCCGATCTTGCCAGGCTGCATTCTGCGGTCTCCCCCACGGAGCAAGCGCGCCCATCGTTCGAGAACTGCGCGCGCGCGGTGTGAAGGTTTTCGACCTGTCGGCCGACTTCCGCATCAAGGACCTAAGTGTCTATCAAGAGTGGTACGGAGAGCACGGCGCTCCGGATCTCAATCCCAACGCGGTGTACGGACTGTGCGAGCTCGAGCGGGATGCGATCCGCACGGCCGATCTCATCGCTGTGCCGGGTTGCTATCCGACGGCCAGCACTTTGGCGCTGGCTCCCCTGGTAAAAGCCGATGCAATCGACCTGGCAAGCATCATTGTTGATGCGAAAAGTGGGGCGTCGGGAGCAGGACGCAGCCTGAGCGAGAGCTCGCATTTCACGCATGTTCACGAAGGTTTTCGGGCATACAAGGTCGGGGGCTTGCATCGCCACACGCCCGAGATCGAGCAAACGCTGAGCGGGCTCGCTGGGCGTCCAGTTTGTATCACTTTTACTCCGCACTTGGTCCCGATGATCCGCGGCATCCTCGCCACGGCCTACGCCAAGCTGACCGCGGACATCAGCCGCGAGCGCTGCACGGAGCTGGCTCGAGCGATGTACGAGGGCTCTCCGTCTGTCACGGTGCTCGATCCAGGCGTCGACCCTGATACGGGATGGGTGCGTGGTAGCAATCGCTGCTTCGTCTCTTACACGGTCGACAAGCGCACGGGCCGCGTCATCGCCCAGGCGGCCATCGACAACCTGGTTAAGGGCGCCTCTGGGCAGGCGATCCAGTGCTTCAACCTTCGATTCGGCTTCCCGGAAGGGGCCGGACTTGAAGGCCTGGGTACGTTCCCCTGATGCGCGTTCTGCACTTCAGCGATGTGCATGTACAAGAGTCGTTTTCGTCGATGCCTGCCTCTGAGCTGCTCGGAAAGCGGCTGCTTGCGGCAGGTAACCTGCTTTTAACTCGCGGCAAGCTGTTCCGGGATGTGCCGCAAAAGCTCGAGGCTCTCGCGCAGTTTGCAGTGGAAGAGCAGGTCGATTTCGCGATCAGCACCGGCGATTTTACGGCCCTCGGCACGGAGGCGGAATACCTGTCGGCGCGGCGTGCGATGACGCCGTTCTACGAGCTGCCGCTAGGCTTCTGCGCGGTTCCCGGCAATCACGACCTCTACTTACAGGACGCCGTGCGGCAGACGCGCTTCGCCCGGCATTTCGGCGACGCGATGCGCAACGATGTACCGGAGCTTGTGGTCGACGCTGGCTTTCCGTTCGTGCGGCTCGTCGGTGACGGGTTTGCTGTCGTCGGGGTGAACAGCGCGCGCCCCAATCCCAATCCGTTTTCATCCGCGGGTATCATCCCGCAGGCACAGATCGACGCGCTTGAGCGCGCACTCGCACACCCCACGCTGTCTGGCCGCTGGGTCTTCGTGATCACGCACTACGGCATATTGCGGCGCGACGGGACCCCGGATTCTGCGCATCACGGGCTCATCAACGCAGCAGAGCTGCTCGCGACGTGCGCCACTAGGCCGCGTACCGCGCTGCTGCACGGCCATATCCACCACAGGTTCCACCACGCGCCCAATGCAGAGCACCCGTGGCTGTTCTGCGCGGGCAGTACGACCCATCGCGGGCGTGAAGGCCTCTGGGTGTATGAGTTCGAAGGCGCTCGCGTCCGTGCGATTCCGGGGCATTGGGCCCACAATCGCTACAACCTCGAACACTCCCAAAGCGTGGTTTTGAGCTGAAAAGCGCTTTGTTTTGCGCTTTCGTTGGCCTGTTCGGGAAGTGCGCGTAGCATGTACTTCATGGTGGTTCTGTGTGGAGAAACCACCGAGGAGTGCGCTGAGTGCAAACTCATCTTGGGAACCGACGCAGCCTGCGACGTGCAGTCGAGCTTGAATGCGCACTTCAAAGTGACTTGTGGGATGGCTTGATTGCTTTGTCGGCCTCGGACCTTTCGAACGAGGGCGTATGGCTTGATACACCGTACGCGCTCGAGCCGGGCGAGGAGCTTGTACTTTCTTTTGTTCCCCCGGGAGCGCGCCAAGGAGAACAGGTTTGGGCCGTCGCGGAGGTAGCGCGAGTCGGATTATGGCGCCGCAGGTTGGACCCCTGGCCAGCGGGCATGGGACTCGTGTTTCAATACCTCAGCGACGTTGACCGCCGCTTTTTGGCTCGCTCCCTGGTGGGGCGCCCGCCGCGTCTTCCGGGCCGCAGAAGACCTCCGCCGTTACCCTGGGCGCGACTTTCGTATGCCGGCGACGAACGCCGCGGGCGGGATTTCGGTTTCGATGGTGACGCGTACGCGGTGCGCTGAGCGACGGCGGCGAGGCTCGTGCTTCGTGCCTCAGTTTTCTCCGCTGCGTAGGTACGCCACCGTGCGAACGAGCGAAACGATGCGTTCGCGCATCTCGGCGTTCAGGTCGCTGAAGTGCACGCCCATACCGGGATTCAAATTGTCGCCGAACGGGCGGAACGGGTTAACCCAGGTTACCTCGCCGTCCAATTCGATGGAATCCTGACCCTCGGGCGTAAATTTGAGCTGAAGGCGGGTGCCAATGGGCAGCGGCTCATCAGAGCGGATGAAAATTCCCATCTCGCTGATGTTTTGAATGTAGGAGAACAGAAAAGTTTCGCCATTGGAGTAGTCGACGGAGATCGAGGTCTCATAGCGCTCGAACTGGCGACGTTCGATGCCGGTCTTCGCGGGCTCGGCGTTGTCGCCATCTTGCACGCCGTGTTCTTGAAGCGTTTCCACGCGAACCTCCCGCTTGTCTCTGAGCGTCATCGAACTTCGAGCGTACCTGCACGCAGACGGTCTGCGCCGTCTTGTGCACCTTCGGAAACCTTGAGCCGGGTTTCTCCACGATAGAAACCCACATAGAACGAGTAGCTGTCTGGACGAGAAGTGGCCGGCACACTGATCTCCTGTCGATCCACGATTACGTCTCCCTCGTCCCATAGCCTTACAGGGTACTTCCCGTCTACAGGTTCGTGATC
>CAZEWA010000396.1:2824-4195 GCA_964515685.1 uncultured Polyangiales bacterium | reverse complement strand
CGCCACCCTAGCAACGCGTTTTCCGCAGTGTGGACAGTTCACGGTCGTCATGTGCAGAGGGGCCTCACTGATGCCAACTATAGCGCTCCAGGCCTAGATTCGGTGTGCTTGTTTTCCACGCACCTGGCCTCCCCCATCCACGAACTCAGAGCCTAGCGGTTAGAGCGGGAAGATCTTCAACCCGCCATTGCCGCGCCCGAATCGCCACGTCGCGTACTCGGCCCCCACTGCATCCAGGGACTTTTCCCATAGACACTCAGGTCGCTCAAAGGTCAGTGTGGACCGACGTAACACGAGGACGCCACTTGCCACTGCAAGCTGCCTTGTCTTCGGCTCGCTAACCCTTGCGATCTCACGCTCCTTTACGCGCGAGAAAGAGAAAAAAGTTTGCGATAATCGTGACACTGCGTGCAGACTTGGCCCCCTAAGTTGACGGGCCGCGACAAGGATTCGGCGCGTATCGCGCTGTCTGCCCCGCGCGTCGCATTTTTGAAAAGTGGAGGGAAGAATGACGGAACCGAAGGCTGTGTCGGACTCAAAGCCTTGCGTAACATGTGCAGACCCAGACGCGGGGCTCGTCGAGATGTTCGTTGGGATGGTCCAGAAGGGCCGTATCGACGCCGGCCAGTGCCCAGCGAAGCGGCCCGTCTTTTGGAAGCCGCACGGCGTCGCGGAAGGCGTCTTTCAGGTTCGTCCAGATTTGCCGAAGGAGCTCCGCGTAGGGATCTTTGCGGGCGGCAGCTATCCGCTCTGGGCGCGCTTCTCCTCCGACACATCTCCCACCTCGACCGACTACAAGAGCACCTTGGGCATTGGGCTCAAGCTCTACGACACACCGACGCCCAAGATCTTTGGCCAGAAGGATGCGATCACGTTCGACTTCATTCTGCAGAACATGGACGTGTTCTTCGTCGATACTGCGAAGGACATGTGTGAGTTCACCAAGGCAGGCGTGGTCGATGGAGACTACGATCCGTATTTGAAGGCTCACCCCAAAACGGCTGAGATTCTCGACGAGATGGCGAAGCCCGTAGGCTCACTGCTCGCCTCTCCGTACTACAGCGGTCTGCCGTTCGCATTCGGAGACGAGCGCTTCGTCAAGTACAAGCTTGAACCCACGATCGAGGTGCCGGCGCCGCTCGAAGCGCCAGCCGATCCATCCTACCTCGGGGCCGATCTCGTCTGTCGGCTCGCGCGAGGGGAGGCCCGGTTTCGCTTCTGCGTGCAGCTTCGAACGAATCCGGAAACCATGCCGCTCGACCGTGCCACGGTTCGTTGGCCCGAAGCGGAGAGCCCCTACGTGCACGTGGCCGACGTGATCTTTCCGCAGCAGGACATCAAGGCGCGGGGTCAGGACGCCTACGGGGAGAA
>CAZEWA010000396.1:0-2724 GCA_964515685.1 uncultured Polyangiales bacterium | reverse complement strand
GACGAAGAGGGCGCACTCAAACGCCAAGCCGCGCGCTTCCGCGTCTACGGGTACAACGCGGCAGGCGAGGTGGTCTCCGAGCTAACCGCCAACAGTGCACATATCGTATGGACCGCCCATCTCGCCAACAGTAAGGCCGCTTGGTATCGATTCATCACCGCGATGGATATCCCGGAGACGGCGGACCTCAGCGTCCCGCTGCGCAACAAGGATGTCAAGGGCAAGGAGCGTCAGACGCTCGTCATCGACCCTGGACCTCGCAGCATTTCTGGTGCTTCGATCTCGGGTGGACCTGAGTATGCATTCGACACAGGTAAGTTCAAAGGCGAGCTCGTTCCGCTCGGGGAGATCCAGACGGATGCGGCCGGGCGCTTGCTGGTGCTCGGCGGTCACGGGAAGTCCCAATCCCCCTCGGGCAAACCACCGTACAACCCTGACGATCCTGACACATTCAACAATGCCGATGATTGGTACGATGATGTGTCTGACGGGCCCGTGACGGCTGAGGTCAGCATCGCAGGCGTGGCTATCCCGGTGGATCCGGCTTGGGTGGTCGTGGCTCCCCCTAACTACGCGCCCGATGTGATCGGGTGGCGGACGCTCTACGATCTTCTGACCGATGTCTACGTAGGCGCAGGCATGCTCTCGGTCCCGGAGAAGACGTCGTTTACGCGAGATGTCTTGCCCCAGCTGCAGCGCCTGACCAACCTGCAGTGGGTCAATAAAGGCTTCTCTGCGTTGTTCGGCGCCTCGGGCCCGTTGAACTTCGACGATCCTGCGCTGCTCCGAAAGCTCGCACAGGCCCCCAACCGTGAAACAGGGAGCGACCCCTACGCCGAGCTTCGGCAGCAGATGCTGAACGCTTTTCGTCCGAAGAACGCGAAGGCCAACGAGCCGCGCACCTGGCCCTGGCTGTACGGGGATGACTTCAACGGCGAGCTCATGGATGTACAACCGAACATCATGCTCGCCTTGCCCTCGCTGCAGCAGCTCCACCTCCAACGTTGGGCCAAGGGCATGTTCGAGGCGGACTTCGAGTCCCCGTCTCAAGCGGCCCCCAAGTCGATAAGTGACGTTCCGCTTGCGGAGCAGCCCGCCATGCTCGACCAGGCGGCCCTTCACTTCTGTCTGGCGGATGCCTTCCATCCAGGGTGCGAGGTCACGTGGCCCGTGCGGCACGCGACGATGTACGACAAGCCGTACCGCATACGCCATGCTCAGGCCGACGCCCCTCTGCCTGACTATGGCGCCGAGTTGACACAAGAGAAAGCGCTCTCTCTGAACGGCCCGCTGCACGCGCAACGTCCGGGCGACTTCACGCGTTGGATGGGGCTGCCATGGCAGGGCGACACGGCGTACTGTCGCTCCGGGTACGACCCTGACTATGACCTCTATCTGCCCTCGTTCTGGCCCGCGCGCGTTCCAAATACGGTGCTGACCCAGGCCGACTACGAGATCGTGATCGACGCGAGCAAGCCGCGGGCTGAGCGCATCGAGGCGTTCTCGCGCCGCGCGAGCTGGTATCGCTTCATCGACGCGCCTCCCGCGAATTCGGTACCCGAGCGCATGGAGAAGATGATCGCAGACTTCGGCGCGCAAGGCATCGTCGAGGCGCGTCCTGGCGTCACGGACGACCCTGAGTTTCCGCCGGTGATCTACGTGGAAGCCCTGCCTGAGGCGCGTAAGCACGCGCTCCTGGCCGCAGCCAAGCTGGCGCGTCCGATGACGCGGCTCGAGGAGGCAGGCTGGGGCGATGAGGCACATCTCGCCGAGGCTCGGCGCATGAGATCACGCAGGAGGTGAATGTGGCCGATGTCAGCGTCGTAGGGGCTGGACCCGCCGGAGCCGTAGCCGCGGTGCTGCTGGCCCGTGCGGGGCTGTCGGTTAGCCTGATCGATCGCGTGGGGGATCTCGACTGTAAAATAGGCGAGACCTTGCCGGCTGCTGGCGCCCGCATCCTGCAGCAGCTCGATCTGCCCGTGCTTGCTACAGAGGCTCCCCATCGGAGGATCAGGAGCGTGATCTCTGCGTGGGGGGCACAGCCGGTGCAGCGCGACTTCCTCGGTCAGCCAGGAGGGGGTGGGCTGCGACTTCTGCGCACGGCATTCGACGAAGCGCTCCGTGAGCAAGCCTATGCCCACGGATGCCGTCGTGTGGATGCGCGGGTGCGCGCAGTCGCGCGGTGTGCAGGCGGCTACGAACTCACAACGTGCGCGGGCCAGATTTTGCGGAGCCGCTTTCTGATCGACGCCACAGGTAGGAGCTCATACCTCGCGCGCAGACTCGGCGGCCACTATGAGACGGGGCCCAAGCACGTCTCGTTGTGGGCGCTCGGCTCCGTGCCTGCAAGTGAGTCTGTCCCACCACTCGACAGCACGCTCATCGAGTCCAGATCTGACGGCTACTGGTACGGCGCATGGTTACCTGACGGGCGCGCTCTCGCGGCCTTTCACACGACGCCTCGTTTGGCCGCGAACCTCCAACGTAACCCTGAGGCGTGGCGGCGTCGTTTGCATGAGAGTCTTGTGCTGGCACCGGCTCTTCAGAGTGAACGTTTGAGTTGGTCTGCGCTGCGGGCTTCTGACGCGCGCGGCGCTCGCCTCGTTTCCGCCTGCGGCGATGGCTGGTTTTCGTGTGGAGATGCTGCGGTGTCGTTCGAGCCGCTTGCCTCTCAAGGCATCTTCAACGGGCTCGCCACCGCGCGCACGGCGGTCAGCTCCTTGC
>CAZEWA010000395.1:0-4195 GCA_964515685.1 uncultured Polyangiales bacterium | reverse complement strand
GCTCGGGGTGTCACCGATGAGCAAGCGTAAGCCTTATCAGTTCTCTAAACCTGCCAAGGACGGCAAGGTCTTCTGGACGAGTCTAGAAGCCAAGGCCGATCCGGAGGGATTCCAGCAGCGCGCAGTCGCCGAGTTCCCTCACGGCTTCGACGCCTCGGACGTCCAAGGTTCTTCTCTCTCTGTCGACCGTCGCACATTCATGAGCGTGGCGGGCGCAGCGGGTGCGCTACTCGGACTCGAGGGCTGCGTACGTCGTCCAGAGGAGAAGATCCTCCCCTTCACCAAGCAGCCTGAATACATCGTTCCTGGCGTAGCCCTGCGTTACGCCACGGCGGTGCGCACAGCAGGCGATGTGCTCGGCGTTCTGGTCACGACCCACGAAGGGCGTCCGACCAAGGTGGAAGGCAATCCGCAGCACCCCACGAGCCTCGGTGGTACCGACGGTTTCAGCCAGGCAAGCATCTTGGATCTGTACGATCCAGACCGTTCGCCGGCTCCTGCGCAGAAGGCCGATGGCGGCCTCAACGACGCTACCTTCGCGGATTTCGACGCGGCCTTCGCGGCACTTGCGAAGAAGGCGGAAGGATCGCGCGGCGCAAAGCTTCGCGTGCTTGCGGAGCCCTCGCAGTCGCCCACGTTCCTGCGTACGCAGCGTGAGTTCCTCGCGAAGTTCCCCGAAGCCAAGGTCTACACCTACGAGCCCGTCAGCTCTGCCGATCGCAAGGCAGGCGCAGCAGCGGCGTTCGGGCAGGCGCTGGACGTCAGCTACAGCTACCGTCGCGCAACGACGGTGGTCTCGGTCGACGCGGACTTCCTGGGCAATGAGCCCGGTTCGGTGCGCGCTTCCCGCGAGTTCTCGGATGGTCGTCGACTGACGTCGCCGGGCGATAGCATGAACCGCCTGTACGCCTTGGAGCCTGGCTTCACGCTCACAGGTGCTTCGGCAGACCATCGCATCAGGCTTGCCGCCCGTGACATGGGCGCTTTCCTCAAGGCGCTTGCGGCTGAGCTCATCGCTCAGGGCGCGATCAAGGCCGACGACGAAGGCACGAGCGCCGCGCTCCGCGCCGCTGCCCAAGGTGCCAAGGCACCGGCTGGCGCAGAGGCGGCCGTCAAGGCCATCGCCAAGGAAATCGGCGCTACCCAGGCGCGCGGTCGCTCTGTGGTCGTGGTGGGAACCCGCCAGCCTGCGGCGGTCCATGCGCTTGGTTTCGCCATCAACCATGCGCTCGGCAACGTGGGTCGCACCGTACAGCTTCATCGTTCGCTGGATACGAGCGTGGTCGGAGCCACGGCGGGCATCGCAGAGCTGGCAAAGGAAATCCAGGCTGGCCAGGTTGATACCTTGCTCATCCTCGGTGGTAACCCTGTCATCGATGCACCTGCAGACCTCAAGTTTGCTGAGCTGCTCACAAAGGCCGGAACCAGCCTTCACCTTTCGGATTTCCGCAACGAGACCTCGCTTCAGACGAGCTGGCACGTGCCGCGTGCACACCAGTTCGAAAGCTGGGGCGATCTTCGCGCTTCCGAAGGAACCTACAGCGTCCAGCAGCCGCTCATCGCGCCCTTGCGTGGTGGCCGGACCGATGCTGAGATCCTTGCGCTCTTTAGCGGCGTTTCGTTCTGGCGCGGGCACGCTCTCGTGCGCACTACGGCGCGCGAGCTGCTGAGTGGCGACAACTTCGAACAGCGTTGGAAGGCTTCGCTGCACCTCGGTTTGGTGCGTGAGCTTTCCTCGCAGCCTCTCCCCGAGGCCGCGCTGTCGGAAGAGTCTTTGGGACAGGCATTGGCTGGGCTCCCTGCGCCGAAGTCAGCGCTTGGCCCGAACAACATCGAAGTGAACTTCGCGGCGGATCCGGCGTTGTACGACGGACGCCACGCGAACAACACCTGGATGCTTGAGCTGCCCGATCCCCTCAGTTGCATCAGCTGGGACAACGCAGCCTACATCTCCGCGCAAACCGCCAAGGCCATCGGCGTTGAAAACTACGATCTCGTTCGCGTCAAGAACCAGAGCGGTGCGGCGGTAGAGGTTGTGGTTTGGGTGCTTCCCGGTCAGGCCGAGAACGCAGTGACGCTCCACCTCGGCTGGGGTCGCCCGCAAGCGGGTCGCCATGGTTCGAACGTGGGCTTCAACGTTTACCCGCTGCGTACTACGCAAGGCTTCGGCTTCGCCGACGGATTCAGCATCGAGAAGACGGGCAAGCGTTACAAGGTCTCGCAGACCCAGGAAACGCACAGCATGGAAGGGCGCCCAATTGCCCTCGATGCCACGTTCGAGGAGTACAAGAAGAACCCGCAGTTCGCGGACTTCAAGTCGCCCACCTTGAGCACGCTTCCGCTCTGGGAAGAGGTCAAGTACGACGGTCAGCGTTGGTCGCTGGTCATCGACCTCAACTCTTGCAGTGGTTGCAACGCATGCCTTGTTGCTTGCCAAGCGGAGAACAACATCGCCGTCGTTGGTAAGGAGCAGGTTGCGCGCGGACGCGACATGTACTGGCTCCGACTCGACCGCTACTTTGTTGGCGACAACGAAAACGAACCGCAGATCGCGTTCCAGCCGGTGGGTTGCCAGCACTGCGAAGAGGCTCCTTGCGAGAACGTGTGTCCAGTCAACGCGACTGCACATAGCCCCGAAGGCCTCAACGATATGGCGTACAACCGCTGCATCGGTACGCGCTACTGCATGAACAACTGCCCCTACAAGGTGCGTCGGTTCAACTTCCTCGACTACGCAGGCCAGATCCCTGAAACCGTCCGCATGCAGTTCAATCCGAACGTTACGGTGCGCATGCGCGGTGTCATGGAAAAGTGCTCCTACTGCGTGCAGCGCATTCAGGAATCGAAGATTGCTGCTCGTCGCGACGGCCGAAAGCTGCGTGACGGTGACATCAAGACGGCTTGCCAGCAGGCATGTCCCTCGGGTTGCATCAGTTTCGGTGACTTGAACGATCCGTCGAGCCGCGTAGCGAAGCTGAATAAGCTCGACCGTCAATACAAGCTCTTGCCTGAAATCGGCACCCAGCCGCGCACGAGCTACCTAGCCAAGATTCGCAATCCGAACCCGGAGATGCAGGGATGAGCGACCGTCCTATCTCAGCCATCGGCGAGAGCTTGCTCTTGCCCGAGAGCACAACGAACAAGTCGATTACCGACTCGGTGAGTCGGGTCACTGAAACCGCCGCGCCTCGCGGTTGGTGGATCCTGTTCATCCTTGCGGCCTCCTTCACGGGAGTGCTCGGTATCGCCATCGCCTATTTGGCATGGGTTGGTATCGGTACCTGGGGTAACAACAGCCCCGTTGCATGGGCCTGGGACATCACCAACTTCGTTTGGTGGATCGGTATCGGTCACGCCGGAACGCTGATCTCTGCAGTCCTCTTCCTGTTCAGGCAGAAGTGGCGCACGTCGATCAACCGCTTCGCGGAAGCCATGACGATCTTCGCGGTTATGTGCGCGTTGATCTTCCCCGGCATCCACGTCGGCCGTATGTGGCACGCGTACTACATGCTACCCATCCCGAACCAGATGGGTCTCTGGCCCAACTTCAAGAGCCCGCTCCTTTGGGACGTGTTCGCGGTCAGCACCTACTTCTTGGTGTCCTTGCTGTTCTGGTTCACCGGCCTCATCCCAGATTTCGCTACCTTGCGAGACCGTGCGACGAGTCGGGTCCGGCAGACCGTGTACGGCGTGTTCGCGTTCGGATGGCGCGGATCCAACCGTCACTGGCGCAACTACGAGCGCGCCTATTTGATCCTCGCGGCTATCTCTACGCCCCTGGTTCTTTCGGTTCACTCGGTGGTTAGCTTCGACTTCGCTACCAGCGTTATGCCTGGCTGGCACACCACCATCTTCCCGCCGTACTTCGTTGCGGGTGCCGTGTTCTCCGGTTTCGCGATGGTTATGACGCTCCTGCTTATCGCCCGAAGCGTGTTCGGTCTGCAGGACCTCGTCACCATGAAGCACCTCGAGCTGATGAATAAGATCATGCTCTTGACGGGAACCTTGGTTGGTTACGCCTACGCGATGGAGTTCTTCATCGCTTGGTACTCCGGCAACCCGTACGAGCGTTACGTCTTCATCAACCGCGCCACGGGTCCCTACTGGTGGGCGTACTGGTCGATGATCACCTGCAACGTTATCTCGCCCCAGCTCTTCTGGTCGAAGAAGCTCCGCACCAGCATCCCCGTGATGT
>CAZEWA010000394.1:0-4202 GCA_964515685.1 uncultured Polyangiales bacterium | reverse complement strand
CGCGCTTCCATGGCTACTCCCTCGCTACAAGCAGGGGCAGCATGCCCTATGTAGGGTCGCGAAAGAAGGGCCTATTCCGTAAAGGACAGGCGTGTGAGGGAGCGGACACAACGCCGCGTTAGCGCTCAATACTTGCCAGCTTCGATGTAGCGCATGAGCGCATCGAACTTGGGCGCCTGTTCGCGGGGTTGTTCAAGCCATTCCAGGGCCCCCCAGCGCCCCCATTTGCTAGGACCCGCGCAATCTACGAAATGCATGAACAGGCCGCCGCCCTGGTCGCGCCAGGTGTTGAGATAGCTACTGTACAGCTCGCCCATGCGCGGGTCGCGATTGGCGCGGTCGAACAGCGAGTTGAGCGCGGCATTTTCGGTGGCGGCCGGGCCCACGCCTGTCAGGTGTTGGCCGCCCTCATATGCGAGGAGCAAGACATTGCGGGCTCTCGCCACCTTTGCGTTTTGCGTAATCCAGGTGCTGGTCTCGGGCAGCGCCACGCTACGCAGCTCGCTGAAGAACGCGTCCAGGGAGAGCTTCGACACGCGGGAAGCCTGTTCCTCGGTGCCGAAATGCCCTCCAAAATAAGGCGCAATGGCTATCGCATCGACGTGGCTCTTCGTGTCTTCAAAATCGAGCATCATCTCTGCGGTCCATGGGTTTGCGGCCTGCGAACCCAGCACGCGCACCAGCCGGTTTCGTTGGGGCCCCATGACATCCGTCCAGATTTTCGCGATTTCGCGCGTTCTTCGAGCATGGTACTGGAGTTGTGCTTCGAAGTCGGACGGACCTAGCTTCAGCGCGCGTCCCCGCTCTACCGCGAATTGCGCTTGGGTGAATTGCCCGTTCCACACCTCGTTGGAGTGCTCGAGATACACCTTGCGCTCCTGGGCAAGGTTGTCTCGTACGTACTCGGCAAACTTACGCACATAGTTGTCGTCGGCGCGGTGTGGCAGCGTGAACCACGGATCTTGCTTCTGCTGGTTTGCGAGCGCGACCATCACTTCGATCGGAGCGCCTTGTTGGTAGCGCGCATCCTCGGGCCGTGGACGCCCCTCCCAACGTTCCTGCGCGGACCCGTTGGTGTACATCCAATCCATGAAACGCAGGCTCGTGTACGGGGCGATACGCTTGAGAAACTTTGGGTGAAAGACCTGCGTTTTGTAGTGTTCCTCGAAGCCGTTGCACGTCACGCCTTCGCTGCACGGTGAGCCTGCGTCGCAGTACTGAGCCGCGTCGTTCGCGCAGGCGCCTCCCGGCATGATGACGCGAATATTGCGGATGGGGTCGCTAGGGTCGATCTCGGTCAGAATGATCTCGATGCCACCCTTCGTGCTGTCAACCTGCAGCACCCGGCGGCCAGGCTGGGACTCGACGACGGAGTGAAAGGGCTGCGAAGTAAAGCTGCCTTTGCCGTCGTAGAGAATCACGTAGTTTCCACTGGGGTAGTGGGCGTCCCAGAACATTAGCGTGCGCGCGACTTGCCCTTTACGCAGCGAAGTGACCCAGCCGTGCTTGTCCACCGCGATGTCTCGACCGTCGTCAAACGTTTCTGCGGTGCCCGAGATCCACGTGCGCGAGCGCTTGAAGCCATCGACGAAGGCCCAATCCTCACTCCAATCCGCCAGGCCGTCGAGGTTGGTACCGATTTTGGCGCCTCCCGTCGCGGCAAGCGCCTGGGCCTTGATGCCATCAACTTCGGCGACCTCGGGGCTTTTTTGAGATTCAGATGGTCCATTGCCCGGAGCTGCCATGCGCTTGGTACACGCAGGCAAGGCTGCCAATAGCAAGGACGAGGTGAGGAAGAGGCGAAGAATTGGCACTCTTGAGTGTAACAACGGATGTGAGTTGAGCCGACGAAAGTCTCCAACATCGTGGTTTATTCGGGCACGCATCTTGTACACTACTGCCCATGTCGGGACGCACCTTTGCTATCGGAGATATCCACGGGGAAATCGAGCACCTGCTTCGCGTGCTCAACAAGCTTCCCGAACTTACGGCGCACGATACCATGGTGTTCGTGGGCGACTATCTCGACCGCGGCCCGCATTCTGCGCAGGTGATCGAGCACTTACGCATCCTTCAGGAGGAAGGCCCGGCGAAGGTGGTCTGCTTGCGGGGGAACCACGAGGACGCGTGGCTCAGGGTCATTGACCGTGGATGGGATGAGTTCGTGTTCCCTCCGCAGAATGGTTGCCTGGCGACGATGCGCTCGTTCGAACGTGGCGCGATTCCCCACGAAGGGGAGTTCCCCTCGGCCAACGAAGCGGAGCGCCTCTTTGCGGGTGGGTTCTTCCCGCCCGAGGTCGTCGCGTGGATGCGGACCTTGCCCTACTACTACGAAGATTCGCATGCGATCTATGTGCATGCAGGTGTGCCCGAAGAGAACGGTCGCTTTCTTCACCCGAGTGAAGTGAAAGATCCGGTCGTGTTGCTCTGGCTGCGTACGCAGAGTTTCTTCAAGAATTACAGGGGAAAACCCGTGGTGTTCGGCCACAGCGCCACCACCCAGCTGCCGCAAGAGCTCTCGCAGCACACCCCCGACGATCCCACGGACCTGTTCGCAGGCGAAGCCGTCTTTGGACTGGATACGGGATGCGGTATGGGAGGCTTCTTGAGCGTGCTCGAGCTCCCGTCGCGCAATGTCTACGAGTCGCGAGAGGCCGTACGCGCCGCTTTGGGCTAGGGACGGCCGTGGTCACCTCCACTGTGTACAAGGCAGCACCGTCTGGTGCGTACCTGGGTGACAAACCCGAGAGTTCGGGGATAATCCTTCCGTGGACAATCAAGTAACGCTGTGGATGCCTGCCATCGTGGTGGCCATCTTTGTGTCGGGCCTGCTGGGCTATTTCTGGGTGACGCGACGACGCGGAACCGGAGCTGCGAGCCTCAGACCCCCAGCATCGACCCCGGCTCTCAACAAGATTGAGCTGATTAAGCGCTATCGCGAGCAGTACGGAGTGAGCCTGTCGGAAGCGACAGAGGCCATCGAGGCGCAGTCGGCGGAGCGCCGAGAAAGCTGAGTGATGGGGATAAGCACCTAGGGAAGGACCCCGAGCGCTCGCACCTGCTCCACCGTGACGCCTTGGATCCGCAGCTGCTTTTGGCGGCTACTTTCCCCGCGAGCGAGCGTGACGTCGCGCAAGGGTACGCTCAAGAGCTTGGCCATGAAGCTGACCAAGGCTTCATTGGCGGCGCCGTCTACTGGAGGCGCAGCCAGTGAGATTTTGAGCCTTCCATCGTGGACACCTAGAAGTTTAGAGCGCGACGCCCTGGGTACGACATGTACGTCGACAAGGACGTGGCCTGTATGTTGGGTTACGCGCAGCTCGGTTGTGCTCATGGGCTCTAGGTGCGTTGTACGCCCCGGTGAAGGCGTGCCTAGACTACCAGGCTCCTGATAGGCGGCCAGCCATCCCACATGGCCCATTTGGGCGTGTTGAACGCGAAAAAACTCCGCAACAGGGCCAGGAACCTCTCCTGGCCAGGGACACCTGTCATTCAGGCGGACTCGCAGGTCATGGCTGCGTGAAAAATGCAGCCGTAGTGTCGCGGGCGAGGTAAGCGATGCTGGTTTCCCCGTTTCTGCTGCGTGGTCTCTGTGCCTGTGTTCGCGACAGGGGCATCTCGGCGGATGAGCTTTTGCGTGAGGCAGAGCTGCCCCTCGAGCTGCTCGAGCAAACCCGCGGCTTCATCGACGCAGACGCCCTGATCCGCGCGACGCTCGCAGCTGTTCGGTTGACGCGAGAGCCGGGCCTCGCGCTGCGTTGGGGAGCTGAGGTGCCACCGCAGATGGTGAGTCTGGTGGGCGCGCTCTTTGTGCACTGTACGACCTTGCGCGCAGCCCTTTCGGAAGCGCAGCGTTACATGCCGCTCATCGTGAGCCACGGAACCTTGAGCCTCCGTGAAGAAGGGTCGACGGCGCAGCTCCAATATCATACTCCCAAGACGAGTCCTGTCTTTGCGCGCTTGGCAGTGGAGCTCTGTCTGTCGCTTGTGGTCAGCACAGCGCGTGGCTTTGTGGGCCGCCGGGCAGACCCCATCTGCGTACGCCTTCCGTACGCTCCACCCGATCACCTTGCGGACTATCAACGTGTGTTTGGCGCGGCTGAGCTCGAATTCAACGCACAGGTAGCTGAGCTCGTATTCGAGCGGGCGTATCTCGATAGGCCTCAGCTTTTGGCCAACGAGCGAGTGCTGCGGCTCCTGAA
>CAZEWA010000393.1:1981-4246 GCA_964515685.1 uncultured Polyangiales bacterium | reverse complement strand
GCACTCTCGAGCGCAGCAAAGCGCGGCTTCGAGTTGTTCAACGGACACCCCTTCGAGTGTTTCCATTGTCACGGTGGCTTCAATTTCGCGGACTCCATTCGATACATCGGTAAGGCGGACGCGCCCGCACAGTTTCACAACACGGGCCTGTACAACATCGATGGACAAGGCGCGTACCCAGCGCCGAACACCGGGATAAACGAGGTTTCACAGCGCGCGGAAGACATGGGGCGATTTCGTGCACCCACCTTGCGCAACATCGGAGTCACAGCGCCGTATATGCATGACGGTTCGATTGCCACGCTGGCAGAGGTCGTCGAGCACTACGCCGCGGGGGGACGCACCCTTACCACTGGCCCGTATGTTGGCGTAGGCAGTGACAACCCGTACAAGAGCGAGCTCGTCCTGGGCTTCGAGGCTACGCCGCAACAAAAAGCGGACTTGGTCGCGTTCTTGGAGAGTCTTACGGATGGCACTTTCCTAAGTGACCCTCGCTTTGCAGATCCATGGCGATGACCAAAGTTTGGCTCATACTGGGGCTCTTCGTGTCGAACGCGGCTTGTGCCAACGAGCCGAGCCCTGCGGGGCCTGCCGATGTTCTACCTGTGGATGGCGGCATGGACGGAGCCACCGAAGCAGATGCGGCGAGCCCCGCGCCCCTCTCTGACAGTGGGATTCTTGAAGACGCCGCGGTGCCGCCACTCCAAGCCGAAGTAACATGCGAGAGTCAGAGCTTTTGGCTTGGCGGCGATGCGCCGAGTGCCGAGATGAATCCCGGACTGGCGTGTCGCTCGTGCCACGTGCGCAGCGCTCCGGAGCTGGCGTACTTTTTTAGTGGAACGGTGTTCGGAAGCAGACACGAGCAAGACCTCTGCAATAGCCCGCCTCCAGAGGGGGCCCGCATCGAGATTCTCAACGCAGCCGGTGAGATAGCGCTCACGCTTTTACCAAACGCAGCTGGCAATTTCATTTCGAAAGCCCGTGAACCCGGGTTTCCTCTGCCTTACCGGGCACGCGTGGTGGTCGGAGACGTTGAATCCACCATGCAGAGTCTGCAGCAAAACGGGGATTGCAATACGTGTCACACGGAGCAGGGCCAGCAGGGTGCACCGGGGCGCATCGTTTGGCCAGGCCGACGCGAGTAGCAGGCGGGTGTTGTGCGACAACGTGCCGCATTCCTTGAACGCACGAAAGCACCTATGAACGACTGCAAGATAGGTCGGAGGTCATCGTGCGTGTACATGGTCTGCAGGCGTTGCTTGTTCTGAGTGGTCTTTCGGTGAGTGGCGTCGCGCATGCGCACGTGACCGCCACGGTGGTCGGCCCAGCGCTAGCGGGCACGACGGTAGAGCTCAACTTGAACGTGCCCCACGGCTGTGAGGGAACGGACAGTTACGAAGTGCAGGTGACGCTGCCTGCAGAGTTCAATCCTGAAGTTGCAGCGCCCGCCCATCCTGCGCCGCCGCGTCCGATGGACAACGTGTTCGGCCCGGCTGTGCCCGTCAGCAATGTCGATCGCACCACCACGGTGACATGGACTCGCACTTCCAAGGAGGCCGTCCATCCCGGCGACACGCATTTCTACAAGTTTGTCGTGCGCGTGAAGCTGCCCGCGGCGCCGTTTACGACGCTCTATTTCCCGACCGTCCAGACCTGTTTGGATGTCGATGGTGAGCCCACGCTCGAAGCGCGCTGGACCGCAGTGGGCGGCTCGCACGATCACGGGAGTGAAAGCGTCAGCGAAGAGGGTGCTGCGCCCTCACTCTTCATTCTCCCGACGCGCGCACCCGGTTGGAACAAGTACATGGTCAACGAGCACGTGCACGACTTCACGGTCTTCCGCGACGCTGAGATTGTGTGGGCGGGTAACAAGGCCTACAGCGTCAATGCAGAGACCGTGAAGCTCATCGAGGCAGACGCCGAGTCCGAGCTGCTAGACGCGATTCATCCAGGCACTGAAATCTGGGTCAAGTACTGAGAAGCGAGGAGCGCTCCATGAAACACTGCATCCTCGCACTTTCCTTTTTGATGTTGTGCGCGTGCACCGAGAAGAACTCGAATCGCGCGCCCGACGACGACGCACAAGAGGACTCCGGGCTCAAGCCTGATGGTTCCACGCCCGACGACGAATCGGATGCTGGAGTCGATGCCGGAGGTATGGAGGCGAGCTCCAAACTCCCTCGGCCTCCCGGTGCGCTTCCGCGTCCTCCCTTGGATGGTAAGCTTCCCTCGGAACTCCGGCCGCCATTCAGCGACTAGGTTCTA
>CAZEWA010000393.1:0-1881 GCA_964515685.1 uncultured Polyangiales bacterium | reverse complement strand
AGGTTCTCGCGATTCTCGGTGTCCATGGCGAGCACGTAGTCGAAGCGTGCGAAATCCGCCTGCGTGAATGCGCGCGCAACGCTCGGTAGGTGCACGCCGCGCCTCTTGGCTGTCTGGAAGCTGCGCGGGTCTGCGCCTTTACCGACGTGATAGGCGGCTGTGCCTGCGCTGTCGATTTGGATCTCGGATGACAGCCCCGCCTCGGCGACTAGCTGCAGCATGATGCCCTCCGCAGTGGGAGAGCGGCAGATGTTGCCCAAGCAAACAAAACACAAACGCACCATGAACTACTCCGTGACGACGACCAGGCTACCTGTAATGCCAGTTTTTTGAGTGGATAGGCCGTGCCATCCAGTCGGAACGTGGGGCAGGGTGTGTTCGAACACGTAGAACGCATCGGCAGGGGCCATGTTTACACAGCCATGGGAGCGCGGAATGCCGTATTGCGAGTGCCAGAAAGCAGCGTGCAGCGCGCGCGGTCCATCGAAGTACTGGGTCCACGGCACGTCGTCGATGCTGTAGCGGTTGTCAGCCACGTCGGCACCGATATCGCTCATGCTGTCGGAGACGTACTTTTTCTGGATGCGAAAGCTTCCGACCTTGGTGGCGTAGTCAGGTAAGCCGGTGGACACGAGCGTTGCGAAAACCGGCTCGTCGCCCTTGTAGAGCACGAGGGTTTGGTCGCCGAGATCCACATGCACCCAGGGCTCGTTTCCCTTCACTTCCTTGGGCCGATCCATCTTTTGTGCGATGGCCAGGTACCAGTGATGCAGGTACGTCCCGTCGCCCAAATCGTGCATGATGCTGCCGCCGACCCGTGTTTTCCCTTTCCAGTTGGGGACCATGGAGAGCCGCTCGTAGGGCTTCTTGTCGGGCGCATTGACCCACTGCTGTGCGCCGTCTCCGCGCGTCTGCAGGACCTGCGGCGTTGCGCCACGGATGGCCCAGGCGACGGGCAGTGTGAGACCGTCTTTCAGCTCCACACCGCGAAAGGCGGGTGCGCTTCGGAGCTCGAGTTGCTGTTCCTTCACGTAGCTGCCGCGCACAGAGCGGACGAACTTGCGCCGCGCTCGCACCAAGGTCGATGTGGCGGCGACATAGAAGCCGCGCTCCAAAAATCGCCGAATAATGGCGTGCTTTTTGGGCTGTTCTGGCAGGGCGCCTTCGAGGAACTTCTTGAGCTTTTGCGCGTTGCCTTCGCGCTCGAGTGCGACCCAGGCGTCGCCGTAAAGGCCTGCTGCGCGCTGTTGATCGCGTGAGGGAAGCTGGTGATACTCGGGGACTTTCGGCTCCTTCACCAGGTAGTACTGATACGGCATCACGGCTGTGCGATTGGCTTCCGTGCGCTCCTCATCGTTGATAACGGGTGCGACCTCGGAGACCTCGATGCCCTCGCCCGCGCAAGCAAAGCCCTTGGGGTGAATGGCGTGCCAACCGCTCTTGCAGGTGGGCGTCGTGTCTTGGCTCGGTTTCAGACGCACGACTTCACCGCGCCTCAACCAGCCCATGGGTACCGCTTCAGGCTCAGGCGCTTTGCGCACGATCAGAGCGGCACCTACCACACGCCCGTAAAGCGGATAGTCGCGGTACGCGTCCTCCTTGGGCGTCTCCTGTTCGGCATGGAAGGCGTCATCCTCGCTTCCGCTGGGGGCCGCTGCGTTTGCATCAGAGGCTTCGGTGCAACCCAGGAACTGGGTCGAAAGAACGAGGATAACTACGTGAGTCGATAGCCGCACGGAACCCTTCATGTAACGATCGGCGGGCAATGAGCAAGTTCTGGCCTCGGCACGGAGAGCGCGGACTTATCGTCCACGGCGATAATGGCGTGATTTTGCCGCAATTACCCGCCGAGAGCGTCGATCTCATCTACATCGACCCCCC
>CAZEWA010000392.1:0-4250 GCA_964515685.1 uncultured Polyangiales bacterium | reverse complement strand
ACTCATTCATTGAGCATCGACGAAGCACGGTGCATACTCGCCTCATGCAGAAGGCAGTCGTCACTTGTGCCCTGACCGGGGTCCTCACCAATCCCAAGCAACATCCTGTGCCCGTGACGGCCTCCGAAATGGCCCAAAGCGCGAAGGAAGCCTTCAATGCGGGCGCCACGGTGATGCACATCCACTTCCGCAACCCCACAGCGGGTCTCGGCCACTTGCCGAGCTGGGATCCTGAGGTGGCAGCCGAGATTACAGATGCCATTCGCGCGGCCTGCCCCGGCGTCATCATCAACATGACCACGGGTACCGTGGGCCCCGATATCTCGGGTCCGGTCGCCTGCCTCGAGCGCACACGCCCTGAAATGGCCGCCTGCAACGCGGGTTCGCTCAACTATCTCAAGGTGAAGTCGGATGGAACCTGGGCCTGGCCGCCCATGCTGTTCGACAACGGCGTCGACAAAGTCGACAGGTTCCTCAAGGCCATGGCGAAGACCAACACCGTGCCCGAATTCGAGTGCTTCGACGTGGGCATCGTGCGCTGTGTGGGGCTCTACACCGACGCCGGCCTCACCAAGCATCCTGAATACAACTTCGTGATGGGCGTAGAGTCGGGCATGCCAGCGGATCCGGATCTTCTGCCCATCTTGCTCAAGCTCATCAAGCCCGGCTCGAACTGGCAGGTTACCGCCATCGGCCGCAAGGACATCTGGGCTCTGCAGCAACGCGTGGCGGAGCTAGGCGGCATGCTGCGCACGGGCGTGGAGGACACGTTCTATTTGCCCAATGGCGAGAAAACCACGGGAAATGGGCAGCTCATCGACGCCATCGTGCAGGTTGCGCGCAACGCGGGACGCGAAATCGCGAGTCCCGAAGAGGCCCGGAAGCTCATCGGTCTCTGACCTACGCAAGCACCCTTGCCGGGGCTTCAAAAACAGTGACGACCCGCACAAAGCGGCAAGTTTCACTTCATTTACGCGTGACCTGAGTTGATGATCAGGGCTTCCCTGTTTGGAAGCACCATGACAGAACTCATTCGTTTCGATGAAACTCACTGGCCGATCGTTGTCGTAAAGTACCCCGCCAGGTTTCACCAATCCGACTTTGACCAGCACATCGTCCGCGTGGTGGGATTCCTGAAGCGCGATGTGCCCTGGGCGATGCTGAACGACTCACGCGATGCGGCTGCGCCCAATGCGAGCCAAAGGCAAGCCATCGCCAAGCTCTACGACGACCACGAAGAGCGCGTGCGCAAGTACTGGCGCGGCACGGCCGTGGTCTTCGACTCACCGCTTATCGCGGGCGTGCTCACGGCGTTGAGCTGGCTGCGCCCACCACCCCATCCGTTCAAGGCCTTCTCGAACTACGATGACGGCATGAAGTGGCTGAAGGCATGCATGGATCCCGCCTCGAGGCGCGTGGCCTGACGCGGGCAGACTCAGCTCAGCCTAGGTCGACCTGACCGCGCTCGGACAAGAGCCCGATGATCTGGTCGACGGCGCGCTCCACCTTGGAGTCGTCCAACGCGAACGTGAGGTCCGGTGCCTCGGGAGCTTCGAAACCCTTGAGGTCGGCATCAGGCTTGCGCTCGGCACAGATTGCGGGGTCCGTGTTGACGAACACCTCAAGCATGCGCGTTGGGCCGACGGCCTGACGTACAAGCGCACGCTCAGCGCGCGTCTTTGCGGGCAACGCGCAAATCGTGATGAGCCCAGCATCGGTGAGCGCCTTCACGGCCACCGAAATGGCGTTAGCCGAGTGGCCTTCGGGCGCGAGCACGTGAGCCGCATGGCCCAAGTCGAACAACTTGCGCTCGAGCACATAGGCCAGGTTCACCTTGCCGGAGCCAGGCAGACCCGAGAACCACACGGTCACGCCCGTTTGTCCAAGCCGTTCGCGACGCTCGCGCGAGCTTACCTGCGAGCGGTTCGCGAGGCCTGAGCCTGCGCGCAACTCACGCAGAGCATCGTCGAGATCCTGCTCGCTCGCCGATTCGTCCCGCAGAATCATGCCTGCGGCCACGGTGCTGTTCGTCAGCGAATCGACGATGACGAAGGCGCCGGTCGCGCGGTTATCGAGGTACGCGTCGTGGTAAATCGGGCGGTGGCACGTGATGGTCACGCGCGCGATTTCATTGAGGGCAAGCGTGTCTGCAGGCACCCGCTCCAGGGTCGTGAGGTCCACCTTGCTGTGGACCTGCTGCACCTGCATGCGGATCATCTGCGTGGTGTGCTTGAGGAAGTAGCTCTTCTGCGGATCGAGCGCGCGCTCGTGCATCCACACTACATCCGCTTCGAACGTGCGCCCTACCCGCGGACGGTTGTTCGGGTGCACGATCATGTCGCCACGCGAGCAATCGATCTCGTCCTCGAGGCGCAGGATCACGCTCTCAGGCATAAACGCTTCTTCGCGCTCGCCGTCGTAGGTGTCGATGCCCTTGATGCGCGAGGTCTTGCCCGACGGCAACACCATCACGCTGTCGCCCTTCTTCACCACGCCGCTCGCGATTTGCGACGCAAAACCGCGATAGTTCAGGTGAGGACGCACCACGTACTGTACTGGATAGCGGAAATCCTGGAGGTTTTTGTCCTCCGCAATCGGCACGCTCTCCAGATACCCGAGCACCGTCGGGCCCGTGTACCAGTCCATGCCCTCACCACGCTGCACGACGTTTTCGCCAAGCAACGCACTCACGGGCACAAAGGTCACGTCTTTGAAGTTCAGGCCTGAGGTGAACTTGCGGAACTCCGCTTGAATCTCCTCAAACCGCGCGCCGCTGTACTCCACCAAGTCCATCTTGTTGACCGCCACCAACAGGTGCGGAATCCCAAGCAACGAAGCGATGTACGCATGACGACGCGACTGCTCGAGCACGCCGTAGCGCGCGTCGATCAGGATGATGCCCACGTCGGCCGTGGAGGCTCCCGTGACCATGTTGCGCGTGTATTGGGTGTGCCCGGGCGTGTCCGCGACGATGAACTTGCGCTTCTCCGTGGTGAAGTAGCGATAGGCCACATCGATGGTGATGCCCTGCTCGCGCTCCGCCTCGAGCCCATCGGTGATGAGCGAGAAGTCGATGGGCACGCCCACCATGGTGGTCGCCTTGCGCACGGCATCGAGCTGGTCGTCGTAGACGGCCTTGAGCTCGAACAATAGGCGCCCAATGAGCGTGCTCTTGCCGTCGTCCACCGAGCCGACGATGACGAAGCGCAAAAGCTCCTTGTTCTCGTGCTTCTGCAGGAAACCGAGAATGTCGTGCTCGATCAGGTCTTCGTCGGTTTTCACGGTACCCGAGGCGTTGCTTTCGACTACCGACATCAGAAGTACCCCTCGCGCTTCTTGCGTTCCATGGAAGCTGCCTGGTCGTGATCAATCAAACGCCCTTGGCGCTCGGAGTGGCGCGTGAGCAGCATCTCTTGGATGATCTCAGGCAACGTGGTGGCCTGGCTCTCGATGGCGCCCGAAAGCGGGTAACAGCCAAGCGTGCGGAAGCGGATCATCTTGGTCATCGGGACTTCGCCGGGCTGAAGCCGCATGCGATCGTCGTCGACCATGATGAGCGAGCCGTGACGCTCCACCACCGGACGCGGCGCTGCAAAATACAGCGGCACGATGGGAATCTGCTCCAGGTACACGTACTGCCAGATGTCGAGCTCGGTCCAGTTCGACATGGGGAAGACGCGGATGCTCTCCCCGCGATTGACCTTGGCGTTGTAGATGTTCCACAGCTCGGGACGCTGATTCTTCGGGTCCCACTGCTGGTAGCGATCGCGGAAACTGTAGATGCGCTCCTTGGCGCGCGACTTTTCTTCGTCGCGACGGGCTCCACCAAAGGCGGCGTCGAAGCCGTACTTCGTGAGCGCCTGTACCAGCGCCTGCGTCTTCATCACGGTCGTGTACTTCTCGGAGCCGTGATCGAATGGGTTCACGTTGTCCCGGAATCCGTCCGGGTTCGTGTGCACCATCAGGTTGAGGTTGTTCTCCTTCGTGAACTTGTCCCGGAACGTGATCATGTCCCGGAACTTCCACGTGGTATCCACATGGAGAAGCGGAAATGGCACGGGAGCCGGGTGGAAGGCCTTGATGGCCAAACGCACCAGCACCGAAGAATCCTTGCCGATCGAGTACAGCATCACGGGCTTCTCGAACTCGGCGGCCACTTCGCGAATGATATGAATGCTCTCGGCTTCGAGCTGCCGGAGGTGCGTGAGGCGCTGCTTGCTTACGTCAACCATCGAAACCCCGGGGAAAAC
>CAZEWA010000391.1:0-4254 GCA_964515685.1 uncultured Polyangiales bacterium | reverse complement strand
CTGGCTCCTGGGCCTGTACGCGCGCGAGCGGCCGCGGTCCGCGCAGCTGGCGTAAAGGCGCGTTGGTTCCCAGGTCGTACTTGGGGCCAGCGTGTAAGTCGGGGGCAGGCTTTGCCGGACTGGGGCAGGCCTGCGGTGAGGGTCGGGGGACCGCGAGTGAGCCGACGCTTGCTCTGCATTACGCTGGGTGCGCTGGACAAGCGGCTGGCGTCCGCTGTGCAGACGCTCCTTCTGCGTGTGCGCTCACAGGGCACGAAGCGCGGCCTGAAGCGCGTGCTTCCCAAGTACCAAGCCAGCCCCTATCAAGTCATCGCCGTCTCGTCTCCCACCGGCATCGCAATGTCGACAAACGTGATTGCGGTTGCGTGAGTGCAGTAGATACGTGTTGAATTGCCCCTTCACGCAGCAGTGCCGTAGCGGCGACGTAGGCGCCGGTGCTGCAAGCGCCCACGTTTCCACGGAGCTACGCATGTCCACGGCCCGGGTATTGGCCTTTTGCGCCCTTTTAGTTACAGGTTGCAGCGATCTCAAATCGGGCGCGTCGCTCGATGGGAGTGTGGTTCCAGGTGATGACGACGCCGATGCGGGCGAGGCATCTCGCGACGCCGGCGAAGAAAACAGGGACGCGGCCGAGGAGAGTCGCGACGCGAGTGAATCGGACGCCGGCGAAGAAAGGGACGCGGCCGAGGAGAGTCGCGATGCGAGTGAATCGGACGCAGCTCCGAATGAGGATCACGAGCCACCCGCGATCGATAGCGCGGACACGACGACCTTCACTGTCGGTACCGCCGGCAGCTTCACGATCCGGGCCACAGGTACTCCGACTCCGGCGATCGCCGTCCAAGGAACGCTGCCGCAAGGCGTGAGTCTCGAGCACCACGCAGATGGGACCTATGAGTTGTCGGGCACGCCCAGCGCTGGGCAGGGCGGCGTCTATCCGCTCACGTTGCACGCGTCGAATGGGGTCGCCCCAGACGCAAGCCAGCCGTTTACGCTCACCGTCGTGCAGGCGCCGGCGTTCAGCAGTGCCGCATCGACGACGTTCCACGTCGGAATGCCTGGGTCGTTCCAGGTGACTGGAACCGGCTATCCAGCAGACTTCACGGTGACGACTACGGGCGCGACGCTACCGGCAGGCGTGACGCTGACGGCACAAGGCCTCCTGTCAGGAACGCCCGCAGCCATGAGCGGCGGGACCTACGCGCTCGAGCTCCTTCTGAGCAACGGAGTCGACCCGGCGGGTAGTCAAAGCTTCACGCTGACCGTCGAGGAGGTTCCCACCTTCACGAGCGCTGCGGCCGCTACGTTCCGAGTCGGTACGCCAGGGACCGCGCTGGTCACGACCACGGGCTATCCAGAAGTGTCGTCGCTTCAGGTCAGCTCCGCGCTACCGAGCGGTCTGACACTCACAGACAACAACGATGGCACCGCGACGCTCGCGGGCACGCCGGCCGTGGGCACAGGTGGCGTGCACTCGCTGACCATCATCGCGGGCAACGGTCTCGGGCCGGACGCGCAACAGTCGTTCACGCTCACGATCGAAGAAGCGCCCGCCTTCACCAGTACGGCGGCGGTGGTGTTTCTGGAGGGTCAGCTCGGCACGTTTACGCTCACGGCGTCCGGCCACCCTGCGCCCACGTTCACAAGCACCGGGGCGGGACTTCCAGCTGGCATCACGCTCGGAAGCGACGGCGTGCTGAGCGGCTCGGCCACAGCGTCCGGAACCTTCCAGCTCACGTTCACCGCTTCGAACGGCGTCAGCCCCGACGCAGTGCAGAGTTTCGTGCTCACGGTCGAAGTGCCGAAGGTTGGCATCACCGGCGTGTCCCCCAATCCGATGATCCCAGGTAGGCTCGCGACGCTCACCGGCCAGCTGTTCGCGCCGAGCAGCAACACAGTCACGGTGAACGGCGTAAATGCCGAGGTGACGAGCGTCGTCGACGCCAACAGCATCGTGATTCGCGTACCCTGTCTGCCAAGCGGTACGGTCGCCGTGGCCGCCACGAATGCGACTGGAACCTCCACTGCGTTCAACGCGTCACTGCAGGCGAGTGTGCATGCCCTTGCCGTGGGCGAAACGCTCGCACCAGCAAACGCGGCCGATTCGGAGTGTATCGAGTTGAGTCCGACGAACGCGCCGGTCCGCTACTTGGTCAGCGTCTTCAGTGTCGAGACATCGCCCTCCTCAAACGCTCCGTACGTATTCTCAGGGGCTGCGCCGCAGGGACTCTTGGCTGCTGACTCCCTAAACGCTCCCGATACCTTGCGGCCGTTCACTGCGGCAGACACGGAGGGGCGCGAGGCGTTGCCCGCACCGAGCGGAAGTGATGTGCCTGAGCTCGATCCGGACTCGCTGGTTCCGCCGCTGCACTTGGGCTCGCACCCGACGGATCCAGAGATAGAACTCGCGGAAGCCGCGGACGCCGAGGCACAGCACGCAGAGTTGCTCGAGACGAATGCGCGCGCCTTCGAGGAACTGGCGCGCGAATTCGTCGCAGATCCACGCATGCAGCAGAAACCGCCCGACGTCGTGGCATTCGACGTGGTGGCCCCGCCGGCGACTCGCGCGTTCCGGCTTCCCACCCCCACCGCTTCCGCGATCTGCACGACGTTTCAGCTCCTCAACGCGACGCGCGTGTATCACTCGGGCAAGTTTGCGATCTACGAGGACGTTGAAACGCCTGACGCGTTCAAGGCGAGTCTCAATCCGGCGATGCAAACCTACTACACTCGCATCGGCGACCAGTTCAATGCGGACATGGAACCTATCCTCCGGACGAACTTCGGAGATCCGCTGCTGCGCGACGCGGTCACGGACAACAATGGCGTCGTCATCATGCTCACCTCGCCCAAGGTCAACAGCTTCTCGGGCGTCTCGGGCTACACCACCACGTGTGACCAGTATCCAAACGACGAAGGGGCCGGCGCTACGAATACGTCGAGCAACTTCGGAGAGATCTTCTACGCCTACCAGCCGACCGTGAGCGGCGCCGGGTACACGGGGAACACGCTAGACAATTGGTATCGAACGATCCGTGCCTCGTTAGTCCACGAGGTCAAACACATCGTTTCCTTCGCGTCTAGAGTCGCCAATGGCGCCGCTCAGTACGAAAGTGGCTGGCTGGAAGAAGGCACGGCACGACTCGCGGAGGAGCTCTGGGCGCGCCAAGCGGTCGACGTGCTGCCCTGGAAGGGAAACAATCCGTACGGCTCCGCGGCGAATCCGGTCGGCGTGTACTGCGACCTTCGACCGAGTGGGTATCCAGAGTGTGATGACAACACGCGCCGCCCCGCGACCATCATGCAGCGACACTTCACGAGCCTGTACACGAACATGTTCGGCTCGAACATGCGCCTGCTCTCGCCGTTCGGTGCGACCGCGAGCGACAATGCGTCGTACTACTACGCAGGTGCGTGGTCGTTGGTCCGGTATGCCCTCGACCGCTACGGTTCGGACGAGTCCGCGTTCTTGCGGCAGCTCACGAGCGCTACGTCGACGGGTGTGACGAACCTGCTCGCCGCGGCCGGCAACCCGGACCTCACGGAGGTAGTCGGTGGCTGGGTGATGTCGTTCGCTTCCGATGACTACCCCGGGTTCACGAGCGCGCCAAGCTCGAGTCAGCAGCCCACATGGAACTTCCGCAACATCTACGCGGGCCTGAACTCGGACCTTCCGGCGACTTACACGCTCGCGTATCCGCTGCAGCCGACTGGCCTGTCGTTCGGCGCTTTCAACGCGCCAGCGATTACGACGCTGCGCGGCGGTGGCGCCCTGTTCTACAGCCTGTCGGGAACGCAGACCGCAGCGCAAACCTTGTGGCTCCGCACCTCGGGCGACAAGGCGCCCAATGACAGCCTGCGAATCCGCGTTCTGCGCGTCGAATGACGCCCAAGCGCCCCGGGGGCCCGCGTCGTCGGTCGTGGTTCACTTGGCCACGGGCGTCAGGTTGAACGAGACGCTGAACTGTTTGGTGGTGCCGCTCGTTGCTGCTTGATGCCGCCACCGGCGTCGAGCTGCTCGGAGTACTGCAGCACGCTACGGCAACCGGCGTTTATAGTGGCTATGCCCACAGGGCGTGTCAGGGGAGGGGCAACCATCGAATCGCCGTCGACGCGCGATTGCGCTGAGGTCCCGGCGAAAATCGACCATACACAGGTACCGAAGAATTGCGTATCATGACGCCCATGTTTCGAAACTCGTTGGTGGCCGCTGGCCTCGCGTTGTCGGTCTGTCTGGCGAATGCCTCAGTGGCG
>CAZEWA010000390.1:0-4268 GCA_964515685.1 uncultured Polyangiales bacterium | reverse complement strand
CCAAAGCGAGCGGGCTTACTTGTCCCCTGCACCCACAGGGCGAGGCCCTCAAAGGTGCCATCCTGCACGAGCTTTTCTGCCACCGCGTACAAGCCGGTCTCTTGCGCCTGACTCGTGCGCAACACGCCGACGGCGCCGCCAAGTTTACCGCGCGCGAGCGACACCTCGCCCTCGCCCGCAAGCTTCGGCAGCAGCTCTGCACGCAACGCGAAGAGCGCGGTGTTCAATACTGGCTCGAGCACGCTGCAGCGGTCGATATCCACGACATCGCGCGAGCGGTCTCGCAGATAGCCAAGCGTGCGAGCCTTACCCGAAATGCGGTACGAAAGGCGCGCGCGACGCCTGTACTCGAGCGCACTCTGCCCGGACGAAAGCGTTACCTCAGTGTCGGCGGCCGCCCCCGCACGCAGCAAGGCATCCCGCAAAAACCGCTGCTTCTCCGCGTGCTGCGCCTCGATGGAAAGGTGCATGAACGGACAACCACCACAACGCTGCACGTAGGGACAGGCCGGCTCCACGCGCAAAGGCGAAGCCTCCAACACCTTGAGGATGCGTCCGCGACGCACTTTGCCGTTCGGCTCGTCGAGCGACAGCAGAACCTGCTCCCCTGGCGCGCCAAAGCGTGAAAACACCAGACCTCGGTCCGTTTCCACGAGGGCCTCACCGCTGTGCACCATCTCTCGCACGCGCCCCTCAACCCGTTCATGTTGTCGCGCGTTCACGTCAAAACTCCTTCAAGGAAAGCGCTGCGAGGGACTGCCTCGAACGTAGAGAAAATCGAAAAAGCCATTGAGTTCAGCGGTACGTTGCGGATTGCGCGGGTCCTGGAAGCGGATATCTCGGAGTTCTGCAGCAATTTGAACTTCATTTTCTTTCACTTGCGGCGCGTAAATGGCTTCGAATCGAATCGAACCGCTCACGGCTGGCAACACGACGGGGCTCTTGTCGCGGCCGGTGGGACAACTTTCGTTGAGATACAGGCTCAAAAGTACGCGCTCAGGCTCTTCAGCCACGTCGATATCCCGATTCAAAAATTCGCGCTTCACCTGCGTCGCGTCGGACACGAGCACGGCCAAACCATCGCTGCGAACTTCGAGGTCGCTCCCGCGCTGGAGGCGGATGCGCAGAAGCTGCTCGACCGCCTGGCCGAAGAAGGCACTCGGACCGAGCGAATAGGCTCCTGATCGACAGCCTGGGATGGAGACCGTTCCAATGAGATCTCCTTCGCCATGTCCGACGGAACACGATGCGGTGACCAGGCCGCACAGCAAAAGGCTGAGCCTGCCTGCCATCCACAACGCCCTCGACCCGCCGTCACGCGATGATGCCACCGCCCACCACCTCGTCTCCACGATACACCACTGCCGCTTGGCCTGGTGTGATGGCCCGTTGGGGGTCGAGAAACTCGGCGAAAAAGCCTGTGGCCGTGGGTGTGACACGCGCCTTGGCCGGTGCGTGGCGATAGCGCACGCGTACGAGGGCCTCGAAGGGCGACTCGGGGACCGGCCCACACCAAGCGACTTGTTCTGTCTTGACATGCGTGGCGAGCAAGTCTGCTTCGTCCCCAACGACGACCGCATTTTCGCTGGGAATCACCTTCAAAACGTAACGAACCGGGCCTCCACCGCCGAGGCCCAGGCCCTTACGCTGCCCGACCGTGTAGCGATAGATGCCCTGATGTTCTCCGATCGATTGGCCGTGGACATCGCGCATGTCTCCCGATTGCTGCAGGTTGCGCTCGCGCTCGACAAAGCCGCCGATGTTCCCGTCCGGTACGAAGCAGAGCTCCTGGGAGTCGGGCTTCTGCGCGTTGGGGACGCCGAGTCGCACGCCCTCGGCGCGGGTTCGATCCTTCGTGAGGTCGCCCAGCGGAAAGCGCAATCGCGCAAGTACGTCGGGAGGAACGCCGTACAGGAAGTAGCTCTGGTCCTTGTGCAAGTCCCGCCCTCGGAGCAGACGCGGCGTGCCGTCGGCGGCAAACTCGACCCGTGCGTAATGCCCAGTCGCCACAAGATCGCAGCCGAAACGGTCCGCGAGCTCGATGAGCCGGGTCACTTTCACGTGCTGGTTGCAGGCCACACATGGCGCAGGTGTCGTGCCCCCAAGGTAGCTGTCTAGGAATGGCTCCACCACATGACTGCGGAAGGCGGCGCGCTCGTCGATGACGTAGTGGGGAAACCCGAGATGCTCCGCAGTGCGGCGCGCGTCATCCCGGTCTTCGGGCGCACAACAGCGCCCAACTTTATCGTCCCCTTGGGCATCCCAAAGGTGAAAAGTAATACCGATTAGCTCGTGCCCCTGCTCTGCGAGCAAAGCCGCGGCCACCGAAGAATCGACTCCGCCACTCATGGCGATGAGAACGCGCATCGAGCCTGCTTGTGAAAGCTCCGTGCCCCAGCGTCAAGCCCGCGCGCGTCCCAGAACACGGCGCAAGATCAGGATGGCTTGTTCCACTTCATCGGCCTCTGTGTCGAAACTGAGACTTAGCCTCAGCGCAGATTCGGCTCGGAAGGGCTCGTCGGGATACATCGCGCGCAAAACAGGAGAAGGCGCGCCCAGTCCCGAGGAACACGCAGCGCCCGAAGACGCACAGAGTCCCTCGACATCCAAAGCCGCAACAAGGATGTCCCCGCGCCAGCCCGGAAAGCTCACGTTGGTCGCTGTGGCTACGCGCTCGCCCTCCGCTCCGTTGACGACGCCCCCCAGCTCCACCAGCGCCGCTTCCAAGCGGTCGCGCAACGCACTCACCCGCGATACATGTGCGAGGCGTTCTGGGATCGTCTCTGCGGCCGCCCCGAAACCAACCAGCGCGGACACCCCGGGCGTGCCAGCCCGACGCCCGCGCTCCTGGGCGCCGCCAAAGAGCCTCGGCGTCATGTCCCGACTGCGTGAAAGCCATAGCGCGGCAGCGCCACCTGGCCCTCCGATTTTGGTGGAGGTGAGCACCGCGGCATCCGCCCCGAGCTCTGCGACTGAAAGCGGTAATTTTCCGAATGCTTGGCTGGCATCGACCAGCAGCGGAACGTTCCGCGCTGCACAGTGCTGGGCGTACGTTGCGATGGGGAACACGGTGCCCGTCTCGTGGTTGACCCACTGCACGGCACAAAGCCGTGTGCGCTCGCTTAGCAGCGCAGCGAACCCCTGAGCAGACTCGGGCTGGCCGCGGCGCACAGGGATGCGCACCAGCTTGGCGCCGCTGGTCGCAGCCAGGTGCACCAAGGCTTGTTCGATGGCGGGATGTTCCACCTCCGATACGAGAAGCTCGTCACCTGCGCTGAGTGAGCTCGCTAGGCCGAACACGCCGAGGTTACAGGCTTCGGTGCCTCCGCCCGTGAGAATCAGGTCTGCGGGCTGAGCTCCGATTTGCTGCGCTAGCGAGAGCCGGGCGCGCTCCACGAGCGCTTTTGCCGCGCGGCCCGCCCGGTGGATGCTGGACGGGTTGGCCCAGGCACTGGTGGCGGCTTGCGCCATGGCCGAGCGCGCTGCCTCGCAAACTGGCGAGGCGGCATGATGGTCGAGATAAATCACAGGGTTTGGGCAGCGATACGTCCGTCGGGCGGCACCCGCAAGGTCACGCAAGTCCCCATCAACATTCGACCTGCCACAGGCTCCGAGGGCGGGCTCTGAATGTCGATGCCCCCACCCATGGATTCACAGACGCGCCGCGCGAAGGCGAGCCCTAGGCCCACCCCGCCGTGGCTTCGGGTCACGCTGCCGTCGATTTGATAGAATGGCTGGAGAATATTGGGGATCTGCTCAGGTGGCACCCCTGGACCGCTGTCCGCCACGAACATGCCGTACCACTCGCCACCACCTGGGATGTATCCCTTGCGCACGGCCAGCGCGACCTCTCCGCCCTTTGGGGTGAATTTCGCAGCATTATCGAGCACATGCACCATGGCCCGCTGCAGTTTGTCAGCATCCCCAACGGCTGAGAAGGCCGCTTCACGCCCCATCTCGATATGAAATGTGATACCTTGCTCTTCGAAGCGCCCACGGACTTCAGCGAGCGCGCGCTGGGCAATGCCGCCAAAGTCGTACTGCACATGGAAGAAGTGAAGCCGTCCTGTCTCAAGTTGGCTCACGTCCAGCAATGTATCAATCAAAGACCGAAGCCGCTGCGTGGACCCTTCCACGGAGCGCAGGCAACGCCGCTGGGTCTCGCTCAGCGGCCCAAGTTCCTCCGCAAGCAAGAGCTTGAGGTAGCCGACCACGGGCGTCATGGGCGTGGCGAGCTCGTGGCTGAGGTTGCGCAGGAACTCCCGGCG
>CAZEWA010000389.1:2542-4270 GCA_964515685.1 uncultured Polyangiales bacterium | reverse complement strand
TCGCGTGTTCCGCCCGCACATACAGCGCGCGTGCGCGCGGGCCGTCGCCACTGCGCCGAGCGGCTTCCGCCTGACCGAGCAGGTCGCTTGGGCGCGCACGAGCTGGAGGATTCGTTGCAGGCAGATCCTCGGGCTCGTCCGCAGGTTCCGACCTAGCATCGGCGTGTCGCACGGCGCGCCTTCCTTCCATCAATGTGGAGACGCCCTGTGCCTCGACGGCTGAGCTTTGCAACACGACGGCGCGCTCGGTCCGCCCCTTTCGCCTCAGGGTTTTCCCCGGAGTCATCGAGATCGTTGGCTCACCCTCGCTCGACAATTCCACGCGACCTTCGAGCAAGACGACCTGTAAGCCGTCTGCGACGTCGACCGAGAAGGTCGTGCCACGAACCTGCACGTCTCCCAGACTCGTTCGCACGCGCAAGGAGCCCGGGCTCAAGTTGCCAAGCCTCGCGGCGAGCGCTCCCTGCGTCAGCTCGACGGTGATCGCACAGCCCTCGATGGTCGCGCTGGCCTGTGCACCGTCGGCGAGCACGACGCGTCCCGCCGACCCCAGTGAGAGCTCGGACGCCCCTTCCGAAGTACTGGCAAACACCGGCGACACCTTCGACCAGGGGCACGTCTCCACGCGTGGCGCCGCCGGCTCCTCGGTCGTGTGGCCCAACCATGCGAACAGGGCCGCGGCCGCCGCTGCGATGAGACCCAGCGTGCTGATCCGGCGCATCGTGATTCGTCTCGCGCTTCGCTTCGTCTCGCGCTGTAGCTCCTTCAGGATGCGAAGCTCCGCGCTGCCATCGAGCCGCGTAGTGACCTGCTGCCCCAACGCGTGCAGCTTGCGGCGCAAGACGTCGTCGAGCTCTGGTTCGTGTTCGCTCATGGCATACGCTCCTCGAGCCACTCTCGAAGGTAGGGATCCCGTTGCGCCGCGGCCATCAGTTCCTTCTGCGCGTAGAAGATACGCGACCGCGACGCTGAAAGAGAGGCCTGCATCACTTCTGCGACCTCCGTGGGGGAAAGCCCCTCTAGGGCCCACAACAGGAACGCCACTCGCTTGGGTTCGGCGACCTCCGCGAGGATCTGGTGAACACGCCGCAACAGCTCCATGGCGCGGGCTTGCTCGTCGGGCGAACTCGTGTCTTGGCTCACGCTTGCCGCACGTTCGAGCTCCACGGCCTCGCGTATCACCCGCGCAGGACGCATCGCCCGGCGCCCTACGCGCACGCCGATTCCGGTGAGGAACGTGGAGAAAGAGCTCTGGTGACGAAAATTCGGCAGGGCTCGCAGGAGCTCCAGAAACGTCGTTTGCACCAGGTCTTCGAGATCTTGGCGCGGGCCGAATATCCGAACGAACTGGCGAGACAGGCGCGGACCATGGGTGCGAATGAGCCAGGCCAGCGCTTCGGGTTCGCCACGCTGGGCACGGCGAACCCACTCGTCCTCGCTCGAAGACGTCAAGCGACCCATAAGCTCCGAGCATTGCGCCACCTGCTGCACACCAGATGAGTCACGCGAGCCCTCGAAATTGATGAAGCCCGACCTTCATGGCCGGAATCGGCAGAACGGTGTCCACGGCTCGTGAGCTCAGCGCGTAGGTAGCGCGAGCGCAAGTCCCACCCCGGCCTGCGCGAACCAGGGTCCTTCGCGGAGCGCGCTCGCGCCCTGCACGGCGTAGTCGGCGCGTCGCGCGTTGACGCCCGCAAAAGCCTCGGCGAACAGCGAAAACCATGGCGA
>CAZEWA010000389.1:0-2442 GCA_964515685.1 uncultured Polyangiales bacterium | reverse complement strand
GTCGCCATCCCCATCGGCCGCCCGGAGCGCGCCCACAGGCCGCCCAGACCGAGGGCAGGTTGCCAGACTCCTCTGTACGGAATGCCGGCAACGCCCGTCTGGGCGCCGACCCGGAGCCAGACTCGAGCGAGCCCGAACCTGCGCGCATGCTCGGCGTCGAGCTGCGCACTCAAGGTCAAGAGCTCCGCAGCCACGAAAGAGACCGCGTAGGAAGACTGCGGCACCAAGTCGAGTTGGGTCGTGCGGACCCACACTTCGGATGCGCCCGCACGTACCAGGGAGACGCGCCCGCGCGTGCGATCGAGGATGAGTGCCTCCGCGGAATGGGCGTTGCGTGCCGCGAGTACGGCATCGGCGGCAGGATCGGAGAGCCGGATCACCCGCAAGGGACGGTCGAGGAGCTCACGCAGGCGCGCCGTGTCCTCGCCGTCCAGCTCGGAAACTTCCACCAAGACGAGCTCGGGTGGCTCGGCGCGGGCATCCGTGAAGCAGAAAATCGCCCAGACCGCTGCCAGCAGTCGGACGAAAGCCTTCATCACTTTCGACCTCCCAGGTGACTCATTGCCACGTTTGAAGTGCGCGGCTGCAACGCGCACGCAAGAGCCGATGCGGTCGCTGCTTGGCCAGGGACCGCGAGAGGCGCCGGAGGATATAATGGAAACCCGCAGGATTCTATACGCTTTGTCGTGCACCGTCGCCATCGCGCTGTGTGCTAGCGCGCTCGGTTGCACAGACGACCACGAAGGAAAGGGCGCGCTCGCTCACGACGACGAAGCCATCCACGGATTTCCCGGACCGAAGTTTCCTGGCGCCGGTACGAGTAGTGCCGGCCATTCGATCGCGGCGGGCGTCGATACAGTGACCTGCGACGGTCTCGGCACCACACCGGGGGGCACGACGGGGCCCGCTCCTGGAGCAACGTCGCAGGCACGCTGCTTTTACAGCGACGATGTGCCCGGTGTGCCGGCTGCGATGATCGAGTGGGTCGTAGAAGCCGCAGCGGATGCAGAGTTGGTTCACGTACGCCTCACGTTCAATCCCGATTTCGTGGACAACACCTACGGTGCCAACGCGATAGGCTGGGGCGAGTCAGCAGCTCCGGTCAAGCCCAAGCCGGGTGACATGCCCAAGCCAGGTGACAAGCCCAAGCCACCCAAGGGGGGGAAGGGAGGCCATACGTTCAAGGACCTCGTCGGGAGTGATCACGCGGAATTCAAGCTCTTCGATGCTGCCGGTGCGCTCTCGCTGCAGTTCAAGCTGGATTACCTCTCCGAGAGCGCGTCTGCAGCGTCCGGCTACGCGACGCTCGGCGTCACGGGCGGCGATGGAAAGATGATCGTAGGCTCCGCGACCGACGTCATCGCAGCGAGCACCTCCCTGGATCGCAACCTCAACGCATGCATGTTCGGAGACTTTCTCACGGACTCGCCGGCCACGGACGAGCACTACACTCCGAATCCCGCAGCCGAGACCTGGGACTACCGCGTCGTCTATGACGTGTGGGTCAAGCAAGCGAGCTTCGGAGCCGCTGGTTTCGGCCACGCAAGCGTCGACTTCGTGCACGCATCGCCGAGCAAGCTCGGCGAGAATACCGTGGAGGTCACCCCCAAGGAGTGCCCACCCGATTGGCCCTACTGCGCCAATCCCGACGGGTGCTTCGAGTGTCCGGTGGGAGGATGCGTCCCCAAGCCGCCTGCAGACGCGGGCACGCCGGATGTGATGGTGGAGTGAGCTCGCCAACGGATCGAAGACCATCCGCTGCGACTCCTCGCAGGTCCATCGCCAGTCCTGCACTGGCACGATGAGCAATTCACGATTCCGCAGGGCGCCCCCCTCGCCCGCTGCGCTGTGTGAGAACCAAGCATTTGCGTGGCGCAAGAACGGCTTGGCGCTCCAGTTCCACGCGGAAGCGACGGCCCGCGGCCTTACGCGCTGGCTGATAGGACACGTCGAGGAGCTCAGCACGGCGGGGGTCGACATTCGCGCCTTGCGCGCAGAGAGCGAAGCGCACGCCGCGACTCTCACCGCCTGGGGTCAGGCATTCCTGGATGCCTGGCTCTCCCAGTGTGGCCTGTGAGCTGCGAGATGCGCTGGCCGGCCACGGTAAAAAGTTACGCCGGAGCCAACGCGAACGGAGCGCGGCCAGCCTGACCGACAAGCTGACGCCCCTCTCCGGCGTCGTCAGTGACGTGATGGCGACGTCAGCGCTCTGCTACGCGTACTGAGGTCTGTGGGTTATCAGGCGAGCAAAACGTGAGCACCCCGATATTCGTGAGCGAACGGGTCTGGTGAAATCGAACCGCGAGGCGCACCAGGCAAGCGTTTAGAATGCCGAGATTTCACGCCTGCGGCGCGCGTCCAACGTTGTGCGGTCTGCTGTCTGAGCTTCGACACGGCATGTCGTCTGCGAGCGTCCCAAACGCGAGTAGGCGACGTTCGCCC
>CAZEWA010000388.1:3124-4332 GCA_964515685.1 uncultured Polyangiales bacterium | reverse complement strand
GCTTGCTCGAACGCTTGGGCGAGCTCGCGCGCCGTCTGAAAGCGGTCCTCGCGACGCTTGGCGAGGCCTATCGCGAGCACGAAGTCGATGTCCTCGGGCAAACGTGTGCGCGCGCTGGGCGCCTCCGGCATGTCTTCTAGGATGGCGCGCAGAATGCTGTGCAAGTCGCCCCGAAAGGGCGGCTCCCCCGTGAGCGCACGGTAGGCGATGGCGCTCAGCGCATAGATGTCCGCGCGGCCGTCTACGTTGCCCTCGCCGCGGGCCTGCTCGGGCGCCATGTACTGCGGCGTGCCGATGATCTCCGCAGCGGTCAGGCTCGCCTCGCCCGCACTGAGCAGCTTCGAGACGCCAAAATCCAAGATCTTCCAAGTGACGATGCCGTGGGCGCCGCCAGCGCGAAACAGGTTCTGCGGCTTGAGATCGCGGTGTACGACGTTGGCAGCGTGTGCAACGGCAAGCCCGGCTGCGACCTGTTCCATCAGGTCCACGACCTCCGCGAGCGTCATGCGGCCTCGGTCCCGAAGCTGTGCTCCGAGGTCGACCCCGTGCAGCAACTCCATGGCCAGGTAAGGACACACTGCGTCCGGCTCGCTGAGATCGAGCATGCGCACCACATGGGGCGAATCGATGGAGGCGATGATCTTGGCCTCGCGGGCAAAGCGCGAGAGCGCCTGCTTTTCGCCCCACAGGTCCACGCGCAAAAGCTTGAGCGCCGCCGGCTCCCCGTCTGCGAGGCGCTCTGCTTGGTACACCTCACCCATACCGCCGCGGCCGATGACCACGCCCAAACGATAGCCGTCGATTTCCTGGTCGGTAAACCTGCCTGCGCTACCAAGACCTGCGCCTTGCTTCAGTGCATCGCGTGCTTCCGCGAGCAGCGCCTCACGTTGGGACGCCTTGCGGACCGCTTGTTCGAACCTCTGCACGGCTCTCTGGTGCTCGCTGCGAATCGCCACACCTGCCGCGTAGGCCGCTGCGTACAGCAGCTCCACCGCCGTAATCGCCGCCCACCACTGCCAGTCCGAGTTCAGCTCGAAAGGCAACAGCGGCCGATGCACGACCACTTGCAGCTGCACCAGCAGCGCACAAACACCGTAACTCACCGCGATGAGCGCGTAGACAGGCGCGGCGAGCCGCTTCGACACGGAGCTCGCAAACAGCGCCAGGCCCAGCGTGATGGCCGCGCAAAATGCCGACAACAGCCCGAA
>CAZEWA010000388.1:0-3024 GCA_964515685.1 uncultured Polyangiales bacterium | reverse complement strand
GTGAGCTGCGCGCGCGCGGTGGCCGACCCGGCTTTAGGCCCTACGAAAGACTCAGGCGCAGAACTCCCGGACCGTGGACGCGCTCTTTGCGTGTCGCACAGGGCTGGAATGTCTTCTTCTGCGACACGCGTCACGCCTGAACCGCCTCCTGAATAGTGGAAGGCGCCCCTAGATTTTTTTGAGTTCGAGCGTGATGCGGTAGGGCACAGCACATCCTGCACCTAGTCTCAGGCCTTTTTGTCGATGTCGCCAACCTCTTTGCGCGAAAGCTTATCCACGCCCAAGGTAGGGCCATGCAACGCCTCCGCGGTCTTCGGGATCTGATTCACGACATCATCGAAAAAACCGCAGATCTGGTGCAGGAGACACACGAGTCCTCCAGCAGAACACCACGCGAGCTACTCGCGAGTGTGCCCGCTCTCGGGGATCCCGTGCGGGCCGCCGATGCCGTGCGACGCGTCACGGCCGCTTTCGTGTTCGACAGCATCCGCGCCACAAACCGCGGTGTGCAGTGGGCCGAAGAGCTTGGTTTTCAGGCAGTCGAGAAGGTCCTCGGAGCGTTGCCCCCCGATGCGCTCGAAGCGAAGCTTCTGGCCGACCCGCTCATAGCCGAACGCATCGGTCAATGGACCGCGATGGCACAGGGCGCTTTGAACGCAGTGGCCGGGGATTTTTTGGCCTCGCGTAACAACGGACTCGCTATCTCGATGTGCCTGTTTCAAGGGCAAAAGAAGCTCGAGCCACTCGAAGCTACGCTCGCTTCCATTCCTGATCTCAGCCCCCACCTCTGCATCTTCGTGCACGGCCTGGGCTGTGTGGAGTCAGGCTTTCGACTGTTTGGCCAGGAACTCTACGGCCGCGCCGATGCGCACTACGGCCAGCTCTTGCACGAGGACCTGAACTACACGCCTTTCTATGTTCGCTACAACACAGGGCGACACATTTCCGAAAATGGTCGCGAGCTCGCTCTACAGCTGGAAGCGCTTTATGCGGCCTATCCTGCGTCTATCGCGAACATCGCGCTCGTCGGACACAGCATGGGCGGACTTGTGATTCGCAGCGCGGCCCACTACGGACACGCTTTGGAGCACCGCTGGGTCAAGCGCCTGAGCCATGCATTTTGCCTGGGCTCGCCCCACCACGGAGCACCGCTAGAAAAAGCCGGCAACGTACTGTCTTCTGTGCTCGGTGCCTTCGCCACAGCCGGCACCCAGGTACCCAGGAAAATTCTCGACGCGCGCAGCGCCGGCATCAAGGATCTGCGCTTCGGCAGCCTGCTCGACGAGGACTGGCAAGACGGCAACATCGATGCCTTCTTGAGCGACCGCCGCGGCGAGATGAGTCCGGTACCCGGCGTCACGTACTGCGCCATAGCCTCGACCGTCACACGCGACGCCGCACACCCGATAGCCGCGGTGATGGGCGACTTGCTCGTGCGCGTACACAGCGCCTCAGGGCACCACGACGATGAGCGCCGGCGCATCCCGTTCCAAGACACCCGGGTGCTCAGCGGGCTCAGTCACATCGCGCTACTGAATCATCCCGCCGTGTACGCCGAGATCAAACGCGGCCTCACGGGAGCGCCGCCCGTCGGGATTCCTGAGCCTCAGCCCAACACCGCGGAAGCTGCTCAGCCTGAGGCTTGAAGCGGCTGTTCGGCGGGCGGGCGCAAGCTGGCCGGCTTGAGTGTGCCGCGGGCAAGCGCCAAATCTTCCATCAACGCCGCGATAATGCGCGGATCCGAGAAGATGTTGAGGTTTGGAGCCAAAAGCTTCGCGTAGCGGTCGAAGTAGATCATTTGCTTGAGGATGAGCACGAAATCGCGCGGCATCCGCATGCGATGACGCATGGTCACGCGCATCACCACGGGCAAGAGGTCTGCGTACTTGGCAGGCCGCGTCGGGTCGAGCAGCGGCGCCGCCCCCTTCTCGAGGTCTTTGCCAAGCGCCTCTTCGTCGACGGTGGTCATCCCGCCCATGGTGATCATGGCGTGGGCCAAACCGCGGAAGTTGCGCATAGCGATGGAGAGCAAGAACTCGCTGACAAGCCCCTTCCTGTCCCCCGCAAAGCGCCCCACGATGCCGAAGTCGAGGAAGCCTACGCGGCCGTCATCGAGCGTCATCAGGTTGCCTGCGTGCACGTCGCCGTGGAAAAAGCCGTGCACCAAGAGACAGCGGAACCAAGCGCGCATGCCCATGAGGAGCCGGTCTTCGACCTCGGTCTCGTTGAGCCCGGAGAGGGCTTCGCGATTGTCGATGCGAACACCGTAAAAGCGCTCCATCACCAACACGCGGGCGCTCGACAGCGTGTGAATGGGCTTGGGGGCCGCCACGCGCTCCAGGGCGTGCAGGGCCATGATGTCGTTGAATTCGTCGAGATTCTTGGCCTCGCGCCGGAAATCCAGCTCGTCTGCGAGGTTGGCCTTGAAGTCCTCGACGACTCCCTTCGGGTTGGCGAGGTCGCCCTGGGGCAGCCGCGACATGATAGAAGCGAAGACGCTCAAGACCCTGAGGTCCGCCGCAACGATTTCGGTCAGCCCCGGCCGCTGAACTTTGACGACCACGTCGGTGCCGTCTTTCAGTGTGGCCGCGTGGACCTGGGCGATAGAAGCAGAGGCAATCTGCTTGTAATCGAAGCTCGAGAAGATTTCCTCGGGGTCCCGCTTGAGATCTTCGCGCAAGATTTGGTTGACCTCGGCGGCGCCAAAGGGCGCCACCCGATCAAGACACTTGCGGAACTCTTCGCAGTACGCGGCCGGGAACATGCCCTCGCTCGATGCGACGAGCTGAGCAAGCTTCACGTAGGTTGGACCGAGCGCTTCGAACGCCTCCCGCAGGCGCTCCGGGCCCTTATCCCCACGCCCCAGCAAACGCAGGACGAGGGTTCCAAAGACGGCACGAGTCAAAATGGCGCTCGTCCAGACGAACCTGCGAGCAGTTCGCGACGCGAGAAAAGCGACCGCTACGCAGAGCGCGAAGACTGCGCTCCAAACGAGCAAGGATGGCATCGTCGGGAGTCCTCCAA
>CAZEWA010000387.1:0-4333 GCA_964515685.1 uncultured Polyangiales bacterium | reverse complement strand
CCGGTGCCGGGCTCGGCCAGGAGCAGGTTGCCCACGTTCAGCTCGAGCGTGGCCGTGTGCTCACCAGCGTCGAGCGCGTGTACGCCAAGCGCGTGATCGCAAGCGACGAGAGAACACCGAGCGGACCTCTCTTGCGATCCGCGCTCAGCGTGCTGCTCGCGCGCGGCAGTCTGTTCCGCGAGGCTGTGGCGACCAGTAAGGAACGACTCGCGCGCAGCACACTCGCGGCTGCGCTCTCGGCACGCAAGCAGCCCAAGCTCGCGGCAGCGACCGTGCCCGCACTGGACGTCTGGCTGCTGCAGCGCCTCGAGCAACTCGGGGTCGAGCAAGCAGAGGACCTCGCCCTGCTCTCCGGCAGCGACTTCCTCGCGCCCGACCTGCCCGAAGAGCAGCGCGCAGAGCTCGACCGAGACTATCCCCCGAGCGTGAATGTCGGAGACGCGACCTACCGCGCCGAGTACGACCTGGAAAAGAGTCAGGTCCTGTTGCACATGGTCAAAGGCAACCGCCGCGAGCCGCCGCCCCTCTCCTATCTGCCCCGCTTCGCGGGCCTGCGCATCTGCGTGGAGAGCGCGCGTGGCATCACGGTGTTGCGCGAGCGCGGCGGGCGCTGACGCTCATGCTCTACCGCGACGGCAACCGGTGCAAGACGTGTACGCTCATGACGAGCAGTGTACCCGAGGGCTAGTGCGTCGTCTGCGCACACACCTCAATCCAGTCGACTTCAATCGAGTCTTCGATCCACGGCAGCCCTACCCCGGATATGCCGCCGAAGGTGAGGAACTGCCCCGTCGGCGTGTTCAGGGAGAAGCTTCCCCGCGATTGTTGGGGACCACTGGTCAGCCCCAGTTGCGTGCCGGACACCGGCGCCTCCTCGCGACAAGGGGACTCTGAAAATGTGGCATCTACCAAAAGCGCGTTTGCGGGCCGGCACACAAGCTCGACCGAGAGCGCGCCAGGCTGATCAGATGGGCCCAAATCGAAGACATCGCGCCGCTTGCCAGCGCATTCGACCTGCCTGCGCTCCGGCAGGAAGCATGTGAGAAATCCTGGCTGATTCGGATCGCATTCTCGCGCGTACAGCGCGTTGAAACCGAGCGAAAGGGTCCCGCCGCCCCCAGGCCTGGAGTCGCTTACCGCCACGCTGGGTGTGCGCGAGCGCTCTGGGCACAGCCTCTGCGTCGCGCCGATCTTGCCGTCATCCCAGACAACGTCGTAGGGCGGCACGCCTCCCTCGACGACCACAGTCACGTCGACGCACTCCGTCATGCACGGCGTTTCGATGCGCACGACGCCCAGGCGCCCGTTGGCCTGGAAACGCGCTTTGAGAGGCGCCGGGTCGTGTCCTGCGTCGGCCGGCCATTCGGACGCATCTTGCGTGTCCGACGCATCGGGGAAGTCTGAGCGGCTTGCGTGTTTTTCGCCGAGTACGAGCGCATCGTCTGTGCAAGCGCTGAGCAGCAGCATCATGGCTACGCCGAGCACACCGTACACCGACCCCGGCCCAACACGAGAAACCACCGAACGCCTCACTCGCCACACTTTTGCATGGCGCTGCGAGAAAGCAGAGAGTCAGGGGCAAGCGAGGCGAGCTCCTGCATCAATTGCTCCGCGCCCACAACGTCTCCGGCTTTGCACCGCGCGCGCACTTCGAGCGCTACCCGCTCAGCAAGCAACTGACCGCCCGGAAAGTCGCGGCGATGCTGGCTGAGTAGAAGTTGCGCGCGCTCGAGCTCACCTCTCACGATGGCTTTCTTGGCCTGCGCGATGAGCTTCACTTCAGCGGCTAACCTGCCTGGAGATGCCGCTACCCCCGACGCCGTGACGACAGCGGAAGGCTCGCCGAAGGTGCTCTGCCCATCGCTCGGTCTTGGCTGGGGCTCAGCCGGTTCGATGGGCATTGCAGGCGTCAGAAAATCAAAGGCAGCGCCGAACAGGTCCTCCGCTTGCGTCGCGATCGCTGCCGGAGCCGCAGCAGGCGACTCGGCAGACTGCGCGCGCCTGCGCTTCTCTGCGACTCGCGCTCGCGCGACGGGCGCCTCGCTGGGCTCTGCTTGCGTGGCCTCGAGCGGCTCCGTTTCACGCTCGAGCAAGGCCTCGGGAACGGCCTGCAGCGCGCTGGGCATGACGGCCGCGGCTGCAAGCTGCGGACTTGAAGCGACCTCGCCTGTGGGCGGCGCCTCTCTAGGCAGCGCAGCTCCAAGCACGACGGCGAAGGCCCCCAGCACCATCCAGTAGTGCAGCCGAAAGCGCGGGTGACGCATCGCGCGAGAGCTCGGCACAAACAAGGCTTGCGGTACATCCACGCTTGCGCTCGCTCCGGACTCGACGGCACGCGCAATGCGCGCTTGCAGCTGGGCCAAACGCTCGGGACTCGGCGTGTAGAGCGCGCGTGCTTGCCCGAAGGCGAGTTCGGCGTCTTGCGGCAACTTACTCATCGGCCACTCTCCCCTTCCTGGGCTCGCCAGAGCGAGGCAAACAAAGCCCGTGCCCGACGCAAGCGCGTGTAGACCGTGTTCAAAGGCGTCCCCGTGAGTTCCGCGATTTCTGGCGCGGTGAGTTGCTCGAGATCCGACAGCACGAGCGCTACGCGCTTGTCGTCGTCGAGCCCTTCGAGCACCTGCTGCAAGCGACCGAGCATCTGGCCTCGCTCGACGTGCGCAAGTGGTGAACCGCCGTCGTCTTCGAGCGTTTCGCGAAGTGGAGTTTGGTCGCGCACGCGGCGTTCTTTGCGTCGGTAGCTCAGCGCCACATGCAGCGCGATTTGGAACAGCCAAGTGGTCACGCGCGCTCGGCCGTCGAACTCCGGAAGCCTGCGATGCACCACCAAGAAAACGTCTTGCACTGCGTCATCGACAGCGGCTTCCGGGACGCCCATACCACGCAGCACGCGAAAGACGAAGCCTGCATGCTGTGTGTAGATCTCCGCAAGCTCGAGTCGAGCCACACTGGCATGGCCGACTCGAGGGTCCTCGGGGGCGCTCACCACTGCACCCCGGCTTGCGTTCACGTTCTCCATCACCATCCGTACATGTCCGCGCGGCCGGGTTTCCGTTCATCGAAAAAAGTTTCGGCCGCTGAACGGAATCCATCCCTTACCTGACATTCACGGCAAACACACCTGCTTTAGCGCTTCCGCTCTCACCCCAGGGAGTGCGCGCTTGAGCCGTATGTCCTTGCCGCTCTGCGAGAGAGCGGGGGCAGAGGAGACGACACATGCCGCGCAAATTCCGCAGACCCGCAGCTTTTACGATCCCAATTCCCGCGTTGTTTAGCGCGCTGGTTGGCTGCGGCATCAGCCTCGGCAGCGTGGGGTGTTCCGGTTCGTCCGCGGAGCCCGGACTGGGTCGCATCAAGGACGATGCCGGCATCACAGGCCAAGACGACGGCGCGATGCCTGCGCCCGGGGTGATCGATAGCGACGCCGGCACGCAGCACGCCCTGGGGGCTGCAATTTTGGCTGACAAAGTCGAGCTTTGTGCAGGGGAGTGTACCAACCTCAGTGTGACCGCGCGCACCCCGCACGCACCGCTCACTTACGCGTGGACGCACGACCTTGGCGATGCCGCGGAAGAGCGCGTTTGTCCCGAAGAGACCACGACCTATCAGGTGAAAGTTTCAGAGGCCGTAGAACCTCGAGGGGAGTTCACTCCAGAGGCGCGCACGGATGAGGCGCAGTTGACGGTCGGTGTCCGCACGTGCGAACCAGACAACCCGGTGCTGTGTGAGTTCCGCTACCGTCATGAGTTTATCACGCACGGAAATCTCTTTGAGTTCGACAAGCCCTGGGTCTTCCAGGCTGGCTCCGACTCGACCCTCGCCGCATCGGGCACAGGGGTTTCGGTAACCGGTGCTTTCGGCAAGCGCCTCGACTTGGGCGCAGGTGCGATCACCGGCAGCGCCAACATGAATGGCTTCGTGCACAAAATCGACGCCGACTGCAAGCCCGAGTGGACCCGCGCGCTCGGCGCAACCATCCCGACCGACATCCTGCTGCCATTGGGACTTGCCTCAGACGCGAAGGGCAATGTGTACGCGGCGAGCATCGGCGGGCCGCTGCTCAACTTCAACCCATTCGTTCAAGGCTGGGCCACCTTCGCCACGGAGATCGTAGTCCACAAATTCTCCGCGAAGGGCGAGCTGCTGCTGCGCGTGAGCTTGCCTGTACCCTTGGGCGGCCTGGTCATGGACATTGAGGTGGACGCTAGCGAACGCATCTACCTCGTAGGTCTGACGAACTCGTGGACCGACTTCGGAGGCGGCCCCTTGGGCCTTTCCCCCACGACCATGACGACGTTCTTGGTCGCGTTGGATGCAGCTGGAAAGCACAGGA
>CAZEWA010000386.1:0-4352 GCA_964515685.1 uncultured Polyangiales bacterium | reverse complement strand
CGCAGGTAGTCCCCGAGTTGCATATTCGCGGGCAATTTTTGGATCACAGGCAAGGTGTTGATGAAGAGCCCGAGCATGCGCTCGGCCCCGCGCAACGAGACTGGCCGGCCGGAGACCGTGGCGCCGAAGGCCACGCTGCTCTGTCCCGTGTAGCGGTTGAGCAAGAGCGCCCACGCCGCCTGCACGAGGGTATTGAGCGTTACCCGCTCGCGCTGCGCAAAGGTTCGAAGCGCGATGGCGTCGTCCATCGAACAACAGCGCACGATCTGGCCGTGGCCCGTGGAGGGCGCGCGCGCCTTGAGAACCCCCGTCAACAAGCTGGGCGTTTCGAGCGCGCGGAGCTCCTGCCTCCAGAAGCGCTCCACGCTACGCTCGTCTTGGCGCAGGAGCCACGCAATGTAGTCTCGAAATTGTTCGGAACGCGGCGCCTGCGCTTTACCCAAATACTCTGCCACCACCTCCTCGAGCATGCGGGCGCCGCTCCAACCGTCCATCAAGGCGTGATGGTAGGTCCAGATCAGTTGGTGCTCGCTCGCAGAGACGCGTATCAAGAGCACCCGCTGGAGCGGGGCCTGCTCCAGATCGAAGCCGCATTCTCGCTCCTGCTTTGCGAAGGCCTCTATGACATTCACCGGCTCCTGATCCGCGGGGAGCTCGACTTCATGCACCGAAACCTCCGCACTGCGCTGAACCAGCTGCAGCAGGCGCCGCTGGTCTCCTGCGCGCACGAAAGCGGTCCGGAGGATATCGTGTCGATCAGAGACTGCCTGCCACGCCTTGCGCAGACGCGCGGGCGTGAGCCCTTCGACGCGCACGCTCAACTGATTCACGTAGGAGCTTGAACTCGGATCATACAGCGAATGGAAGAGCATTCCCTGCTGCATAGGCGACAAGGGATAGAGGTCTGCAACGTCGGCCAAGGGACGCTGGAAGCGATCCAGCTCGACCTGATTGAGCCCTGACAACGGGAAATCCGAGGGGGTCGCGCTCTGACCGGCAGGCGTCTCCTCACAATGGGCGAGCACATCCTCGAGCTCTTCTCGAAAAGCGTCGAGTAAAGACTGCACCGTTTCCGTGCGATAGAGCTGACTGCTGTAGGTAAGACTCAGCTCCAACCGATCCTCGCACAGCTGCGTCTGCACGTGCAGCCAGTTGAGCAGCGGAGAGCAGGGATCGGCCGGCTGCGCTTCGCCAAGCCCCGTCAGCCAGTCAAAGCTCAAGCATGGTCGAGCCATGCGTGAGAGACCTAGCGGGTCTATGCCCTCGGCGGCAAACTTGCGGAGTGCCACAAAACCGGCCCCCGCTCGAGGCACCGCACGCAATAGCTCCTTGGTCTCGTTGATAGAACGCATGAGGTCCGCAGTGCTGACGCCCCGCGGCGGTGCGACGCGTACAGGATGATATGGGCGCACCGCAGCCAGCCCCGGGGCCAAGGATTCCTCAGGCACGCGGAGCTCGAGCCAAGCGCTGGATTCGCCCGAAAAACGGCACAGCGCACGGGCCAGGGCAGTGAGCACAAGCTCGCGCGGTCGGCTGCGATAGGCGAGATTTGCGCCTCCGAATAGGAAACGCGTATCTTCGGCGCCGAGACTGAAACGCAATTCCATCGTGTGCGCTCGAAGGTTCTCAGCCGCTGGCCGGTCGCAGGGGAACGGCTTGGTCGGCTTACTGTCGACCAAAGACTCCCAATAGCCAAACTCCTCTTCGAGGTCCTCGAACGTGAGCTCGGACAGAGTTGACGTGACCTGCGAGAGCTCGCCAGAGTCACCGACGATTTCTGCGAGCGCGCGGATGGTTTGGTGCTGGAAGAGCTGCTTGGGCGAGAGCGCGATGCCGCGAGCACGCGCGCGGCTCACCACCTGCAAGGAGATGATCGAATCGCCTCCCAGCTCGAAGAAGTTGTCTTCCACGCCCACCTGCCCGAGGCCCAGCACCTCGCACCAAATGGCACTCAACGCCTGTTCTACCGGCGTCGCTGCCTCCGCGAACACTCCCGCTCCGCGGCTGCTCGGCGCCGGCAGGGCCTTACGATCGAGCTTGCCGTTTGCGCTCAACGGCAACGCCGACAGCGACACGATGCGCCACGGCACCATGTACTCGGGCAGACTCACGCGCAGCGCTTCGCGCAGCTCTCGCTCGAGCTGTTCCTCAGACTGCTCGGATGCCGCGCGCGTCACATAACCCACGAGCTGCTTGCCCTGCGGCGTATCGCGCGCCACCACCACGGCTTCACATACCTGCGGTTGCGCGAGCAGTGCCGACTCCACCTCTCCAAGCTCGATGCGCAAACCTCGGAGCTTCACCTGGTGGTCGATGCGCCCCACGTACTCCAGTGCACCGTCGGCGCGATAGCGAGCTAGATCTCCTGTACGATACAGTCGCTCCCCGCTACCAGAAAACGAATTCGGCACAAAGCGCTCCGCGGTCAGTCCAGACCGCCCGTGATAACCGCGCGCGAGCCCCACACCGCCCAGCAGAAGCTCCCCCACTACGCCAGGCGCTGCGAGCTCACCGTTCAGATCCACCACGTAGGTCGTGGTGTTCGCTATCGCGTAGCCAATCGGCACCGAGCGCTCCGGCTCTTCAGACCGGCACCGGAAGTACGTCACGTCGATGGCGGCTTCCGTCGGCCCGTACAGGTTGTGCAGCTCCGCTCCGTGCTGCGCGATGAACGCCTTCACCAACTCCGGCGGCAGCGCTTCGCCGCTGCTCATCACTTGGCGCACGCTCACGCAACGCGCGAGCTCACCCGAATCCACGAAGGCGCGCAGCATCGACGGCACAAAGTGCAGCGTCGTCACGCCGTGCGTCTCGATCACTTCCCGCAATTGCACAGGGTCGCGATGCGAGCCGGGAGGCGCCATCACCAGCACCGATCCATGCATCAGCGGCCACAAAAACTCCCACACCGAGACATCGAAGCTGAAGGGCGTCTTCTGCAACACGCGGTCCTCTGCAGACAGCGCATAGGCGTCCTGCATCCACTGGATGCGGTTCTGCACACCGCGATGCGCGTTCACCACGCCCTTGGGGCGGCCCGTAGAGCCCGACGTGTAGATGCAGTACGCGAGCTGCTCCGCGTTCGGCCCCCAGCCAGGGTTCGCGCGGCTGAAACCGCTGAACTCCGGCCAGTCCCGGTCCAGGCACCAGACCCGTGCAGAGACCTCCGGCAACACCCTCAACAGCGGCTCTTGCGTCAGCACCAGCGAAACCCCGCTGTCGCTCACCATGTACGAGAGCCGCTCAGACGGATACTCAGGGTCGAGCGGCACGTAGGCACCGCCCGCCTTCAAGACCCCCAAAATCCCCACCACCAGCTCGAGCGAACGCTCCGCGCAAATCCCCACCAACACATCTGGCCCCACGCCTTGCACGCGCAGCCAATGCGCAAGCTGATTGGCGCGCTCGTTCAGCTCTCCATAGCTTAGACGCTGGCCATCGAAGACTACCGCCGTCTGCTCGGGATTCGACTTCACCTGGCGCTCGAACGTCGTGTGCAGGCACTCGTCCCAAGCAAAGCGCGCGCTTGTTTCATTGCGTTCGTGGGTCACAACCAGATCGCGCGTCTGCAGCATGGGAAGCTCGCCCAAACGTGCGTCCGCGTTCTGCGTCAGCGCCTCCAGCAAAACCTCCAGGTGCTCCGCGACTTGCTCCACCTGCGTATCCGAGAGGCTCTCGCTGCGGTATCCGTAGCTCAGCTCCAGCAGATCGCCCCCGTGAATCTCCAGCGTCAGTCCGTAGTGGGTCTGGCCCACGGCGCCCACACGTTCGAGCTGCAACGTGGAGTCACTCTGGGCGCGCAGCACCTGATCGACAGGGTAATTTTCAAACACCAGCAACGTATCGAACAGCGTCTGTCCAGGCTTACCTGCCCAGCGCTGCACGTCTGCGAGCTTCGTCTGTTCGTGCTCGCGCAGCGAAAGATTCTGTTCTTGCAGCGCACGCAGATAGTCGCCCACGCCTTGCTCGGCGCGCGCTCCGTGAATGACCGGGAGCGTATTGATGAAGAGCCCGAGCGTACTCTCAGCCCCCGGCACCTCAGCCGGACGACCTGACACCGTCGCACCAAATGCCACCCAGCGCTGACCCGTGTAGCGCTGCAAGAGCAAGCTCCACGCCCCCTGCAGCAACGTGTTCAGTGTCACGCGTTGACGCTTCGCAAATGTCTCCAGCTTGCGCGTCCGCTGAGGGTCTAGGCGCCGCAAAAGCTCACGCGGTTCACCTGTGACAGGGCTCGTCGCCCCTAGCGCACTCAAGAGCAGCGTGGGCTCGTTGAACTCGCGCAGCTGCTCACGCCAGAAGGCTTCGTCGGCGGCTCGGTCTCGGCGCAGCAACCACGCGATGTGGTCGCG
>CAZEWA010000385.1:0-4394 GCA_964515685.1 uncultured Polyangiales bacterium | reverse complement strand
TGAACAGGCCGTAGTTCGCGTGCAAGACGCCGGTGAAGTACTGGTCGACGAGGAAGTTCGTGCGGTCGGCCTCGCTGGCCAGGGTGCGCGAATCGTCCTTGTAGCCCTTGAAGGGAATCAGGTTGAACGCACCGTCGACGATCAGGCCGAAGCTGTAGCTCTTGTGGCCGAGGATGTCCGTGCCGTTGACTGACGCCAACCCCTTCGAGTCCACCGCATGGCGGAACAACCGAAGGTCATACCCTCCGCCTCTTAGCTCCTGAGCTCGCCCGACCTCGGGTACGAGGCCAACGAGCAGCAGAATTGCAAAGGCCAATCGACTCAAACGACAGAGGGCGCGGGCCATCCGTATCCTTCCCACCTCAGAACCGAAGAGGGAATCTGAGTAACAATGGGAGTAGTTAATGTCAACGAATACACCGAGCTCGGTCGATGATCTTTATTCGTCGTACTTCGCGATGAACTGGCGGTACTGGGCGGCCTGGCGCGCGGTGGGATAGCGTGCGACGAAGTTTTCCATGTGCCTGACCGCCTTCTTGGTCTCGCCAAGGGCGCGGTAGGTTTCGATGAGCAACGCTAGGTCCTGCGCGTTCTCGGTACGACCTTCGAGCGCGCGAACCACGCAACGCTGATCGCCACGGGCCAGGCAGTTTCTCGCGACTTTTGCGGGGCTATCGGCCTCGGCCGCAGGCTCCGACGCACGGCTCTCCGAGCTCCCCGCGGCCGTTGCGCTGGAGGACGAGCGAGCGCGCGGTGCGGCAGCCCCTGCGCCGCTCGCAGTCGACGCACCGGAGCGTCCTGCGAGCGCAAGGATGTGATTGGCATCCTCGACCATGGCCGTGGTCAGACCATACATGTCGAGAACAGACACAGCTAAGCGCCGAGCCTCCGCCGTGTTGGTGCGCAGCAGCTTGCGTGCCTGAATCAGCCGCCCCATCGCCACGCGCTGCATGGTCTGCACGACCTCTGGCTTGTTGCGGAAGGGGCTGTCTTCGGTGATGCCGGCAAACAAGAAGTAGGCGTCTTCCAGCTTGTTCTCGCTGAGCGCCTTCTTGCCCTGCTCGTAGGCGGAAAGCGCGCGCAGACCTTCTTCTGAGTCCGAGCGACAACCGCTCAGGTCGCTGTCGTTCGGGGAGAGCGCCAAGCCGTTTTGGGCGGCGCGCAGCGCTTCGTCGAAGCGCTCGGCAGCCAGCGACGTGCGGCATGCCTCCAGAGCGGCGCTCAGTTGCGCCTGAACTTCGTCTTGCAGCCGCTCGGGAGCCTGCTGCAGCGCCGGTGCTGCCGCCACGGAAGGCGTCACAGTTGGCGCCGACGCCGACTCCACGTTTGCGGCCCCAGCCTGACGACCGCCCTCCCCCAGCCACGCCAGGGCACCGCCGACCACTGCCGCCGTGACGACGATGGCAGCCACAGTGCGCTTTTCCGGCCCCAGACCTCGCGCCGGCGGAGTGCTTACGACTTCCTCTTCACTGGGGTCGAAGGTGTAGGCCTCGCCCTGGGCCACGAACCGAAAGCGCACCTGCCCGAGTTCCAGGATGTCGCCCGAGCGCAGCACGCTGCGCTTTACGCTGCTGCCGTTCACGCGGACGCCGTTGGCGCTCTGCAGGTCTTCGATCTCGAAGCCGTCGTCCTTCTGGGTGATGCGCGCGTGCTCACGCGAAATCGAGCGATGGCTGATGCACAGGTCGAGCTCTTCGAGACGCCCGATGCGCACCTGCGGCTTCGCGATGGAAAACTCGGCGCCTGGCGCCGGTGCAGACACCATGACCAGGCGAGGCGGAGGTGCGATGACCCCGGCCGCTGGAACCGAAGGCCGCGTGGGCACGGGGGGAACCTCGTTGGCGAGGTCCGCCTCTGCTCTCAACGCGATGACGTAGTCACCGATGCCGATGCGGTCGCCGTCCTTGAGGTCGTGCGCCTTGGAGATGCGGCCGCCGTTGATGGTGACGCCGTTATACGACTCCAGGTCCTCGATGCGATAACCGGTCTCAGTCTTAACGAGACGCGCATGTTGACGCGACACGTTGCGCTCGGTTAAGCGGATCGTGTTCCCATCTTGTCTGCCGACCGTGATCTGGTCGCGGACGAGGGGAACAATGATGGTCTTCCCTTCGTCGTCAGAGATGACGAGCTTGTACATCGGTCGCGGCGATCCGACTCTCCCCTAGAGGGGGCTGAACAGTAACAACGATGGTACAGAACGGGGTGGGGGTGTCAATGTCCAGCGTCGCATCACAACCTTTTGCGTCCTCGCACACTTAGGCCTTATGCCGACCTCCGCGCTCCCAACTCGGGATCGAAATCCCGTTCAACTGCATGAAAACAGTCCTTCGCAGGGCAAAGCCTCACTCGCGTTTCAGCTCACCATTTTTCTGCTGTGGGCGATCCTGCTCGGGTGTGGGGCGCCCGCCTGGAAGGGCAGCATCGGGGTAAATCTCGCCCAATCGTCACGCGGCGTTCGCGTGCTTACGATTCCGGAGGACAGCCCGGCTCGGGAGGCGGGGCTCGAACCGAACGACTGGCTGCTCGCAATCGATGGGGTGGCCATCTCGAGCATGACGACCGCAGAGGACCTCCGGCGTCATTTATCGGGAGAAGTGGGCAGTGAAGTCACCCTTCAGCTACTGAGAGACGAACAAGAGTTCGAGGTTCGCATGAAGCGAGTGCCCTATCGGTCCGCTTCCAAGTAACCTCCCCCTCCCCCACACACCAAAGGACACACACGTGACGAAGCACCACATCGGCGTCATCGGCGGCAGCGGTCTCTACGCCATGGACGGGCTCACGGACATTCGCGAGCAGCACGTCCGGACACCGTTTGGCGACGCTTCAGACCAGATCGTGATGGGCACGCTAGGCGACACGCGCTTCTACTTCTTGCCGCGCCACGGACGTGGCCACTTGATTCCGCCGCACCGCGTGAACTATCGCGCGAATGTGTATGCGCTGAAGCTTGTGGGCGCACAGCAGCTGGTCAGCGTCTCCGCGGTAGGCTCATTGCACGAAAGCATGCGTCCGGGCGACCTGATGGTGGTGGACCAGTACATCGACCGCACATCACAGCGCGTGAACACGTTCTTCGATGAACCAGGCCTCGTGGCCCACGTGAGCCTCGCCGACCCGACCTGTCCCGCCTTGAGCAGGTGCCTTGCGCAAAGCGCGGAGCAAGCAGGGGCGCGCGTACATCCGCGAGGCACCTATCTGTGCATCGAAGGCCCTCAGTTTTCGACGCGCGCGGAGTCGCAGCTCTATCGAAGCTGGGGCGCGCACGTCATCGGCATGACCAACCTGCCAGAAGCCCGTCTTGCACGCGAAGCAGAGCTTCCCTATGCGAGTCTAGCCTTGGTCACCGACTACGATTGTTGGCACGAAGAAGAAGCCGATGTGTCGGTTCAGCACGTGGTCGAAGTCATGAAGCGCAACGTCTCGACTGCGCGCCGTGTGCTCGGGGACATCGTGAACTGGCCGGATCCGGAGCAGAGTCCCGCTACGAGCGCCCTGCTCCATGCGCTCATCACCGACCCACAGCGCGTAACGCCGCAAATCCGTGAGCGCCTGGGGCTCTTGCTAGCCCGCCATCTGCCAGTCAGTGCGCAGTAGAGCGTTCCGACATGGGCTCCCCACCGCATCACGCATTTGCGAGCGAGAGCCCAATTATTCCGAGAACGATTAGTGCCGAGGGCGGGACTCGAACCCGCATGCCGTTTTAGGGCCGGCGATTTTAAGTCGCCCGCGTTTGCCATTTCGCCACCCCGGCTTGGAGCGGCCCTTTATACCGCGTCTCGCGAGAAAATCGACACGCCCGCACGTGCTGGCGTGGCCGTCCCTGCCCTATCGTGCAGGCCCGGACCGCCCCGCGCTGTGCACGCAATGCGCGTTGCGGTGCTGGCTTCCAAAGCTCGCCATTCGCCGCCGCGACCTATCTTTTCGCCCGGAAAATACAGCGGCACTATGGGTCTGAGGCGCAACTTTCGCTCGTGATAGCACCGTCAGATGCTTCGCACTTACAGCCTCTTCGGAGTGCTTCTTAGCTTCACTGCCTGTGCTGCAGACGACCCATTCATCACGGGCACAAACCCCGGCAGCACCGGCAGCGGTGACGATCCCGGAACGCCCAACACCCCCCCCCAACCAGCAGGGCGGCAACGGCAATGGCGGCCCTGGGAACGGCGAGAAGCCAGGCAACAGCCTCGCCGTGCACGTACTACACAGGCACCGAAACGGAGCCGAGCGAGGTCGACGTGACCATCGACAAGGAGACCATTCCGCTGTCGCAAGCCGACGGCTGGTCGATCAACGGCACGACCGTGCAACTGAACGGCCCCACTTGCGAGCGCATCCAGGACGCAAGGTCCACGACGTCGAGGTCATCGTGCCCTGCCCCGTCATCTACT
>CAZEWA010000384.1:0-4415 GCA_964515685.1 uncultured Polyangiales bacterium | reverse complement strand
GACTCCGGTGATGGCGACACCAGCGGTAAGCCGAGCAAGGTCGTCTACGGCCCGCTCTCCGGCGGCGCTGGCTGCAGCGTGAGCCCCACGGGCTCGACCGAGGCGCCTGCCTGGCTCGCGCTGCTCGCCTTCGCAGGCCTGGCCATGCGTCTCCGTAGGTCGTCGCGCGGCAAGCTCTCTTCGAAGAAGGGCAAGGGCATCGCTAAGGTGCTGGGCGCGCTGCTGCTGCTGGGCGCGCTGCTCACGCCAGCCTTGGGCGTCGCGCAAGTGGGGCTCGAGCGCTTCAGCCCCGCCCCGCTCGCGAGCGACGGCTTCGCGCTGAGCCGCCCCGAGGTGCTCGACCACCTCCGCGGCGGCTTCCATGCCGTGGTCGACTACGCCAACGACCCGCTGATCCTCACGCCGGCCACGGGGCCCATCGTGCGCGCCGTGAACGATCACATGGTGATGCACGTGGGCGCGGCCCTCGGTCTCGGCAAGAACCGCTTCACCTTGTTCGCCAACCTGCCCGTGCACGTGATCATGCGCGGCGATCGCGAGCGCACGCCGCCCGCGCTGCGCCCCGACGGCGCGGGCTTGGGCGACGTGTCCATCGGCGGACGTCTGCGCCTCGCGGGCGACGCGGACAGCGTGGCGATGTTGAGCGCGGAGTTCATTGCGCGCCTCCCCACCGCCGAGCTGGCCAACGGTGGTCAGCGCTACTCCGGCGACGAGATCGGCAGCTACGAGCCCGCCTTGATCGCCCAGCTCCAGTTCGGGCACTTCGACACCCGCGTCCGCGTGGGCGGGCGCTTCCGCAAGAGCGTGAACGTGGACAACCTGGCGCTCGGCCAAGAGCTGGTGTTCGGCTGGGGCGCGCGCCTGCGCGTGGTGGGCGGCCTGTTCTTGCACGCGGAGCTCTACGGCTCTTCGTATCTCGACAAGCCCTTCACCAAGAAGCACACCCCCTTCGAGCTCCTGGCGGGTCCGAAGTACCAGGCCGGAGACGTGTTCTTCGGCGTCGCCGCAGGTCCCGGCATCGTGGCCGGCTACGGCTCGCCCGACGTACGCGTGGTGGGCATGTTCGGCTACGCCGGCGTGAGCAAAAAAACCGTGGAGACGCCGCCTCCAGAGGGCCCCGTGGACAGCGACGGCGATGGCATACTCGATCCCGACGACGCCTGTCCCGATCGCCCTGAGGACATGGACGGCTTCGAAGACGAAGACGGCTGCCCAGAGTTCGACAACGACCAGGACGGCATCCGCGACCGCGTGGATCAGTGCCCGCTCGAAGCCGAGGACATGGACGGCTTCGAGGACGAAGACGGCTGCCCAGAGCTCGACAACGACCAGGACGGCATTCCGGACGCGTCTGATCGCTGTCCGCTCGAGCCCGAGGACATGGACGGCTTCCAGGACCAGGACGGCTGCCCCGATCTCGACAATGACAACGACGGCGTGCCCGACCGCGAGGACCAGTGCCCGTTCGCGCCTGGCGCCGCGGAGGACAACGGCTGCCCGCGTCAGATCCGCGTGGACCTCGAGAAGGGCCAGATCACCATCTTGCAGCGCATCGAGTTCGCCACCGGCAAGGACACCATCTTGCGCGGCAGCGAGACGCTTCTCGACGAGATCGCGAGCAGCTTGCGCGCGAACCCGCAGCTCAAGCTGACCCGCGTCGAGGGCCACACGGACAACGTGGGCGCCGCCAAGAAGAACCTGGAGCTCTCCGGGCGGCGCGCGCGCTCCGTGGCGCGTGCGCTCATGGAGCGCGGGGTACCGCTGGAGCGGCTCGAGGCGATGGGCTGCGGTCAGAGCCGCCCGATCGACACCAACAAGACCAAGGCGGGCAAGCAGGCCAACCGTCGCGTGGAGTTCCACATCGTGGATCCCGCGCCGGGCATGCCGCGCAGCGCCGAGGGCTGCCAGCTGATCGACCTCTGAACCGCGATCGCGGGGCTCATGACACGACGGCGGGCGCTTTGATGAGCCCCGCCGTCGTCGAAGGCCGCGCGGCTTACTTTACAGAAAGAGCCAGCCGCGCTGCTGAAGCTCAACGCGGCAGCTTGCTGAAGTGGTGATAGTCCAGCATGCCGTCGAAGTGGCCTCCCCAGTGCCAACCGTAAGACAGAAAAGTCTGCACCACCGGACCTGACTCCACGATCATTCCCTTCACGCTCGGGTCTCGCGCCAGGTACGCTCGTCCCGCCTCAGGGTCGACTCTGTCGCCGCGCACCCACGGGTTTTGCACCGGGTTCAGATCGATGGCGAGCCCGAGTGCATGATGCGAGAGCACCGATGTGCCGTGAATACGCCTAAAGTTGAAGGCTGAGCTGTTGTTGGCCTGCATGGAGCGCGCATCGCTGCCGCCGAACCAGTCGATGCGCTGCATACGCTCGATCGCAAAGCCCACGTGGAATAGCTCCGAGAAAATCTGAACGACCTCTCCCGCCACATCCCGGTGCACCACAAGCTCGCCTACGCGCATGTCGCCAGAAAATCCATGGTGCCGCACGGACACCAAGCGCAGCGCATCGAAGCTCGGACACTGTGGGTCTTCGTGATGCGAGTTTCCGCGCATTTCTTCGCGTACCCGATCTGGGATCTCTGTGATAGCCGCGTCAAAAACTTGGCCCATGTCGCCATTCCTACTTCGGGACGCACCTCATACGCAAACTCTTGTCCGCGAACAGGTGGCAGGCGGCCCTAGATAATCAAGGGACGTTGACTTTGCGCCCAGGCATAGCTCAAAGTCTGCGGCTCCCTTTCAAGACATTCTTATTCCGCTCTGGGTCTGTATACCCGCTTGGGAACAAGGCCTGTCGCACTTCGTGCTTCTCTTCTTCGCCCGTTTTCACACAGTCAGAAAAGAAAGAATCGTAGCCACCATGACGGTCGTGAGACAGACATTGCATCGCGCGCTGATTGCGCTGCTTCTCGCCGAACGCCGTATCTCTCCCCTGACTCGCCCCGCTGTCAACGCGTTCCTCCGGGAGCCGGCTGCCTTCGCCCTGCAGTCGCTCATTTCACAGCGCAAGGCACGCAAGGCAGACCTCGGTCTTGCGGAAGAGCGCCCTTTGTTGGGCGAAGAAGTCTTTCTCGACTCCATCCTCCACGATATGGAACTCTCGTGGCGAGAAGGCGAGACCTCGCACGTTGCCTCGTGCGCGACTGCGTTGAAGCTCCACGGCCTCGTCCGCGCCGAGCTCACGATACGCAAAGATCTGCCGGAAGCCCTGCGCCGCGGCATTTTCGCGCGTCCGCGTACCTATCGCGCCTACGTCAGGTTCTCCACTCTGGCAGCCTCCGGCCTCCACGATCTGACTGCGCTCGGTCCGTTGCAAATGAGCGTCAAGCTCCTGGGCGTGCACGGCGAGAAGCTGCTCGACGAAGAAAAGCACACCCAAGACTTCGTAACTTCCACCCAGCCCACGCAGCCCACCCCCGACGTGCGCGCCGACTCGCAACTCCAGGGCGAGATCCTGCGCGGTACGCCTCTCTTCTACTTTTTCAATCGACGCGAACCCCGTATCCTCGATTTTCTGATGCAGTTTTTGTGGAGCCAGGCCCACACGAGCCCCCTCGAATGCCACTACTATGCTGGCACGCCGTGCCTACTCGGCGAAGGCCAAGCGATGCAGTACGCCTTCGAGCCGAAAAAGCCCGCAACGAGCCGCATACCCGGATTCCCGTTCCGCACGCCGAGCGACTACTTGCGCAAAAACATGGTGCGCAGCCTCACCGACGATGCAGTGGAATTCGATCTGACAGCTCAGGTTCAAACAGATCCAAATCGCATGCCCATCGAGGACGCCACGGTACGCTGGCCGGTACACATGTCGCCCCCCGTGGTGCTAGCCACCCTGCGTATCCCGCGGCAGCGCTTCGACTACGAGTCGCAGCACGCTCTGGGCCGCAGCCTTTCCTTCACGCCCTGGCACAGCATCGCGGAGCATCGGCCCCTCGGCAGCCAGAGCCGCGCTCAAAAGCGGACCTATCTCGAGCTCCTGCGCCTGCGTCAGAGTCAAAATGCCCCCACCCCTCGCGAGCCTACGGGGGACGAGCTCTTCGAGTCGCGGCCGGGCCTGACTCGTGCGCTTTCCTCCGTGCCCCCACGGCCGGCCGCACACGCAGCTGGCATAGGCTCGTAGCTGCACACACGCGTGCGCGGAGACCGCACGCCGGGCCGTTCCCCATCCTGGCGGCCCATGCCGACAGCAATGCAGGCGTAGATCGGCTGCGCGCAGTCTCGGCCCGCCTTTCTTGTGCCCCGTGAAGGCCCATGCCATACGGGAGCGCATGATGCGGAACTCACTGGGTGTCTGCGCCCTGGTGCTGCTTCTTTCCTGCGCATTGCTCGGCTGTAAGGACAAGAGCGGCGGCAGGGGCGACCCGACCGGCCCCTTGGTCATCGGCGCGTTTTTCGCGATGACGGG
>CAZEWA010000383.1:0-4426 GCA_964515685.1 uncultured Polyangiales bacterium | reverse complement strand
GCCCGTCCGCTGCGGTCTTGGCGCGTTGTTCGGTGCGGGTTCCCATGCTCGCCATTACGCCGAGTACAATCTCTGCGCCCGGATACGGTTGTCCGCGCGGGTCGAGCACTTGGATATCGATGGTGCCCTTTAGCAGATCTTCCGCGGGCTCAGCCGTGGGAAGTGTGGGTGGCGCGAGCGCCGCGTGAGGGTCGCCTCCCCCATGGCCGTGCGGCGCAGCCTCGGCAGCGGTGGTTCCCGCTTGCGGCGGAGTGGGTTCCGCCTCGGGCTGAGCCGCAGCACGAAGCGCGCTCAGACACAGCAGCAGGCCCACGCCTAGCTTGAGATACGACAGGGCCCTCATGATTTGACCGACTCCACACGGCTGGGCGTCGCCGACTTCTTCAGCTCTTTTTCGATCAAGCGCAGCGCCTTCTCGCGGTGCTCCTTGAGGTCTGCGTCGAGCTCCTTGAGCACGCGGCGCGCTCGTGCGCGGAACTCCACCTCGAGACGCTTGTAGTCTTCGTCGGAGATCTTGCCGGCGTCACGCTCGAACTCGAGGTCCTTGAGGCTGCGCAGCACGGCCTCTTTCTCCTCGAGCAGCTCAGCGCGCAGGCGCACCGCGGCGCTTTGCGTCACCCAGCCCTGCTCGTGCTCGCCAAATAAGGCGCGCAGGCTGGCCCACAAAAACGAGATCGCCAGCAACAGGGTGCCTGAGGCGAGCACGATGAACAAAATGGGAAGTGCAGCCTTCATTTCTCGTCGAACCTTTTCAGCTCCGCATCGAGCGCGCGGTCGAGCGCATCGTCTCCGGCATCTGCTGCAACAGTCTCGGCGCCACTCGCTTGGGCGGCTTTGTTGCGCTTCACCCAGCGCATTCCGAGAAAGGCAATGCCGCAAGCTGCTGCGACAAAGCCGATAAGTGGAACCGCCCACAACGCACGGTCGAGGCCCTTGTCACGCGGAATCGCGATGGCTTTGGCGCCGTACTGCTCGGCAAAACGGTCTTGGATCTCGGACACGCTCTTGCCCGCCGCCAGGTCGAGCCGCAGATGCACGCGCTTGTCCTCCGCCCAACCGCAGATGCAGGTCGAAAGCGGCAAACGTGCACACTCACCGCACTGACACAGCACACGCTCGAAGAGCTGACGCTCCTCTGGAGTCTTCATCTCCACGGTGCCCGCCATCATCGAGCTGGTGTCTGCGAAAGCCGTAGCCGCGCCTCCGAGGGCCACCACCAACACGAACAGCCACACAAACCAGCTCGCAAAGGCAGGACGCGCGGCGAGACCGCGACCGCGCGACGTCGCCAAGGGGTCACGCACGCTCTCCATGAGCTCTTTGATGGACGGCGACATCGCGACGAACGCACCGAACAAGAACATCAAGCCACCGATCCAAATCCAGGCCACGAGCGGGCGCACGATGACGCGGAAGATCCCGTTCTTGGTCTCTGGATTGACCTTACTCATGATGACGTACACGTCGTCACGCAGCGTGGAGCGAATGGCCACCTCCGTGGTGGGCATCTCGGGATGCGTGCGGTAGATGAATTTGGCAGGCGAGACCTTGCCGACCTCTCGTCCGTCCGAAAATACCGTCAGATCGGCGAACACCATGCGCTTGTTCGGATCGACCTCCATGCGAGGCCCGTCGTAACGCAGCTCGTAGTCGCCGATGACCATGCGCTCGCCCTGCTTGAGGCTCGCTTCTTTCTCGATGTCGTAGGCCGCACCCGTGAAGCCCACGTACATGCAGACGATGCCCGCGTGCACGATGTAGCCGCCATAACGGCGCTTGGCGCGCGTGACGAGCTCGATGAACGCGGTCAGCACGTTCTCGCCCGAGTTCTTCATGCGCACCGCCGTACCGCGCCAGAACTCCTGCACGATGGTTCCGAGCACGAACGTACACAACAGAATGCTCATACCGGGCGATGCCCCGTAGATCACCGCCAGCACTTCGCCCGTCAGGGTGTCATAAATCGACTCGCTTGGAACATAGGCCGGGTAGCCGAGGGATTTTCCGAATGCGAGCTGCAAACCGAACACGGCGAGCGCAGCCAGCGTTGGGCCGCGGAAGGCGCGCATCAGGTTTTTCCCGGTCGCTCTGCGCCACGAGATCAGCGGACCGATTCCGGTGAGCAGCATCAGCACTAGGCCGAGCGGCACCATCCATTTGTTGTAGAACCCTGGACCTACCGTGACTGTCTCGCCGCGCACCCACTCGCTTATCAGCGGGAACGTGGTGGCGATGAGCACGAACACCATCATCCCGAGCAATATCCAGTTCTGCAGCAAGAAGCTGAACTCACGCGAGAGCAACGAGTCGATGCGGTTCTCGGCGCGCAGCAGGGGCAAGCGGTAGAAGATGAGCCCGATACACACCGCGCACAGGAACACCAGGTACCACGCGAAGTAGATGCCGATGTCGCTGCGGGCAAACGAGTGCACACTGGCGATGAGGCCCGAGCGCGTGAGGAACGTGCCGAAGATGGTCATGATGAACGTAAGGCACATCAAGAAGACGTTCCAGACTTTCAGCATGCCGCGCCGCTCTTGGATCATGACCGAGTGCAGGTAAGCCGTGCCTACGAGCAAGGGCATGAAAGACGCGTTTTCAACTGGGTCCCAGGCCCAATAACCGCCCCAGCCAAGCTCCTCGTAGCTCCACAATCCGCCCAGCAAGTTGCCGAATGCCAAGAAGGTCCAGGCGGCAAGCGCCCACTTGCGCACGGCCAAAATCCACTCGTCCTTCAAGCGGCCCGTGATGAGCGCCGCGATGCAGAAAGCGAACGGAACAGACCAACCTACGAAGCCCATGTAGAGCGTCGGCGGATGAATCATCATCCAATAATTCTGCAGCAGCGGATTGAGGCCTTCTCCGTCCAGCGGCACCGCGGAGGCAGAGATCGAGAACGGATTCGCCGCGAAAAGCATCAGCACGCAAAAAAAGCCGATGATGCTCACGAGTGTGGCGAGCACGTACGGCTGCAGCTCCAGATATCGCGTTTTGAGCGACCGCGTGACGAGCACAGTCCACACCGAAACCAGGAACGTCCACCAAAGCAGCGATCCATCCTGCCCACCCCAGAGCGAGGTCACGAGGTAGTACCAGGGCATCGACCGATCGCTATATCGCGCCACATAGCGCACGCGGAAGTCGTGTGCCTGGAACGAATAGGCCAACAAAAACACCGCCAATGCCACGAAGGCACAGGTGGCGTACGTGCCGTAGCGCGCCGCAGGTAAGAGGTGGGTGCGTCCGCGACCGCTCGCCACAGCAGTGGCAAAAGCGTATCCGGCAGCGATCAAGACCGCGCAAAGCACGGCGGTTCCCAGACTCGGAATGTCGAAAGGAGGCATGGGGCCCGGGCATGATGCCACATCCGCGACCGGGAGCGACCACTCGAAGGCCCACAAGCGTCAGACGGGCGTGCTAGCGTCTATTTATGCGGGCTTCACAGCGTAACATGGGCATGTTTTGGGCGATTTTGGTCAGCTCGGGCTGCGCGGGCCAGCAATCCAACATGAACAGTCTCAGCCCGGCGGGCGCAGGGGCCACTGTTGCGGTCGCTGTGGTCGCTCAGGCTGCCGTGGGCTGCAACTTCCAGGGCTGTCCCTACGGAAGCTTCTGCAACAAGGAAACCCGCTTCTGCGAGCAGCGAAAGTGCAGCGCGGGCTGCCCAGACAACACGATTTGCAACGAAGGGCTCAACCTCTGTCAGGCGCCCCCACCACCGAGCACGCCCAACGATTTTCTGCCACAAGACAACCGCGTCAACGAGTTTCCAACGCTCTAAAGCGCACGTCGAAACACGAGACACTGGTTGTTCGCTGGCATCTCGATACGCTCCTGAAACGCGAGCCCGAGCTCTCTGGCGCGCTGCGTCACTTCTTCCAAGGAGCGCACGCCAAAGCGCGCATCGCGGGCGCGCAAGGTCGCATCGAAGCTCTCGTTGCTGGGCGCCGTATGAACGCCTCCGATACGGAAAGGCCCGTACAGCACGAACGGGCCGCCCGGCTTTAGCGTCCGCCCTACCCCCGAAAGCAGCCCCAACCCACATGCCCAGGGCGCGATGTGAATCATGTTCGCATTGAACACAGCGTCGACCTGACCCGTGCCCCAGTCCTCGTCGAGCACGTCGAGCCTGCGCGGCGCTTCGAGATTCGATAGCTTTTCGTCGTCGACCCAAGCGCGGATGCTCGCGAGGTTCTCCTCGTCGATGTCGCTCGGCAGCCACGTAAGCCCTGGCATCGCGCGCGCAAAATGCACCGCATGCTGGCCGCTGCCACTCGAGATCTCGAGGGCTCGTCCGCTGGCCGGAAACACGCGCTGCAGCACCTCGAGAATGGGTCCCTTGTTGCGCTCGGGCGCTGGCCAAAGTTGCTTCATGCTTTCAGTGTAGCGGCGCGTCTGCGCTGCAGGTACATGAGCGCCTTAAAGC
>CAZEWA010000382.1:2643-4446 GCA_964515685.1 uncultured Polyangiales bacterium | reverse complement strand
ACTCCAGAACATAAGCAGGCCTTCTTTCCGGTGGGGTGTACGAGTTCGTCCGCGAGAGCGAGGCCTGCCCTCGCGACGAGGCTTACGCAAATGGTCAGAGGCACTCCGTCACGAGCACGCCAAACTCCTCCTCACAGGCAGTATCCGGGTCCGCGTCGCAGTCCACCTCGGCCATGCACGCGTAGAAATCGAGCTGCGCGTCGCCACACTTATCTCCGTAGGTTGAGGTGTACTCCTCGAAATAGCTGACCTGGTCAGCCACACAGGTGTCTTGGTCTACCCAATCCTCGCTCGCGTACTCCTGATCGCAAGTAAAGACAGACATGCAGAAGTCAGCTGCGACCTTCGTGATGCGCTCTTGGCTCACGTCGATGTTACCTGTCTGCGGACCGGAATTTTGGGCATCTTCTTCCTCGTTGTCCGCACCGGCATCCACCTTGCCATTCATCGAACCTGACCCGGCGTCATCTTTCATCTCGTTGGGGTTCTTGTTGCCCTCTTGCTCCTCCACCTCGGCGGACTTCTTCTTGGTTTCGTCGTCGCATGCGGCGCCTCCGAGCACGAGCACGGCCATGACGACGCGGGGGATACGGAGCTTATTGGTATTCATGGAGATCTCCTTGGATTGAAAAAACACACACTGAGTCATCAATAGATGATGGAAAAGGTTTGGCCTACGCAACGCCAGGCGTTGCTGACATTGGAAAGGGTCAACAGGCTCCGTTCGAGACTGTTGCGAGAACTTAGGACTCGTCCGGTCTCCAGAGCGGTACACTCCCAGCCTACTACGATGTATCCGGGGCGAGCCGTCATGCGCAGCGCCACGCTGCCACCCGCGTCGACACTGCACACGCCGGCGGAGCAAGCCGCGCCCGAACCGAGCGAGGCGGACACCACAGCTTCAGAATCCCCTGCGAACGAGACCTCGTGCACACGGACGAAATGCGCCCTGCAGTCGATAGCGCTCCGTACAGGCGAGAGCACAAGACGCGGGTTCGTCCCTGTGCACTGTGGGCTGCCGCTGTAGTGGCTGAAGCGATAGCCGCGATTTGCGGCCGCCTGCAGTGTCACCGAGCCACCGCCGCTGACCGCGAGGTTTTGAGGCGTGACGCTGCCGCCGGAGGTCGCGCTGGCATTCACTACGAACATCTCGCGCACGAAGCTCGCCGTGCAGCTCATGTCGCGAGACACATCGTGGAGCGTAATCGTGGCACTGTTGGAGGTAGAACAATCAGACCACCTGTGAAACATCCAGCCATCATCAGGCGTCGCCGTGAGCGTGACAGCAGCTCCGTACCTCAGTCGACATGCGGACGCTGTACATCCCGAGGCGGGTCCAGAGACCTTACCTCCCCCCGAGACCAGGTAAGACACCGTAACCGTGTTCGGTCGAAAGTTGGCGATGCAGTTCTTCGCAATCTGCACGTCCTTGAGCTGGATCGAGCTTGTAAGCGCATTGCTGCATCCGCTCCAGCCCGTGAACGTGTAGTTGGCCCGGGGTTTGGCGGAGAGCGCGACCGTGCGGCCCGCGTCGAAGGTGCAAGCGGAAGTCGTGCACGTCGTGTCCCCGATGCCCGCGCCTTGAATGTCTCCAGCGCCCGCCGGGTTCGCCGCGTACGTCACCGTCACACGCGGGATAGGTCCGGTGTTCGTCCAGCTCTGTGGGCACTTGCCGTCAGGCCGATGCAGCGCGAACAGGTTGCAGATCTCGGCATCGCTGTACCTTGCTTGCCTCATCACGCTCGAGAGCGCGCCAAAGAAGGCCTTGTAGCTCAGCTTGTTCCCGGACTTTGGCCCGCTACG
>CAZEWA010000382.1:0-2543 GCA_964515685.1 uncultured Polyangiales bacterium | reverse complement strand
GAAACCTGCGAGCTAAACCAGTCCGCAAATCCCTCATTGAGAGCGACGGCCTCGGAGTCGCGCTTTCCAACCAGGTTCGTCAGGCGCATGACCTGGCTCCACACCTTGCTGTAGGTGTGCATCGAAATGTCGCGAAGCAGCGTGCAAAAGAAGAAGTGCCCGTACTCGTGCACAGCAACATTGCGCGAGCTCTGTCCGCTCTTGGGCAGCACGATGTCCGTAGCGAACGCGAAGTCGAGGACATCGCCGACGCCAGGGGCCAGCGTCTGCAGCCCATCGGAGAAGAGGTTGGCCATCCACACCGGAGCGCGCGTGGCCGCGAGGCAAGGCACAAAGGCTCGATCGTTGCCGAACGTGAGGGCTTGAGCCAGCTTGCCCACCTGCACGGTCGCCTTCGGCGGCCTGAAGCCGAGAACCTTACTTGCGTACTCGCGCGCGTCGATCATCAACGCCAACGCGTGGAATTCCGTCTCGCCGATGGCGCGCGCTATCGTGTCGCTCTTGCCCTTGGGCCGGTGCTTGGGCCAGCAGTGGCGCGTCGCGCGGAAGAGCCCCATCTCCATCAGCGCCGTCGGGGTGTCGGCCTCGAAGCAGATGTTCACCTGCAGCGTGCGAGGGACCGTGATCGTGGCTTCGCCCTGACTGTTGAGCTTACCCTTGTAGAGCGTGAGCCGGCTCTGTCCCGACATCGCCACGTACAGACCCGTCAACATCAGGGGCTTGCCGTAGCCGCCCGCGCCGTCGTCCCAGGCCCGCGTCATCGGGACGCGCGTGCGCGGGTTTACGTGCGTCTTGATGGTGATCTTCGTGTCCGGCAGGGCGGCCCTGGCCGCCGCACCGATCACCTGGCGAATCCCGTTCACCGCACGCTTCACCGCACGCGCGACGCGACGCGCGAACCTCCGCAGGCGGCGTCCGACGCGCTTCTGAGAAGCCATCGTGGCGGCCTCATCGAGCTCGTCCTCATCCCACGCCTCGATCTCGAAGTCGCCCTCGTCGGTGTTCTCCGTGCCGATCGGTGCATACTCCGTCATGTGTGCCAGGAGGTAGTCCCAGCTCACGCTGCCGTCCTGAGCGCGCGCTTCCTCGGGCACCTCGCGCAGAATCACCGCGCGGAAGGTGTCCTCACCTGCGAGCGCCTCGAGCCGGATCAGGTTGTAGACAGGGCTCGGAATCAGCGCGAACGCGAACTGTGCACCGCGGTCCTCCAGGTCGCCTTCGAACGGGAGCGTGAGCGATTGCTCTTCAGTGTCAGGCCACTCGGAGTCGAAGAGCGGCGCCAGGTCGTAGTGGATGCCCATCTCCTCGAGCTCCCGAAGCTGGTCGCGCGTCTCGACGTAGACGAGCACGTAGTGCATCGGTGGGAGCTTGACGATCTCGCCATCTACTTCGTAGCTGCGTGGAGAGGTCTCGCTGAGTCGCTGGGTCTGGTCCCAGCGAAACGCATCGCGCAAACGCCGTTGCTCCTCGAGCGAGATGGGCGCCCAGATCAAGCCGTCTTCTTCCGCGGGCGTGGGCGGGCTGAGCGAGGCCGAGAGCGCAGCTTCCGCATGCTCGCTCTCGGACCCCTCGGAACCTTGATCCGGTTCGTCGAAGACCTGCGCGGCCTCTTCGTCGCTGTCTGGCTCGTTGGCCCCGTCCCCTTCCGAATCTGCGTGACACCCCACGAGCACAAGCATCACCGCCAGGATGATCGGCGCGCTGACACGGCTCGCCCAAGCGATACGCAAGCAGGAGCGTAAGGTCACGAGCTGACGATTTAGCAGTATGGCATTCATGTCATAGCTCCCTCTGCAGCCGCACGGCCGCGTCGAATCTTTGAAGACGTCCACGTCGTGCACCGGCTACACTCGCGAGCGACACTCAACTTGGAGGACACACCGTGAAGCTTCGTGCTCGTTGGTTTTTGGCGCTGGGGTTGGTCGGCGTTGCTGGCTGCGACGACCGGAAGCCCTGCAATGTCCACCTTCGCGATGGTGAGTCGTTCACCGTCGAGGTACTCGGCAAGGCTGATCCCACGCTGACCGAGCGACCCTGGTACATCGACGAAGGTCTCCCATCCTGCGGCGATTTGGACCCCGTGGAAGCCGGAGCACGCTTCTCGATCAAGCTCGAAGAACACGACGAGGGTAGCTGCTACGCATTCGTTTGCCCGGTGGACTTTCCGAGCGCCGCCGAACCTACGCCGACCGGTATCGGAAGATCCGGAGAGATATCGGTTTGCTACAACGGAGCGAGTAAGCTTCCTGTGAGCTCCACCTGCGAGGTCCAGCGTTTTGTCGCTCTCCACCACGGAGACATCGACAGCATCTACGAGCAGCCCGACGCGAACGGAGACAGTAAAGTGAAGCTGATCCGAGCGCTCATGATAGTTGATGATCTTGAGTGCAGCACGCCACCCGAAGCTTTCCCCAATGCGGCCGAGCGCCCCAAATACTTCTGCTACGACCAGTGGAACGTACAGCTCACACCCGCTGGCAAGTAAGCTTCGCGCAGCGCACGCGAGCGGGGCGCGTATCTGTACGCTAAACGTAAGTGGAATG
>CAZEWA010000381.1:0-4500 GCA_964515685.1 uncultured Polyangiales bacterium | reverse complement strand
CTGCAGCGCAAACACGCGCTCGAGCTCCTGCTCGGCCTTCTCGACCAAGATGGCGTGGAGTCCTGCATCGGCACCGGGCATGGGCCGCGCTAGCACTCCCGCCTCGAAGACCAACGCGTCCATGGGCGCATCGAAGCGCCAGCGCACGTTCGGCCGCGCAGCTCTATACTCGCCCAGACTGCGTGGCGCAGCATGACGAAACCAAGTCTCAAATCGCCCAGCGCAGCCCGCAACCTGCACAATGCGACGCCACATGGAAATGATCTGATACTCCGCGATCGAACGCACCAGCGGTGCGCTTGCCCCAAGCCGAAGCTCCGCGAATTCATCACGCACATGCAGCTCGAAGAGCACAGTATCGCAGGTAAGAGGCGCGTAGCGAATAAGCTCGCGCAGAGCGTCGCCCAGCGTCGCCGCGCTGCGTGCGATGTAATGGGCAAGGTCCGCGTCATCCACTTTCGCCTCGAAGGCCGCGAGCAAGCCGAGGTCTTCGCGACCGCTCGCGTGCTCGATATCCGCGAGGACGGTAAAGAGCTGTGTGAGCGGAATGCGGGTCTCACGCTCGAGCTGCAAAAGCCCATGCAGGGCTGCCCCACGCGGCGTCACCCGCGCCGCACAGGCGAGGAGAGGAGCTATCTGCCGCTGCGAAACGCAGGGCTCAATCCAAGGATGTTTGGTGGCCATGGCTGTGACCGGACACTCTCACAGACATGGCCTTACCGACCCTTACGAGATCCCTAACAATTGCTACTCACAGGAGTGCCGTCATGCCGAGCCGCTCGGCGTCGCGTCGTGCCACATCGCGCAGCGCCCCGGCCTGCCCTCGGCCCTTAGGCGACCCATCGAGCACACGCGCAAGCTCGAGCCGCGTGCTCGTCGCCAGCGGGAGGAGGCCATGCCCAGCGTGAAGCGCGAGGGCTTCTTCGTAATGCATGATCGCGCGTGCCTGCTCGCCCAGACACTGTGCGAGCCGCGCGAGCTGCAGCGCCACCGCACCGAAGTGATGAAACGACACGGAGACCGCGAAGGCCGAAGCATGCGGCAACAGCAGCGCGTAGAGCGCCTCGGCGTGCGCGCGCTCCTCGGTGGCAGCACTGACGTACGCGAGATAGCCGAGCGTGGCGAGGTAGTCGCGACTTGGCGGCAAGCGCGAGAATTCCTCTACGGGCCAGGCACGCAGCTCGTTACGCGCTGCAGAAAGCTCGCCGCTGCTCACGAGCACACGCAGCTTCGAGGCCTGCACATTCGGCGGGTCACTCCTGCGCAGCACGATGTCGCGCATCTGTTGCGCCGTATCGCGCGCGTCGCGCGCCACATAGCGACCAAGCTCCGCCTCGTCGAAGGCCAGAATCTCCTTGCGCGCGTAGAGCCCGAGCTCTTCTGCCTCCGCGTGCAGCACGTCGAAACGCGCTCGAGCCTGAGCGATCTCGCCCGCATTCACGTGCATCAGCGCGGCGATACGCTCGCAGTGCCAGATAAGCTCCGCGTGACGCAGCTCGCGCGCAAAGGCAGTAAACCTCTGCAGCAGACCCGCGGACTCGTCGTGCGCTCCTCGTTGCTGGGCGCGCAACAAGCGATCGAACTGCACAGGCATACGCCAAGCGCGCTCGACCGACGATGCGTCCTCGGTAAGGCGTTCGAGCTCACGCGTGAGCGCCTCGGCCGCTTCATCGCCTGCGGGACCACTCGCGTAGTACACGCGTTGCCGCAGCAACACCAGGCGTGCGACGCCCGTGGACCCCGCCAGCGCATCGGCCTCATCGAGCAGCGCACGCACACGCTCCACATCGCGACAGTAAGGTGAGCTGACAGCGAGGTGCGAAAGCACGCGCGCACGAAGCTCACGCTCCTCCGGGCCGAGGGCATCGCGAGCGGCCTCGAGCGTGGTCGTGACGCCGGGCATGGAGAGCGTGCCAGGCCCGCCCGACATCATCTCTCCGGCGTCCACGAGCACGTGGCCGTAGCCATGAGCCCGCGCAAGCGTGACGGCCTCCAGCAAATGCGCGCCGAAATCTGGGATGCCCGCCGCGCGCTTCTCGCGTGCCAGTGCCAAGGAAAGCTCCGCGCGGATGCGAGGATCCGGCACGCTGAGCAGCGCACTCGCAGACAGGGCCCGCGCGTGCAAGCCCGCGGCATCCGCGTGCGCTCCCATGCGCTCTGCCGCCAGCGCCGCATGCCGCGCCGCTGCAATCGCCAAGGGAACATCGCCCTCGGGCAGCGCACACAGCCTATGCCGCGCGAGCTCCGCATTGCGGCGCAGCGTGGGCACGCCCGTGCCGTGGGTCGTCACGTACTCCGCCGCCCTGAGATGGAGCCGCGCACGCATGCCACGCGGCATGCCCTCGTAGAGCGCACTGCGCACCAAATCATGCCCGAAAGCGAAGGTCGTGTTGTCGTCTCCCTCTGCCTTTAGCAGCGCCGCACGCAGAGCGGACTCAAGCCTTTCGAGCAGCACACTCGGAGTGACGCTTGCAAGATGGGCGAGCGCACTCAGTGCAAACCTGCGTCCCAGCACGGCCGCCATCGTGAGTGCCTCGCGCGCCTCTTCCGAGACCCGTCGGAGCGACGCGTGAACGATCTCGAGCGCGGGGCCGCGCAGTGTGAGCAGCTCAGGCTCAGACGAAACGCCCTGCTCGAGCGCGCGCACAAGCTCCACCATAAAGAATGCATTGCCCTCGGATTTCGCGAACACGGTGCGAGAAAGCGCGGGCTCCTCGCGCCCACGCACACGCAGTAGATACTGCGCCACGTCCTGTTCGGAGAGACGCCCGAGCGAGAGCCGCTCGCAGGCGCGGTGACCGAGCACACGCCGCAAGGGAGCATTTTCGACATCGCTCAGGTCGAGACTCGCCGAGCGCACCGTGGCCACCACAAGCAAGCGCTGACTCGCGAGCTCGGGCGCGATGCGCAACAGGAGCGCAAGCGAAGCGGCATCCGCCCACTGCAGGTCGTCGAGCAAGAACAACGCACCATGCGGCGCCGCCTGCGACCGACACAGCGCCGAAAGCCACTGCACCGTGCCGAGCCACGCCAAGGGACCTGCCGCTTCTGCAGCCGTCGCCTGCGACCAGACTGCGGGCTTCTCGGCCCCCAACGCATCGCTCACCTGAAGCCACGGCCCGAGCACCGCAGCCTCGTCGTCCTCGTAGCAGCGCCCCCACGCCACGCGCGCACCGCGCGCCTGCGCCGTACGCACAAGCGACTCCGCCAGACGCGTCTTGCCCACCCCCGCCTCGCCGATCAGCGCGCACAGCCCGCCGCGACCACCGAGCGCCGCCTCCAGCGCCTGCGTAAGGGAACGCAACGCAAACTCCCGCCCCACCAAGGGTGGACCCTCCTCGAGCCGCAAGGAGGCCAGCTGGGGGGCGCTAGCGGACTTGTCATGAGCGAGCGGGGGAGGCAGCGAGCTCAGTGCAGACGCGAACCGATAGCCCCGACCGTAAGCATTCTGAATCCTGCGCCCCTCCCGATCCGCGAGTGCCTTACGCAGCTTCGCCACCGCCACGCTCACCACGTTCTCGCCCAGCGTTCGCCCCTCCCAAGCCGTGGCGATCAGCTCATCGTGACTCATGAACGTATTAGGACGACTGACAAGCACGCTCAGCAGACGCAAGACTTGCGCATCCACCTTGACCCGTTCACCACGGCGGTAGAGTTCGAGCTGAAGCTCATCAAACGTGAACTCATCGAATGCGACGGGCACGCGTAAGGCTTGTACCACGAGCGAAGCGGAGGTTGGGGCGCGCCGAGCGCGGGGCCGCTGGCACGCGAAAGTTACGCAGGGGGCGGAGAGGTTTTGGAGAGGCGAGCGTCTACGTGTGCTGCGGGCAAGAGGCAGCACGTCCTCTGCTGGGATAGCGTAGAAAGGCAGCTCAGAATCCATGACAGCGCGCGCGAAAGAGAGATACTGGACAGCATGGGGCTGAGCCGTCTGAGGATGATGGGTATCGCGGCGCTGCTCGCGGCGGCGTCTGCTGCAGTGGTGGTATCGCAGCGACCTGTCGACATCTCAGGCGACGTTATTGCTCCGCCCGGCTCGGAAGGCGCGGCCTCCACGTCGATAGCCGTGAACTCGAGTGCATACGCCGCAAGCCCGAGCGCATACGCCGTGAGCCTGTCCTTCAAAGAGATACTCGATTTTCCAGGAACCAACTTCGCCTTTCGCGGCAAAGTCACAAACATCCTGGCTCCGCGCTATGTGGCTATTGAGAACTCCAGGATGGAGTACGTGTATACGCCGGTTGTGGTCGACATCTCAGCCATGTATCGGGGCGCTCGGCCGGACGATGGGAAGATGATTCTTCGCATCATGGGAGGCACCACAGGAGGTGTTCCATACGCGCCCGACTTCGCGCGTTCGGACAAAGTTTTGAACCAGGGCGATCAGCTGATCGTGCTCGGTGCAGGGTCCGTCGCGGTGCCTGGAGATGGCGGCTTGGTCGCATTGACGCCAGGTGGCTTGTACATCGTGAACGGTAACAGGTTAGTAGACGTCACTCG
>CAZEWA010000380.1:0-4508 GCA_964515685.1 uncultured Polyangiales bacterium | reverse complement strand
GGATCGATTTCTTCGAAAGTCTAGATCTGCCTGACGGCGGCAAAGAACCGGCACTTGCTAGCTGGATTCCAGAACAGCTGGTCGCCCTGGCTCAGCGAGCGATCGACGTGAACCCCGAAGAGTGCCTCGTGTGGGGTGATGAAAGTGCGCTTCCGTTTGACGATTAGGCTTCCCCCCATGCCGCAAGGGAGGCACCAGAGGCTAGCAACATCCTTTTGCGAACAAGCTCGCAGTTGGCGAGCAAGTTCAAGCACGCGAAGGACTTCGGTGTCGTGGGGAACTACAGCAGGGCAAATGCGGCGTCGTTCAGCCGTGCGATTCATCAGCATATCAACAGCCCTGCCGTGCGAGTGATCGATGGCACGTACCACAAGGCTCCGGTGACTCACTATCTGGACCCGTCAACGGGGCTCAACGTAATCGCGGACCGAGCTGGGCACTTCATCAGCGGATGGAAGCTCAGCCCAGCGCAGCTTCAGAATGTCCTGACTCACGGAGGGCTGTGACGGCCATGGCAACAGGAAAGGTTTCATTGAACCTGTCACGTGAAGAAGCCTTGGTGCTCCACGCGTGGCTACACCGATTCAACACGAACGAAGGCCACCAGTTCGAGGATCAGGCCGAGCAGCGTGTGCTTTGGGACCTTGAGGCTATGTTCGAAGCAGAACTCGTTGAACCACTCGATCCGAAGTACGATGAGCTGCTCGCCGCGGCGCGGGCGAAGGTACGTGATGCGGAATAGGTGCCGCAAGGGGGGCAGGAGCCGCAGGAGGGGTCGCGAGTAGTGCTGCGCAAGCCGCGCGAATGCGAGCGGCGTTGGCGGCCGAGGAGATCGCAGGCGCTCGAGCGGTAGGGAGCGCCCTGAAGAGCGATCCATTCCATCGAGCGGCATCCTTCGCGGTCGAAGATATTGCGGCGCACGGCACGGTACTTCCTCTGGCCGGTCGAACAGGGACTGCGAATCTCACGCAGGTTCCCGGGACACTCAACGGCATCGCAGGCCGCTTCGAGTGGATCGTCGACAAGGTCGGCAACCTAACCCATCAGATGTTCGTGCCGGGTGGCACGATCAACGGCATCCCAATCAGGCCGTGAGGGAGTCACCGTGGTTTTCCAACCGCTTCTGTCGTCATTCATTCTAAACAAGACCACGGTCTCGCTGGCTGAGCTCGATTGGGCTCTGAACAACGGGCTTATTGGGGCACAGACTGTGGTCGATATCGCGACGTCGATGCTGGCCGCCGGAGATCAGGCCGGTGCGGTCCTCGACCTTGCATCAGTGAGCCATGCGGAACTCTCGGAGGTGAAGGATCTGCTGGCGGGACACAGTTCAGGCGCCGATGAGAGCGAGATCCGCGCGAAGTGGCTGTGGCTCGTGCTTGCGCACTTGTACGAGACACAAAGCAGTGACGACAGCGTGTTCGACAGGCTTGATGCTCTGTATGCGGACCTCGGCTACCCCGAGGAAATGGCGCCGTTCGGCCCGTATGCACCTGCGTATCAAAGTAAGGATGACCCTCAAAGGGCTCGCAACCAGGTGCTGAAGGAGTGGCGAAGCTACTTGGCTGACGCCGAAGCAAGGTTCGGCTCTCACTGAAGGAGCGAGACTACTTGCCGAGGATGTTGTCGAGCGCCTTGCGTTAGCGCGGCGCGATCCTCTGCGTGTAGCGCGCCCATCACGCGCAGCACGAGCGCGCTCTCGATGGTGGTGATGAGCGGCTTGAGGACGGAGGGCTTGATGAGGCCCGCAGCCTGCCAGTGCTGCACGACGACCTCGCCGACCGTCTGTGCGGGCTTGAACTGGCTTGTGATCGCCATGAGGATCAGGTCAGGGCGCTGCCCATGGTAGGCGCTCGAGCTGATGACTACGGCGGGCCGCTTCTTGGTGGTGCTTTGGTCGGTGAAGGGAAACGGGACGAGCACGACATCGGCGAAGTCAAAGGTTGTCGTATTCGGCATCGTCGTCGTTGTCCCAGACCTTCTCGAAGGCCTTCTCGGAGAGCTTGGTGACAGCGTGCTTCGCGAGTAGCTCGTCGCTCTTCATGCGGAGGAAGTCGACGAAGTCTTCGACCTCGGTGATCTTGTCGGGCGGGAGCTCCCGGATCTTGTCGATGAGGTTTTCTGCGAGGGCGTGCTTGGGCATGTTGACCTCGAAAATCAGCTTGCTTTGCGGCGGTACTGGGTGACGAGCGCTTCGACGGTCTCGACGATTTTGCGCTGCTGAGAGCGAGGCAGCTTTCGGACCTCTTCGAAAACGCGCTGCACCTCGCCAATGGGTCCCGGCTTCTTTGTGAGCGGTTCGGTGGTTTCGGCGACGATGAGCTCAGCGACCTCGACGTTGAGGGCCTTGGCCATCTTGGGCAAGAGATCCGAGCGCGGTGGTTTCTCGCTCCACTCCCAGAACGCGATGTTTCCCTGAGGAACCTTGAGGAAGTCGGCGAGCTCGGTCTGGGTGAGGCCTGCGGCCTTGCGCAGAGCGAGTAAGCGCGCCCCCTGAGCTGGTCTGGGCCCCCTGTTTGGTTTTGGTTTCCTGGCCACACCCGGAGTGTAGGGGGCAAATTCCGGGGGACCTGTTTTCGCTCGCATAATTATTACTATACTAGTAATTGCCATGCATGTTCAAGAGATGCGATTTCCTCTTGACGGGTTTTTGCTTGGAGGCGCGGATGGCGTGATCTCATCATGCGTCACGGCGCTTGCAGTGCAGGACTGGGCACGTGGCGGCAAGCACCGTGCCGCATCCCTGCTCGCGTGAACCCATGTGCGCGCTCCCTTCCGTCTCGGCATCCCGCTCTTCGCACCGCGCGGAAGCTTCGCTACCGCGCTCGGTCGTGGTCCCCGGTCCGTCTCTGCTCGCTCCCTCATTGCTCGCTCCCTCTTCGCTCACGCGCTGTCACGCCGGAGGGGGGCGGCTAAGAGAGGAACGGGCTCACGTCCGGGCTGCCCTCCTGGGCGCTCTGGAGTAGCCTCTGGGCGATGCTGCGCTTTCTGCACGCCCTCGTCTTTGCGCTCGCTGCGGTCTTCGGGATCGCGTCGGGCGTTTGCGCTTTGGGCTCAGAAACCGCGTTAAGGGAGAATTTCGCAACTGCCCCTGATCGCGTCGGGGCTTTCGGCTCGCAAGCGCTCGGAACGCGTCAGCAAAATCCTGCTGTCGCTACGACGATCGCGTCGGAGTGCTGTTATGCCGCAAGGGGAGTGGGCTCGGTCCCAGCTAATGTAGGTACGATCAGCCGCATAAACCCGACCGGCTGCACAACGAACTGCGTCAACGCCGCGATTGCCACCGAACGCACGCTGGCCGGAGCGGCGACTTCCGCGGTCCCTGGAGGTCCCGTAGCTGCGGCTGATGTCGCCGCAGTTCTCGAGGCTCAGTTCGGACGCGCACTCCCGAGCTTTTCCGCTGCCGGGCGCGGCGAAATAACCCGAACGCTCGGGGCCATCGGCGATGGCACGCGCGCAATCAACGTGGGCGAAGGGGCTTCCGGAGCGCACGCCTTCAACGGCGTGATGAGCGGCGGAAGGCTCGTTCTGCTGGACGGCCAGTTGGGTACGACAGCTTCCCTGTCAGGGTACTCGAGCTTTCGCGTCTTCATCACGAACTTCTGATGCTGGGGAGGACACCATGATCGGATTCGAAAAGGCCAGAATGCTAGCCTACGACATTGCGCAGGCGTGCGCCTCAACAGCAATCGCCATCCGCGACGACCTCGTCCTGGAGCGCGACTTCGGCTGGGTATTCTTCTGGTGGGCGGCAACTCCGGATCGGGAGGGTTCGCGTACGCTGGTCGGAGCTGCTCCGATCATCGTCGACCGGACGTCCGGCAAAGGGCGTCTCACTGGTTCCGCGTTTCCGGCAGAGTGGTTCGCTGATGCATACGAGGCGCTCGGCGAGGCAAGATTCGACGCTGGCGAATGGCGTGAGTTTATTCTACGAAAGTACGCGCATGAGCTCGAACCGTAGCCGCAAGGGCAGGAGCTGTAGCCGCAAGGGGAACCGGCACGGCCCTCGCAAAGTACTGGCCCGTGAACAATGGCTTTCTCGGTAAAACCGCCTAGCAAGTTCTTCAAGTTGGCCAGCGCATAGATCGATACGGTGGAAGCAAGTTTTCACAATTCTTCTCTCCGGCAGGAACACCGGCAGCGGCGAGGGCGCTCCCTGCCGACACAGCTAGTCAAGCACTGCGCACATTTGAGGTGCTGAAGCCGCTCTCAGTGGAAGCCGGCACCGTTGCACCTGCGTTCGGTCAGCTCGGGATGGGAACCCAGTTCCGTACCGGCATGACACTTGGCGAGCTGATCGAACAAGGATTTCTGAGGGAGGTGCTGTGATGATCGAAACTTACCGAGAGCTCCCGACGTGGAAGTTTGATGTTCAGGAAGTATCTGCAGGCGTATACGAGGTCATAGGCACAGACGATCGCGGGCGTCGTGTGCAGTTCAAAGGAACCGATCCCGACAAGCTCTTGGACGAAGCAAGATCTGCTGCGACGTCGATCGGCCGCTTGTGA
>CAZEWA010000379.1:0-4508 GCA_964515685.1 uncultured Polyangiales bacterium | reverse complement strand
GGTAGTTCGGAAGGCGGCCGCTCGTCTGAAGACGACGAAAAGCCAGGTGGCGACGGAGACCAAGGCGACGGAGACCAAGGCGACGGAGACCAAGGCGACGGAGACCAAGGCGACGGAGACATGTCGTGGCCCGTCATCGAAGGCGACTACAACCTCGAAGTTTCGTCGAACCTGATCAAGCTCGCACTCACGTACGAAGAGAGTAACCGCGTAAGTCAGCGTGTGGAGTTTGCGGGCGGCACGATCACAGCCACCGGTAGCGACGGCACAACCTACGTGCTGACGATTCCTCCGGAGGCCATGCCTTATCCCCAGCGCATCAGTCTGACGCCCATCGCCACGCTCGATGGCTTGCCTTTCGAAGGCGCGGTGCACGGTGTGCGGCTCGAGCCCGACGGCTTCGAGTTTGCGGCGCCGGTGAGGCTTCGCGTAATGCCTCCTGACGGAACCAGCTGGCCCGTGAACCAGCAGATTCCCTTGAGCATTCAGGGCAAAGAGCTGCGCGTCTCGCTTGGGCTTATCGAGCCGAACGAAGCTGCGCTAACGTTTTCCATCCAGCACTTCAGCAGCTATGCAGCGCTGCTCTCGGAAAAGGGCCTGAACGCCAGCCTGTCTGCGGGCGAGATCCGCAGTCGCTTTGGCGGCGATGAACTCGAGCGCATGCAGAGCGCGGCGGGCGAGCTCCTGGCGCGCGAACGTCAGCGCCAGCTCTTGGGTCAGGAGGACGGCACGGTTCACGTGGAACTCGAGATGCTACTAGATCAACTCGACGAGCGCGTGGTGAAGACACGCCTCGACAAGGCGAGCGAAAGCTGCGCCGCTGCGGGGCTTGCGATGCAGACCTTGCTCAGCGCCGAGCGCCAGCGGCAACTGCTCGATCTAGGGAGCTCCAAGTACATCGGACAGTTCAAGTCGGTGCTCGAGACGCGCGCTCTGGTTTGCCTCAAAGAGGAGTACGAACTCTGTCGCGACGAGCACATCCTCACGCGCGTCTTGCCAGTCTACATCGGGGCACTGCGCACGCTGACCTTGCTCGGCTTCGACTCTGGCAATCCCTTGAGTTGGCCAAGTTGGTGGGGTGAGGCCGAGGAGTACGTCAAGAAATGCCTCACCTTCGAGGTCACCTTCGACAGCTCGGTGAACTACACCTACGCAGACGAAGACCTGACGATGTCCGAGACGGTGTCTTCCCGCATCAAGCTGGAGTACACGCTGAATACGCTACTTGCTCAGGGTAACTTGCCACCTGCCGCCAACGCCACACTGGGCCTGATTCAAGGCACTCCCGCACCCTTGATCGCTAGCTCCTATCAGGTCCGAGACTCCACGGTTTGCGACACCGTTGATTCGCCCACCAAGAAAGATGGCCAACTCCTCGTCGCGTTCTTGGCGTTTACTGCGGGTGACATCACGTCCGAGAATCCTCAAGGCGACCTGACTCTGCGGAACTTGGGCATCAGCATCGGCATCGTTCCAAACATGTCTGAGTACAGATACACGTCGAGATACGAGGGGGAAAATGGCTGTGAGCAGGTGGTTGGCTCAGGCACCGAGGTGCTGAGCTGGAGCTCGACGTTGGGTTCGGAGCTCCTGAGTGAGTACGTGACGGACGAAGACGGCGTGTACATCAGCGACTTCGCTCTCGCGAACGGTGACATCGTGGGTAGCAAGACCTTCACGTTCGGCTTCCAAGACAGTCAGATCGACATCGAAGGGCCTGTGACCATCGTGGTCTTTCACAAGCCCGTCCGTTAGAGGCAACTCGTGCGTATCGTCTGAGCGGACTCGGTCGCCGTGGAGCCATCGCCTAGAATCCGTCTGGGGTCCCTACCATATCTGGGCGCTGATTCACCATGTCTGGGCGCTTCATATAGATGTCTGGGATGAGTCTCGCTGTGTCTTGACGCGCGGTTTATATGTCTGGGCCATTTGCCGGCTATGTTGGGACGCCTAAGCGGCTCAATCAGTCCCCGGCTCGGCCTCGGCAGCCCCAGGCGCCTTCGCCACTTCCTGGGCCGCGCGGTCGTGGCGCAGATTCCAGCGCCCCGCCGTCAGCAACTTCGTACGAAACGTCCGACTCTGAGCCTCGCGCTGCTTCTGCACTTCGAACTTGCGCCGATCCCGCAGCAGCACCCAGCGCGACTGCGCCGTCCGCGTGGCGCCGATAATCTGCGTAAGCAGCGCGCGCGCGCCGCATTCTTCGCCCCCGACACAAGCTGTCTCCACACCGCTTCAGCGCACACGAGCGTAAGCACGTCGTTGGCTTCTTGCAGGACCACCGCCATGGGCAGGTTCGGCGTCTGCACCTCGGCGGCAGGCATCGCGAGCAAGCGCGCACGGAGTGAGGAGAGGTCTGTTTCAGACATGGGTTCCAGTCGGCGATGAGCCGCCGGTTTTGGACACCGACCTTAGGTACTTTGGGACCTGACACGGAGCGAATGAGGTTGATGGCGATTTGCCGCAAGACGGCAAAATTCTTGGCGGCGCGCTTCACGCGCACTCGGCTGTCGTCTTCGCGAAAGCGACATCAAGCACCCAGTGCAACTGATTCTCGATGCCCCAATGAGCACGTACCGCAGGCAAAGTCTCGATCGCAGACATGTTTGGCACCGAACTGATGTAGTGGCGGCGTTCGGATGAGGTGCGGATAGGATCACAGCCGCAAGCCTCAAGATGCTCATTCTACTTGAAGGATATCATTCCGCTTTTGATGCGATCGCCCTGTACTCGACGCTACGGAAGGAGCAGTCCTATCTGGACGTCAAAGGACAGGACGGCCCAAGTCAAGAATTCAACGCAGTTCCGCTGATGTCGCGCTACAGTTCCCACCACTAGCGGCCGGCAGATCATAGTACACTTTGACGTTTCGACCGGAGAGCATTCCGGCCAGTAAGACCGAGAGAATCTGTGGCACGCCGGCGCGATTCGTAAAGAACTCGAGGACAGGGCAAGTCCTCTCGTGTCCTACAATCATTGTGCGAACGTATCCGTTCTCTGAGACCCGCGCATACGCGACTGTACCCGTCATCGTTGCGGCGCTGGCGTTGGAGCTCAGACTACCAATCAAGAGGGCCATGACTACAAAGATATTTTCTTCATTGTTTCGGACTCCGTTATGTCGGTTTTCTAGGCTTAGAGTGATGGCACTGCAACTCTGTCTGGAACCAATTGAGGCCTCGCTCCATCCTCACCTTTGCGGAGGGGGATGGAGCGACTTCTGATGCACAGAGCACGGTAAGATTCCCCCCAAAGCGAACCGCCGTTAGACGCCCTCGCCATCGCGGAGTCACTCGCAGCTCAGACCCAGCTTCTTGGCGTTTGCACGGTAGCCCTCGTACATGAACTGGCACGTGGCCTCGCTGGCGTCGGGGTCGAGGCTGCACGGTTCGATTTGGAGGTTCAGATGCTGAATCAAGGCCGGATCGACCATGGGCTCTGGCGGCGCCAGGTTGCAACAGCGCACGGCGGCGGCGCAGAAGCCGTCTGGGGGCGGGAAGAACATGCCCCAGTTCTGCACAGACAGCATGAAGGTGAAGTTGCCGAGAGCTATCGCCGAGGCGACGCTTACGGCGATCAAGCTTGCGCGGGAGCGACGTGGGTCGAATAGGGGTTTCGCTGTGCCTGGCTCGCTTGCGCTCGCGGCGTCTATGACGACGATGCGCTGGGGCTCTTTTGCGTCGACTCGCAGACCGATTTGTTGCCCCGGCTGCACCATCGCGACGCGGTACGCATCGACGAGTTGTCGCGTCTGCACGGTGTAAGGGGAGCGCTCCTTCAGGCTCACTTCCACATCGAGCCTGAGCTCGAGGATGGGAAAGGCGCGCGTGCCCTCTGAGCGCCCGGTTTTCTCGAGCTTGAGAATCGTGCCCGAGGCAGGCAGGCCAGAAGCAAGCACGGCCAAGTGCTCTTTGCGCAGCCGAGTGAGCGCGAGCAGGAGACGCAGAATATACGCGCATCCGACGAGGAGAAGGGCTGACAGCGAGAGGGTGATCCAGGGAAACACCGCGCAAGTGTTGCACAGGAGCTCGTTTTGGAAAAATGGATAGCGAGCACCGAGGACCATTTTCGGTGCGCTGCGTCCGCGGCTGAAGGGTAGAAAAACCTGCCCTAAAATCCTTCAAGCACTATTTTGCCGCGCGCCTTGTGGCTCTCGATGAGTGCGTGTGCGCGTCTGAGATTTTCGGCGCAAATCGAGCCGAAGTGCTCGCCGAGCGTGGTGCGCAGCGAGCCTGCATCAATGAACTCTGCCACGCGCGAGAGCAGCTTGTGCTGTTCGATCATGTCCGGCGTCTGAAACAGTGGGCGTGTGAACATCAGCTCCCAGTGCAGCGAGAGCGACTTGCGCTTGAGCGGCATGATATCGATGGGCACTTGCGGGTCGTCGATCAACGCGAGCTTGCCTTGCGGCGCGAGCGCTTCGACGATCTGCGCGTAGTGCTGGTCTGTGTGTGTCAGGCTCGCCACGTAGCGCACGGAATCGAGGCCTACTTGCTTCAGCTCGTGGGTAA
>CAZEWA010000378.1:1777-4537 GCA_964515685.1 uncultured Polyangiales bacterium | reverse complement strand
CCGGTGTTTCGTATCGCAACCTGAAGGTGCGAGCAGCGAGCCCGACTACCCCCGTGGGGCACGCGACCGTAGGCCAGCCCGGCGGTTCCGCCACACCAGAGCACAGGCCATGAGCGACCATACGAGCAGATTTCGGAGATCTTGGTCGGGAGACGCGCCTACGCGACAGGAACATCCGCTCGAATCGCTCTTGGAAGCACCGCTACCGCCGTTACCGCCGGCACCGCCGGTACCGGCATCTCCCACGTCGTTCCCATCGCCGTCTCCATTGCCATACCCATCCCCGTCGCCCGCACCGGCATCCGCGCCGCCCGCAACCGGAACGCACTCACCGACCGCGCAGCGGGTGCCGGCAGGACAGCTCGCGTTTTCGCAGGAGTCCGCGCAAGCCCCAGTTGCGGAACAGAACTGCCCGGCCCCACAGATCTTGCCCTCGCAGCCCTCGGCCACACAGAGACCTTGGTCTGCATCACACACTAGAGCGCTTCCGCAGCCCGAGCACGCGCAATCGAGCACACAAGCGCCATCTACACAGATGCGCTGCTCGGAACACGTAACGCCAGCGCAGGGATCGACACAGACGCCCGCGCGACAGCTACGGCCCACGGGACAAATCACATCGTCACAAGGAGCGCGGCAGTCGCCCGCCACGCAAACCTTGCCAACGTCGCATGTCTTTCCCTGACAACGCGGATCGATGCACACGCCGTCTTCGCACAACGTCAGCGGCAGGACCCCGCACGCGAATTCGGCCTGTTCGCAACTCGGCAGGCACGCACCGCGCGTACAAACTTCGCCTGGTGCGCAAAGCCCCTCGCCCTCGTCGACATCACCGTCGCAATCGTTGTCGAGCCCATCACAACGTTCATCTTGTGGGCTCACGAAGGACTTGCAGACCAGCGTCCCCGTGTTGTTGCACTCGGTAATTCCCGGCTTGCACTCGCCCTGTGCACCTTCGACTTCGCAGGGGGCGCCGTCACCCGCGCACACTAGCCCCTCGAAAAGAAACACGTAGTCATTGTAGTCGCCGTCGTTACCGAACTCGGACGCGGATGTGTTGCCGTCCTCAAACGCCACGTAGTAAGCGTTCGGCGTGTTGAGTGAGCGATAGGAAACCGAGAGGATCCACGGCTGATTTGCGTACCCGGCCGTGGCGCACGCATTGCTCGTACACTTGGTATTCCACTTCGCCTCGGTGAAGTGGTACGGGGTGCGTATCAACGCGAAGCCGATGAGTCCGCCAGCGTACGAAGGATGCGTCCGGATGTCCGTCGCATCGAGCACAGTGCCGACGGGAGTCCCAGGTGCGACCACCTGGATGATCTCGGTCGGAGCCGCCGTCGCGTTGGGGTCGACGTTGTACCAGCCTACCCCCAGTGAAGACCCCGATTGCTTGAGCAGGAACGTGGCCTTGAAGCTACACAGCGGAGAAAAGGTGTTGGGCGTAGGAAAGCCGTCCGCTATCCAGTCAATGGCCTCACCACGATTCGAAAACAGCGTGTAGAGCTGTGTCTCGCCATTGTTCGAGTCGCGAGGGATGGACTGACCATTTGGCAGCGTCACTTCGGCGCTCGCCGTGGAAACCGCGAAGAGCGCCAGCGCTCCCGCCCAAAGCCACAAGTTTTTTCCCATCGCTGGTCCCTTTCGCGTCTCGCACACTCGGCGTTCTATGCGCGCAGAGCGCTGTGTACCTCAACTCCCGATTCTCCGATGCGTCCATTTGAGGGAACAAGCCCCAACACCTCACACCCCCGCTTTTTGGCTAGACTCGGCTACGTCCGACATCAGGGAAGATCGAGGTACCCGACGACGGGTACGGACTTCGACCCACATGGGCGCCAGCATCAACCCGCTGCACCCCTCGAGCCCACCCTTCACGACCGCGCCGCTGGACTTGGCGTGCAATCGAGGCCAACCTCCTGAAAATGAGGGGGACGGGCCATGTCTGATGAAGAGTCGCCAGGGTACATTCCGATGCCCGTCGTCGTGGAGACGACCCATAAGGGCGAGCGCACCTGGGACGTTTACAGTCGCCTGCTCAAGGACCGCATCGTGTTTCTGGGTACCCAGGTCAACGACACGGTGGCGAACCTGATCATCGCGCAGCTGCTCTTTCTCGAGAGCGACGATCCCGATAAAGAAGTCACGCTCTACATCAACAGCCCCGGCGGTTCGATCACTGCGGGTTTGGCTATCTACGACACGATGCAATACGTCCGCTGCCCGGTGGCCACCGTCGTGGTGGGGCAGGCAGCCTCGATGGGAGCCCTGCTGCTGTGCGCGGGAGCCGCTGGACGCCGTCGCGCATTGCCCAGCTCACGCGTCATGATCCATCAGCCGCTAGGCGGCTTCTCTGGCCAGCAGAGCGACATCGAGATCCACGCCCGCGAGATCCTCGACGTGCGGCGGCGCGTGAACGAGATCATGGCCTTCCACACCGGTCAGAATGTGGATCAGATCAAGAACGACACCGAGCGCGATCGCTATCTGAGTGCCGTAGAAGCCAAGACCTACGGACTCATCGACGAGGTGATCATTCCGCGCGAGTCACAGGCCACAGCCAAGCGCTAGAGGTTTGCGCCTGGTTCGGCTCAACAACGAGCCTCACGCGTGACTTGGTCGCAAGCCAAGACGTCACGCTTGCAGCGTTCTGGTTGCCGCGACGAGAGAGCTCGGCTTTTGTTCCACTGTTCCGCGAATCCGCGCGTGCAGACTACCTAGGCAACCCGCGCGCCTCGTCATAGCCGGTCCTTCGCGGTG
>CAZEWA010000378.1:0-1677 GCA_964515685.1 uncultured Polyangiales bacterium | reverse complement strand
AGCCTGCTCGAGTCGCCGCACGCAACCTGCGCCGAGACATAACCGTCAGTAGAAATGGCGCGGATGCTGCGTGCATTCAATGCGACTCGCGGGCCCTACCTCTGACTGTCCGTATCGCGGCAGCCGCTCGGGCCGCGCTGACGAATATCTACGAGACAAAGACAGGTGACCCATGAAACATGAAAATCAAACGCTCACCGGCGCCCCGTTTCGCCTGAGCTGGCCCGCGCTATTCGGTGGGTTCGTAACAGCCTCCGCAGTCTGGCTGATGCTTTATACACTGGGGCTTGCGGTAGGTTTCTCGTCGCTATCTGTCGATCAGCCCAATCTGATCAAGGCCATCGGCATCGGCGGCGGTATCTGGTTGGTTGTCAGCAGCTTTCTGGCGATGTTCGCCGGTGGTGTCGTAACGGCGCGTTCTGCGGGCTATCTCGGACGCGGCAACGGGGCCATCCACGGCGTGGTGCTCTGGGGATCCTCTGCGTTGGCTGGCACTCTCCTGCTTGGCTCGGCCATGGGCGCCTTTGCCGCGCAAGCTGCACAAGCTGGTGGCGAAGCAGTGTACATGGCGATGGACAGCGCGGACATCAACGTCGAGTCAGCGCTCGTACCACTCAATGCCAAGCTCGAGGCCGCAGGTAAACCCGCGGTCACCAGCGAACAGCTGAAGGAGATCTCCAAAGATGCGCTCACCATGGCGGCGGCGAGGGGGAGCTTTGACAAGAACACTTTTGTGAACTTGGTGGCCGAAGAAACCGCGCTCAGTCGAGCAGAGGTCCAGGAAGTGTTCGCAGGCACGATGCAGCAAGCTGAGAGTAGGATAGCTACCCTGCGTGACAAAGCCGAAGCCGCTGCGCAGACCGCCGCCATCGCTACCGGTCGCGCGCTCTGGGCCATCTTTGGACTGCTCACCACAGCCCTAGTGGGCTCGGTGCTAGGGGCTTCGATGGGCATGGCACGCGTGCAACGCGAGGTGGTCCGTTCGCCCAGCACGGCGACTGTGGTCGACGCAGACCGCGCTGAGCATGTGTACCCGTGACTGACTACACTCGACACGCCGCGTGTCATCTACCTACGAATCGAGGCAGAGCATGAGCGCTGCAACCAAAGTTGAACGATCACAAAAACTATTTCAGAACCTGGGGCGCGAGCTGTTTCAGACGGAACGGTCGGCGGCCTTGCACTGTCGCCGCGAGGCCGATCGACTGGGCTCGGCCCCCCCCGCACAAGCGCTCCGTGCTGTGGCGGAGCACGCGGACGAGGTCCTGCGAGAACTGCCTGATTTGGCGGCTCGATCGTCGATACCCGAGAGCAAAAGCGGAGCTATCGTGGGCCGCATCTTCTCGGAGATCCGCGACAAAATTGCAGACCGGATCATCGAATCGGAACGCAGCTATCGCGGAACGTTGCTCGGCGCGAGGCACGGCATCGACGTTATGCACATGCTCGCCTGCGTGGCTAACGAGCGCGGCGACGAGCGCCTTGAGCGCTTCTGTTCCGCATGGCTCGAACGCAGGCCTGCGCTGGTAGAACGAGCGGCGAACGAGCTTTCCTGGTTTGCCCGTAATCCTGAAGTCGCCACGCGCCTGTCGTAGTCGGCTTCGCCGAGCATCTGGGTATCGTGGCCTGTCAGATCGGAAACCGGATACAGTGGTAGCAGGAAGTACCCGGAGACCT
>CAZEWA010000377.1:0-4544 GCA_964515685.1 uncultured Polyangiales bacterium | reverse complement strand
CGTCCAGTTCCCGTCGAACCCGGTCCATGGAGGTGTCGATGAGATCATGCCGAGCGAACATACCCGCTTCGAGATCGTGATTGCGCGCGAAAAATGCAAACCGCTTTCGCCCCAGCGCGCGAGCCCCCAAGGTGAGTGCATGGGTGCTGCCGTCTCGTAGGTCGCCCCGCTGAGGCAGGCCGTCCTGGCGGGGGTCTTGGGTGTAGCCTGTGAAGTTCTCTTTGGTCCGGAACCCTCGGGTCCCGAAGAAAGCCTGGGCACGCAGATAAGACGTGTCCTGGCTGCGCTCCAGGGTTGTGGTGAGGCCAGCCCGCTGAGCGCTCCCGCCCTGGTTCGTATCGTGGGTACAGAAGAACTGCGCGTCACGTCCACGCCCACAAGACAACGCGCGAGCGCGATACGCATCATCGCGAATGACCCCCGCCGAGTCCCAATGCTGCGTTGCGACGAAGGCGAGCGTGCGCAAGAGGGTGCCACGTCCGAGCTTCGCCTCGTACTGCCCCAGAACACTCGCCTTGCCAAACGAGCGATTGACTCCGAAGCCATCTCCGCGCTCGAAGTTCACCGCCAAAAAGGTCGCTCGGCGTTCTCCTTGAGGGCGATACCCCAGAAACAGCCGATGCTTGCGAAAGCTGCCCGTAGACGCTCTGATCTGGAGGCCCGGGTCGTGAAGGCCCAACCTGTAATCGACCGTCCCAGCCACCGCGAAATCTCCTTGCGTAGGATCGAACGGGCCCTGAATCATGCGCAATTCGCGCACCAGCTCGGGGGCCACGAACGTCGTATCCGCGTACCCATGACCGTGGTGGTTGGAGAGTTCGTTGAGCGGCATTCCTTCCAGTTGCGTCTCGACGCTCTCGCCCTCTCCCGCATCGAAGCCACGAAGGAACATGCTCGCTGCGTGTCCCTCTCCTCCGTGGTTGGTGAGCAATACTCCGGGCGCCAAGGTCAAGAGGCTCTGCGCATCGGCGCGCGGAACACGAGCCAGTTCTCCGACTTGGATGCGAAGATCACCGACCGCGACGGCCGGGCCTCGCTGATCGGCCCGCACAGTGGCTGACGCTCCGTACTCGCCAGGCGAGCCCGTTTGAGCCAGGCCGACAGACGCTTCCATCATGCAAGCCACCGCGAGCCCCACAATAAAACGAAAGTATTGCATCTGGTATGCTGATGCAATTAAATTGCATGTGCGTCAAGGGCCGCACCGGTATCCTCACACCAAACCGTGAACGGTCGCACCCGACCTCGAGCCGCTCGAGCGAGGAAGATGTCCCGCACCATGCCGTCGTGTTACTATTGCAATTTCGCTGTATCAGTTGCACTATGGATGCATGGCCACGAAGAAGGAAGACCTCAGAACCCAGCTGCGTGCGGCCGGACTTCGGGTCACGGCGTCGCGGGTCGCTGTCATGGGGATCCTCAACGGCGCTGCGAAGCCGTTGAGCCACGGAGAGGTCGCAGACGCCCTGGAGTCCGAGGGGATTGATCGTGCAACGATCTACCGAAACCTGCAGGATTTGGTGGAGGTCGGCATTCTCCACAGAAGCGACCTCGGAGCGGTGTGGCGCTTTGAATTGGCGGAGCGCAATTCAGGACACGCCGCCGACGGGCATCCGCACTTTGTCTGTAGCGAGTGTGGCGTGGTGTCGTGCCTTCCCGGTGCCCAGATTAGCTTCAAGGCACCGCGTCCTTCGCCCAAGTCCGTGCGAAGTGGAAAGTTTGAAGTTCAGATCCGCGGCGTGTGTGACACCTGCACGTGACCTCAGGGTCGTACGCGTCGCAGGCTTTTCGGCCGAGACAGGATCGAACCTATCATCACGGGATTCAGTGAGCCTGCGGCGCTTCAATCGGAGCCCAGAACCCCGCTAACGTCGCATTTCCTGGCTTGCCGCCGACGTGGAAAGTACGCGTGATCTCGAGCGTCTGAAGGTCGAGCTCCAGGATGTCGCCGGTCGCAGCGCGCGTGATGTACGCCGCGTCCTCCCCCACGACGAGTCGTCCCGCGCAGCTCTCGTCCGATGCGACAAGCACCTGAGACGTCTTGTGCCCAGACCAGCTCGGCACGTCGATGCTGTGCACGCGACCATCGCGTGTCAGTGCGACCACGGTCTTACCGTCGCGCTGCTCGAACCCGAAGTCGCAGTACACCGCACCGAGTTCCAGGATGTCGGCGCTGGTTATTTCACTCGCTTGGGGATTCACGCGAACGAGCCCGGTGTATTCCGAACCTGCCGCGCCGTATCGCCCCCACTGACCGACAGCAAAGGCGCTCTTGGGATGTGCGGTTAGGACGCTGGTGCGCTTCACTGCCGCGGGATAGCCGGGGTACCTGATCTTGCGAGCCAAATAGCGATTGTCCACCTCGCTCCACGAGAGCACGGCAATGCCACCATCCAGGCTCTCATGGCAGCCGAACAGGTAATGGTCGCCCACGACCGCTTCGCCGTGCAGTCCCCAACATGACGCGTCGAAGTCAGAGCCGTCTTGAATCGTCTGCTGAAGCGTTCCCGACAAACTGTACGCGAGAAACCCGTTAGGAGCGGTGCTGACGGTTCGGTCGCTCGATGGCGCAGATGACAGAAGCTTGCCTTCACCTGTGACGAAAGACACCCCGTGCTGCGGTTCAGTCGTGACTTCGAGTGCAATCGTTCCGTCGCTCCTCAGGAGCGCATCCTCGGTGATGACTACGCTCTTGGCGAGAACGTGGTTTGTCGGCGTCGCGCCGTCGAAGCGCCCATCGAAGTGCACGGCGATGTAGCCGTGATGGGAGACGAAGTGAATGGGCGTCACGGCCTCGAGTTCATCGCCAAGCAAGGCGAGCGGGAGCTTCTGAACCTGTCCTTCAGTTTCTATCCGTTCTCCGTTTTGTAGTTCGACTCGAAGACCCGAATCGACGAAGTCCACGCGATGGCTCGCTCCCTGAACCGCACCGACGATGCGCCCGCTCTCGGTCGTGTAGAGGGAGGCAGCCGGGAGGATTCCAGACACGGTTCCGACGATGCGCCCGGTGGCCAGGTCGAGGACGCGCACTCCTTCATCCTCGAGATCACCGAACACCATGCGTCCTACCGCACCCGTGAGCTCGTCGCTTTGCGCACCGCCTCGGAGGGTGACGCTCGTGCCGTCGGTGCACTGCAATAGCCTATTTCCATCCGCCAGCGCAGACACCGTGCAAGAAGAACCTGCTGCACCGGGGCTGCCGTCCGCACCAGGTGGACCGACCTTCCCGTTCACGCCATCGGCACCATCCCGTCCGCTCGCGCCCTCCTGGCCCCTTTCGCCAGCATGGCCATGCTGACCATCCTCTGAATCGCCGCAACCGGCAACGACTGCGAGGAGCGCGGCGCAGCCGGCCAATATATCCCGCATTGAGTGATGCATAACGAACCTCCAATAAATGCCGCCTAAACCGACGGGCAAGGCAATTATCGCATCACATGTTCAATTGCAACTAAATTGCATTTGGTGACGAGTGTTGATATGACTCAGCATGACTCAGCATTGGATGAAGGCCTTGGTTCTCGCGGGCAGCCTAGGTTCTGCATGCACGGAGCCTCGACCGTATGAAGAAGAACCGGCCCGCCCCGAGCCGAGCGATGTAGACCCCGACGGATCGCTTTCAGCTGTCGATGCTGCATCCACCGACGCGGCGCGAATCGATCTCGTCGACGCCATGGCAGTTCCAGACGCGTCCTCGGAGCAGCCCAGCTGCGGATCCGGCCCACTTGCTGAGAGCGTCACGAGCCATGCTTGCTTGCATGCAGAGGTCGGTCCCTTTCGTCAGGTCACAGCCTCCCGCAGTATTGCTTCTGCTCCTGACGTGAGCCGGTCACACACGCATTTTGCGGTCACAGCACCTCCAGAGGCGGGAGACCTGCTGTTTTTACGCTTCGAAACAGCGGCCCGCGGAGAACACGCGTTCTTCCTGCGCGAGGGGAGCATCCTCGATGCGGTGTCTGCCAATACGGGGACCCGCTATCAAGCCTCCCCCGAATGGCGGACTGAGTGCGCCCTGTTGCCTATCGTCTCCCTGATCGATCTTCGCGAACAGGGCTTCTACACAATCGCGCTACGCACTCCCGCCGCGACCGCTTCGTTCGATCTGGTCATCGAGTCTCTCTCAGCCTTCGGACCGGAGGCATTGAACGCTTGCTCTCCGACATGCGATGCGGGAGTGTCATGTGGGGCTGAACCGGAGTGCCGCAGCAGCGGTCCGTGTAGCGTGGACTCCGATTGTTGCCTCTTCTGCCATGATGGAGACCACTGCCATTGACTCCCTTCAGGTTTGGGATGCGCTGAACACTTCACGCCCGCCGGTGCGGCTCGCAATCCATGCGAGCGCAGCTTCTACCCATCGCCGCAGCGCAGAAGCCGACGCCGCCGTCCAGTTGGGCCCGTGATGCAGCGCGTCCAGCTCGACATACGGAAGCTCATGAAAAAGCGCCAAGCGGCGCGCGAGCGTGGACTTACCGGCTCCACTTCCACCTTTGACGAGTATGCGTCGCGCCATGTCAACGCATGCGTACCACCCACGGTAGGGAGAG
>CAZEWA010000376.1:0-4576 GCA_964515685.1 uncultured Polyangiales bacterium | reverse complement strand
TATCCCGAGCACTTCGCGCTGATCGTCACGCTCGTTCTCACCGGCTTGCGCTGGGGCGAGGCCACGGCGCTCAAGTGGGAGGACATCGAAGCGGCTGAACCCGTGGGCGTGCTGCGGATTCGGCGCTCTCAGGTTCGGGCCGTGGTGCGCAACACCACGAAGACGGGCAAGCGGCGGATCGTCCCGTTCCCGGTCGAACTTGCGGAACTGCTGCGGGAACATCGGCGCAAGCTGGTCGAAGATCAGCACCCCGGACTGCAGGCAGGCTGGGTGTTCCCGAATGGCGCAGGGCATCCGCGCGCCAATGGGTCGCTCTCCGATGCGAATCGCCGCGTGCTCAAGCTCGCGGGGCTCACCAAGCATGTGACCATCCACGGCTTGCGCCGCACGGCGACCGACTTGCTTCGTAGGGCGGCGGTAGACCCGGTCGCGGCTAAGGCCATCATCGGCCACACGACCGACCGCATGCGGCAGCACTACTCGAGCGTCGGCAACGACGAGACGAAAAGCATCGGGGAGCGGGTCGTGTCGCTCGTGCCCTCGGTCAGCCGCGGCTAGCGATTCGGCGGCTGGTTCCCTGGTGGTTGCTCAAGTGGTTGTTCTGCTTCGAGCACCAAAACGAAAAGGCCGGTCAGCATTCGCTAACCGGCCGTAATCGCGTTTCAAATCTTTGAGCGGGACAAGGGATTCGAACCCTCGACTTCGACCTTGGCAAGGTCGCACTCTACCACTGAGTTAGTCCCGCGAAGTGGGCAGAAATCTAGCTGGGAACGCCTCGCTGTCAAGGCTGGGGCTTCAGTTTTTGAACCGGAAGTTTGTTGAGCGATGCCGCGGGGATGCGAGGCGGCCGGGGCGTGCCGCACGTGAGTGGGCGAGGGCCCGAAACTTGTCACTCGTAGCGCACACCGTCGGCGGGCAGGAGGCGGGCGGCCCAGTAGCTCGGGACGAGCGTGGCCACGATGCAGATGCCGAGGGCGATGAGCACGGTGTAGACGAACTCCATGGCACTCACGCGCACTGGCAGGTGGTCGATGAGGTAGACCTTGGGGTCGAGCGGGAAGGTGTAAATGCTCAAGTAGCCGGTGACGAGGCCGCCGAGCACGAGGCCCACGGCGGTGCCGATGAGTCCGATGAGCACGCCCTGCACCAGGAAGATGCTGAGGATGCCGGTGTCTTTCGCACCCATGGCCTTGAGGATGGCGATTTCGCGTTTCTTCTCGAGCACGATCATGATCAGCGTGGCGATGACGTTGAACGCCGCCACGAAGATGATGGTGGCGATGACGAGGCTGAGCATGATCTTCTGCACTTCGAGGGCCGTGAAGAGATTGTGATTGAGTTCCTGCCAATCCATCGTGTGGTAGGGGCCGCCGCCTAAGTCGGCTTCGAGCTGGCGGGCCACGGCGGGTGCGCGTGTGATGTCGCCAAGGCGTAGCTCCACGCCTGTGACCGCGTCGCCGTGGTCGAAGAAGCGCTGGGCTTCGTAGATGTCTACGTAGACGAGGCGCGTGTCGTACTCCTGAAAGCCGGCCTGGAACACGCCGACCACGCGGAAATCCAAGCTGCGTGGGCCGGTATTACCTGACTGCCACATCGAAGTGTCGAGGCCAGCGAGTGGCGAAATGATGCGCACTTCGTCGCCGAGCTCGAGTTCGAGACTCTCGGCCAAGGCGGCACCGACCACCACGCCCGGCAACGTTTTGCCGCTGGGCTTGGGCGCGTTCTTGTCGTCGAACAGCGCGCGCTCCGCGTCGTCGTCGGGCAGCTCCACGCTCTCGCCCGCAAGCGAAGCTTCCATCTCTTCGGGCGTGGGCACGCGCGTGAGCGGGCTCCCTCGGGGGCTTGGGACCTCGGGTGTTTCGGGCTTGAGCGTTTCCGGCTGCACCTTGCGAACGGGCGCATTCTTCGCTGCACTTCCGGCTTCTTGTAGGCCGGCATCGGTCTGGACGCTGAGCGCGCGCAGGTAGTCGTCGAGGTCTTCCTCGCCGGGCAGCACTGCATTTTGGGCAGGGCGCTTGGGCTCGGGGGGCCTGGCGTCGGCCAATCTGAGCCCATCGAGGGTGCCCTGGGTCATCTGCGAGGGCAGGTCGAGCACGCTGTCGATGCGCTCGGGCTCGATGCCTTTGACCAGCACGCCCGACAGGCGGTCGCCCTTGGCGAACATCATCGCGTGAATGACGAAGGGGGCCGCGCCCGTGACCTCTGGCAGCTTCTCGGCGTGCTCCACGACCTCGCGATACTCGCTGAAGTCGAGCCCGTATTTGAGGACGAGCACATGGGCGTTGACGCCCAAAATCTTGTTGCGGAAGGCGTCTTGAAAGCCTCCGGTGATGGCCATCACAGCGAGCAGTGCGCCCACGCCGAGGGCCACTCCAGTCACCGCAATGACTGTAATGACCGAGATGGTTTTGCGCTTTTTGGAGCGCAGGTAACGAAACCCGACGGAGAGTGCGTACATGGAAGCTTGAAGTGACCTACCATACGCCGGAAGCTACCGCATTCACTTCATTCTTGGCCCATGGAATGAGCCTGCGGGTGAGGCGTGTTCAGGCGTAGATTCAGGCGGTCGGGCTCTCAGGCTCGGCAGGGTGCGGGGCAAGGTTTGTCGCGTACTTCCGCAGTTAGGCCGCCTCCGAGTACGCTTGCCCCTGTCCTTGGCCTCGACGATGTACACACGCACCCTTCCACGCCTCGTCCTAGTCGCGCTCGCAGGCACCTTTGTAGGTGGTTGCGCTGACGACGCTGCGCCGACGGCGACTTCGCTTACCGATGGCGGGATGTACGCAGGCCTGTCTGTGGTGGGGGAACCGACGCGCGTGGTGTTGCCGGGCGGCACCGAGGAACTCGTGGTCTCGTATGCGGGGGCGAGCGGGACGCCGGTGGAGTTTGCTGTGCTTGCGCCCGAGGTCGAGGCCGATCGCAGCTCTGCGGAGGGTGCGCTTTCGGTTCCGCCAGGAGCTTCCCTCGAGCCGGCGAACGCACTTGTTGATGGCTCAGGCTTGGCGCTGACGCGTCTCACCGTGGGGTCGACTCCGGGCACGTTTCGCGTGCGTGCGCGCATTCCGGGCGTGGCGCCCGTGTTCTTCGAGGTCGAAGTCAGCGCTGCGCAGAAGCCTTCGCTCTCGGTGTTCGTGCGCTACGAGGGCTTGCGCGAAGTGGTTTCCCGCTCCGCAACCGTGCTTGCCGGCGTGTCGTGCGGCGAAGAGCTGCCTGCGGACAAAGCCAACGTCGAAGTGCACACGGCGGACGATCCGAAGACGGCGCTCGAGTTTTTCCTGGTGCCCAAGGTCCGCTACGCGGTGCTGGCGTGGGGACGAGACGCCTCCGGTGCAGCGCAGGCATACGGCTGTGTAGAGCACACGGCTTCCCTCACGGACGACAAAGCCAGTGCCGAGGCGGTGGTCTACGTGGACATCGAAGACCGCGCGCTGCGCTTTGCGGGCAGCTATTCGCTGGAGCTCGTGCTCGACCTCTCGAACAGCATGGCGCGGCTCAGTCAGGTGGCAGAGGAAGCAGCGCGTACGCTACTCGGTGAGGAAGAGCATGCAGACGCTGCGCTCTACCTCGATGCGGTGCATGAAACGCTCGTTGAGCTCGGGAAAACCAGCGAAGCTGCGCTGTGGGCCGAGCGTCGCGCCGGAGTTGTGGCTGGACTCAGCGCAGCTCTTTCGCAAAAGGGAGCGGGGCTCGAGGCGTCGGCCACAGAGCTTGGGCAAGGGCTCACGCGCATCGGCAGGAGCTTGTCTGTGCGTGCGGCGCTCGGTGTGGGTGCGGCCAATGTGCCCATGACCCTGGCAGTGACTTCGCTGGTCGCGCGCTCCATGGAAGGCACGGTCGCCTTCGACCTGATGAGCAACTTCAGTAAGCTCGCACCCAGTGCCCAGATTTTGGCCACGTACGACGACGCGCGTGCGCAGGTCAACGTGCAGAATCTCGGCATTGGCCTCGGGCTTGGAACCTACGGCGGCGCGCTGCTCGATGCCCTGGCTGCTCGTGTCGAAGCGCCTTCCTATGCGCCCGCGTTGCGCGCATCGGCCGGCTGCGACCCAGCCTCGGTATTCGTCGTGAACGAGCCCGCGCTGCAAGAGGGCGAAGCGCCGCTGTGCGACGCAGCCTGCGCTGCGCAAGCGTGCGATCGTGTGCTTACGGAGTTGGTCGAGGAAGTGCGTGCGGCCATGACTCCGCTCGATGCAGAGCACGCCACCATCAGTCTCACGGGCCCGGTGAGTGCCCACGACCGTGAGGGCGATGAAACCATCGACGATCTGGGAGCCTCGGCCCTCACTGGGAATTGGGGCAAGGCGGCTGGGGCTAGCGCGGAGGACGGCGTTTCCGCTACGCTCAGCTCTGTGCCGAGCGAGAACGCGCTCACGCTGTGACCGAAACGCTGCGCACGCTCTGGTCGTTGCGGACCATGCGGCTACACGAGGCGCAGCAAACATGGCTGGCGAGTCAGGCCGAGTGCGCAAAGCTACGCGCGTTCGTCGCGGAATGTCGCGCTGGGCGACGTCGGGCGGAGGCTCAGCTCAAGGCCAAATGCGATGAGTTTGCAGCAACTTCGTCGCTTTCCGATCTG
>CAZEWA010000375.1:0-4581 GCA_964515685.1 uncultured Polyangiales bacterium | reverse complement strand
GCGTGCTCAGTACGAGCATGGGGTAGCCGAAATACGGAGAGGAGGTCCGCAGCATTCCGGGAAGGTATCAGAGGTCCTCGGCATAGAATACCGTTTCTTCGCCACTTCGCGGGACCACTTCCCACCCAGCTGCGGATCGCTGCCGTGGGGCAGGCCAGCGTGCTGGTTCTCGTTACGCTGATCGTGCTCTCGCGAGCTGGCCTTGCCTTGCCTGAATGGCTGGCTGCGTCCCGCAGGCTCATCTGGGTCGTGGTGGGCCTCACCACGCTCAGCGCCGCGATGAACCTCGCGACGCCGAGCAAGTGGGAGCGAATTGTCTGGGCGCCCGTGACGCCGCTGCTGCTCGCTACAAGCCTTGTCGTCGCGCTCGGTTAGTGTCTCAACAGCACAGCTGCACCGCGTCGCTCACAAGCAGTCGTTCGCCTGTCCCTTGGTCGCAGGCCGCGGATTGGTGAGTGCGCCCGTGCCGTCGGGACAGCGGCTGGCGGTGGCAGCATGGCCGCTCCAGGTCTGTGAGTCGATGACTTGCCCAGCCTTGGTGTAGAGCACGACGGAGTCGCCCTGACCTAGACCGTAAGTGAGCGCCATGGAGCCTGCCGCGTGGTCGCCTTCGATCACGAGATAGCCGCCGGCTTCGAGCACAGTGCCTTCTGGGAAGGTGAAGATGTGCGTGGGGTCGTCGTCGGTCATGCGGAAGCCGCTCAGGTCCACCGCTGGGGCTCCGACATTGAAGAGCTCTACGAAATCTTGGCCTGACGAGTTCACTTCGTTGATCACGATCTCGGGCACGTCGCCTTCGGGCTCAGGCTCGGGCTCATTGCCCTGCGGCTCTGCCTGAAACAGCACGCTGGGGCTGAGGCGCATGAAGAAGTTGAGCGCGGTGCCGCCGTCGTTGTCGTTCACGACGAACAGCGAGCCGCCGCCGAGTGCAAGGCCTTCGAGCTTCTCCTGGTCGAAGCGGAAGGCATGGGCGAGGAGATCCGCTGCCAGGGCCTTACTCACGGGCTCGGTGAGGTCATTGCGCGCGCCTGTGGAGAGTCGGAACGTGCGAATGGTCTTGTTGAGCGCGCCGTGGCTGTAGCCTTGGTCGCGCTCGATCACCGCGAACAGGTCACCCTCTACATGGATGAGCTCGCTCAAGAAGGTGTTACCGCTGACACCACCCACATCGGCATCGAGCGGGTAGTAGTAGAAGTTCCACTCGCCCAGGTCCACATCGTACTCACCGATGCGCGTAAGGTTCTGTTCACCCGTGAGCGGACGCTGGAACGCCACGTACACCTTGAGTCCACCGCTCTGCTGAGGCGCGGAGTCCACCACGGCCACGCCCTCAAAGCCGTTACCGCCCATGCGCGCCCAATCGAACGCCTGATGCTCAGCGCCGCAGGGCAAATCTACGACGCCCGCATTGCCGAAGCGCGTGTCGAGCGAACCGTAAGGCGTGAAGAACAGCACGCGGTTGCTGTCGCGATTGCCTTGACAGGTCGCGCCTGCGCCGCCGTTGCCAGCCACGCCCTCGGTGGCCACAACGAAGCCGCCCTCCGGGTTGATGGCGAGACCCTCAGGATCGATACCGTCGAGCGGTGCGCCGCTCGCGCCGCGCAAGATCAGCTCATCCACCACGTTCAGGCGCTGCGTGCCGTGGTCCACCGCGAACGACCAGATGCGCGGCATGGCGTAGGCGTTGTCGGGCAGGCCCAGCACGAGGTTGGTACTGGCTTGATAAGTAAGCGCGCTCAGCGCGCCGAACGAGAACGTGCCCGAGGTCCTACCTTCGTAGATACCCTCGCCGTGGCCCACCTCTTCGGCATCGGTCACGGCTTCGTAGAGCCAAATGCCGCCGCCTTTGCTCTCGCCATCGCCTTCGCCGCCGACGACGAACAAGCCGCGCGCAGGGATGGTAGCGACACTCTCAGGGCGATTGGGTGCCCCGAGCACTTGGCGTACCGCGGGCAGTGCGGGCTGCGACATGTCGAGCACCAAGACCGAGCTGTTGCGCTCGCCCGTAATGAACGCGAAGTCCGTGCCTGCGAAGCGGTCTGCACCGCAACCTTCAGGCTCGACACCGCGGTTACCTGAGCGCCCGTCGGGATAAGCGCCCGCGCGGAAGGCCGCCCACTCGGCCACATCGCCGCTGTCGTAGACGCGCTCGCCCGACACGTTGAACACGCTGAAGCCGCGACCGCCTGCGTACACGTTGTCGAACGCATTGTTGGGTGTGTCGCCCTCGTTGGCAGTCACGAAGTGCACGCCGTCGGGCAAAAAGCAGGTTCCATCGGGCTGCAGCTGGCCTTCAAAGCGCTCGCTGAAGTTCCAAGCTTTGTCGTTCTTGAGATCGGCGCGCGCGTGCACGGAGCGGCCCGCGTCGATGTAGCGCACGAGGCTCGCAGACTCGATGTCGATCACGGCGATCAGGTTATTCTCCTGCAGCGAGACGATGGCCGTCTTACCCGTGGGGTCGATGCTCACGTACTCAGGTTGCAGATCGGTCGGCATGTTACCCACCGTCGGCAACGGGAGCTCTACGTCCGTGATCACGGATTGACTGGGATCAGCATAGTTGAGGGTCACGATCTGAATGCCGCCCGTGCGTGCCTGCGGCGCGTTGTTGCCGTCTTCGCTCTCTTCGTCTTCGATGGCGACCACCGCCTTGGTGCCATCCGGCGTGAGCGCGACGCTGTCGGGCCCTACGCCCAGAGCCACCTGCCCCACCACGCGTAGGCCTTCGATGTCGACGACCACCAAGTAACCCGGATCCGTGTTCTGCACGGGATCTGCAGTGTCCTTCACCACCACCACCACGTGCTTGCCGTCGGGCGCAAACGCCAGCGACGTGGGTTCGCCATCGCCGCCGGTGACGTCACCGACGTCGATCGTGCCGAGCAAGCTTGGACGCACTGGATCGGTGATGTCGGCGATGCCGATGCTGCGCGTGGAGCTGCTGGTGTAGACGAGCGTCTTACCGTCTGGCGAGGCGGAGATGATCTCCGCGATGGGTCCACCGGGCGCCGTGTACTTGCCGATCAAGCGGAAGCCGCGCACCGTGGAGGCCGCCTTGGCGCCGTCGCAGATGTACGTCGTAGCTTCGATTGCATCGAGGGTGCCGTCGCCGTCCTCGTCGAAGCCGCTGTCGACACGCACACCTCCGTGCGGGCAGTTCGCTGAGCTCGGCTCGTCGCTGAACACGATGCGGATGGGGGATGCGTCCTTACCGTCTTCACCGGTCACGCCGTTTGCACCATCTTTACCATTGGCGCCATCGCGGCCCGCATTGCCGCTAACACCAGGTTCGCCTGACGCGCCCGCAGCACCCTCATCGCCGCGCTCACCGTGACACAGCGCGCGCGTCGTCTCGACTTCGCTCGCTTCGAGCGTGCCATTGCGATTCGTGTCGCGGCCCGCCGCCACGCTCACACCGCCCGCAGCGCAAGCTTCGGAGCTCGCCTCTGCCTCTATACTGAGTAGCGCACCAAACGGGGCCTCCGTTTCGGCATCGTCCGAACAAGCCGCGAGGGCGCTACAAACCAGGATCGCATTTCGGATCTTCTTCATGCTCGGACGTCTAACAGCCACGCACGCAGATCCCGTTACACGTTCACAACGCTTGTGTTACGCCGTGCAACAAGTATGCAGCGGGCGGTGCCGGTAGCTCACGGTCAAAGCGTGTACGGTTTGGAAAGGCGGCGCGAGCTGCACGGTAGGCGCTGAGCGTCGCGGCCACGCCGAGCCTTCCGGCACCGCGCTTGCAGCCTATCGGGGTACGGAGGAGGAGCCATGGCTGTCCATCTAGACAACGGTCGCTTCGAAGCGGGGCACAGCTCCGCGGACACACGGTTTGATGAGCGAGTCCGCAGCGAGCGCGAGGTCATCGTCGCCGATCCGCAGCGCAACGAAACTCCGCAGCGCAACGAAACGCTCTCGGAATCGCGCTCACCGAGCCACGCACCCTACGCGAGCATCGCCTATGCGGCGCTGCGCATCGCCACGGGTGTCATTCTGGCCGCACACGGTTTCGGGAAGCTCATGGATTTCCCGGCTTGGGCCGAAACCGTGCGTTCCCTGCGCATCTTCGGACTAGCGATTCCGCTGCCGACCATCATGGCGGCGCTCTCATTGGCGGTCGAGTTCGGCGGCGGCATCGCCCTGATACTCGGTCTGTTTACCAGGCTGGCCTCGCTCGGCATACTCGTGAACATGCTCGTCGGCATCCTCACCGTACACGCTGGTCACGGCCTATTCGCGAAGGACGGCGGCTTCGAGTACCCGTTGCTGCTGCTCATGGTGTCCGCCCTGTTCGTCGCCGATGGATCCGGACGCTACGGGATCGACGCCAAGCTTTTCAACGCGGTGAAGCAGCGACGCGATGCCCGCCGGCAGCGACGCGCGGACATGGGCCCTCGCTACGCCCACTGAACCCGTGAGACCCGTCTCGGGGCGGCACCCCCAACCAGCAGCACACGTTTTGGGCGACTCGAGGCCTCTCCACGCTCAGCCCATCCCGTGCTCACCGTTCATTTTTTTCGAGAGCCGCCGATGAGATCTGGACCCCGCGGGGGTCTAAGGTTTTGAATGCCGCAACCA
>CAZEWA010000374.1:3436-4611 GCA_964515685.1 uncultured Polyangiales bacterium | reverse complement strand
ACCACCCCGATCTGCGTGAAGCGATGATTCGTGTCGCGCAAGACCTGCTCGAATCAGAAGGCCCCAGTGGTTGGACGGTGAGAGCGGCCGCTCGCATCGCAGGTGTTTCGTCAGGGGCGCCTTATAGGCACTTCGCTGATAAAGACACCCTGCTTGCGGCGGTGGCAGCACGCGGCTTCGAAGAATTGCTGTCGGAAATACAAACCCAAACAGAAAAGGCGGATGGCCCCCCGGGTCAAAGGCTGGATGCTGCAGCAGAGGCATACCTCTCGTTCGCGCTCTCTAAACCGGGCAGATATCAAGTCATGTTCGGCCGCGAAATCGCCAATCGAAAACTACACCCCGGACTGTGTGACGCAGCAGATCGCACCTTCGAAGCTATCAGCAACGAAGTGCAGCGCGCGCAGAACGCCGGTGTACTCAGCAAAGACCGCTCAGCTCAACAACTCGCCGCAGGCGCGTGGGCGATGCTGCACGGACTTTCCGACCTCATACTCAACGGACGAATCGGCGAGGAAGGAGAAGGAGACCCCGTAGTGCTCGTGCGGAGCCTAGGACGGGCGATCTTCGAAGGCGTCGCCGCTCGTAGCTAAGACGCATCGCAAAAGCCGGAAGGAACGTTGTGTGTCCGCGCTATAAACGCGAGCATGCAACGTTTCCTCCGGCCTTTTTCGTCTTGTGCTCTCAGCCTGGGCCTTGCGTGCGGTGTCGGGCTCATGTCATGCGCGCGGCCTCAGACTGCTCGACGCGAGCCCCTCGCCACGACCAGCGGCGGCCCATTTCTCGCCGCCATCCCAGCCGAGGTCCGAAGCGCCGAACGCACCCCCACCAAGACGGCCCCCCACGGTAAGGCGTCCGTAACCTTACTCGCCGAAGGGCACAACGCGTTCCTCGGTAAGCTCGTCCTCGCCCCCCACGCCCAAGTGCCTGAGCATCAGGACACAACCGAAGAGTACATTCATGTCCTGTCGGGCCGTGGCGAGATGACCATGGACGGGAAGAGCTTCCCGATCGAACCGGGCACGACCGTATACATGCCCGCCTTTGCCAAAGTCAGCGTGCAAAATGGGCCTGAGCCGCTTGTCGCGATTCAAGTCTTCGCAGGCCCCGAGCCGGCTCGCAAATACGATGGCTGGCAGTGACAAATACGATGGCTGGCTATTCGCCCTTGAGCC
>CAZEWA010000374.1:0-3336 GCA_964515685.1 uncultured Polyangiales bacterium | reverse complement strand
CAAATACGATGGCTGGCAGTGACAAATACGATGGCTGGCTATTCGCCCTTGAGCCAACGCGCGATGTCGACAGCGGCATACGTGAGCACGCCGTCGGCGCCTGCACGCTTGAAGCTCAGCAGCGACTCCAACATGACGGCGCGAAAGTCCAAGCGCTCGAGCTCCGCTGCGCTCTTGAGCATCGCGTACTCACCGCTGACTTGGTAGGCGTAGGTCGGCACGCCGAAGGTGCTCTTCACGCGATGCACGATATCGAGGTACGGCATGCCGGGCTTGACCATCACCATATCCGCGCCCTCTTCGAGATCGAGCGCGACTTCGCGCAGGGCCTCGTCGCCGTTCGCCGGGTCCATCTGGTAGGTGCGCTTGTCGCCCTTGCCTAAATTCTTGCTGGAACCCACCGCATCCCGGAACGGCCCGTAAAAGGCCGACGCGTACTTCGCAGCGTACGACAGAATCCGCGTGTTGATCAGGCCTCGAGCATCGAGGGCATCGCGCACCGCGCCGATGCGCCCATCCATCATGTCGCTCGGCGCTATCACGTCGCAGCCCGCTTCCGCCTGCACACACGCTTGCTGCTCGAGCATGCGCACGGTCTCGTCGTTGACGACGTAGCCGTTGTGCACGATGCCGTCCTGACCATGCGTGGTGAACGGGTCGAGCGCGACGTCGCAGATGATGCCGAGCTCAGGCACGCGGGTCTTGAGCGCGCGCACCGCACGACACACAAGGTTTTCGGGATTCACGGCCTCTCGACCGTCGTCCGTCTTGAGCTGCGCATTGATGACAGGAAACACCGCAATCGCCGGTATGCCGAGAGCAAAGGCGCGCTCTGCCTCGTCACACAAAAGGTCGATGGAGAGCCTTGCGACTCCAGGCATCGAGCCGATAGGGGATCTGTGCGCGTTGCCCTCTTGGACAAACACGGGCCATATCAAATCACTGACCGTCACCGCGTTCTCACGAACGAGACGCCGAGACCAATCGTCGCGCCGATTTCGACGCATGCGGGTGCGAGGAAAAGAACCTAACGCCATGCCACGGAGCTTACTCCCCGGGCGCGCCTTAGACCCGCGCGATGTGGTAGGAACGTCTCCCATGCGGATTCTTTTGACAGGAGCGAGCGGCACGCTGGGGCTGTCGCTCTTGCCCCAGCTACTCCATCGAGGCCATCAGGTCCGCGCCTTCGATCTCCAAACCGAGTCCACCTCCCGCGCGCTCATGCCCTTTGCCGGGCGCGCCGAGCTGCGCTTTGGAGACCTCAGAAATTCGAGCGAGGTGCGCGCCGCGGTGCAGAACGTCGAGGCGATTTTGCATCTCGGGGCCGTGACGCTCCCGTTGAGCGAGCTTGAGCCCGCCCACGCCGAACACGTCAACGTCGAAGGCACCCGCCACCTGCTCGCTGCCGCCCGTGAGCTGCCTGCACCTCCGCACTTCGTGTTCACATCTTCGGTGGCCATCTACGGGCCGCCAGAAGCCCACAACGACGCGCAGCTTACGGTCGATACCCCCTGCAAGCCGAACAACGCCTACGGTCGCCACAAGCTGCTGTGCGAAGCCGATATCCGCGCGTCCGGCCTGCCCTTCACGCTGCTGCGTATCGGGTTCTCCTTGCCGCGCAAGGTCCCCGCTGGCGACGCCCGGTTTTTGCCTTACCTATTTGCCCACGCGCTCGAGAGCCGGCTGGAGTTCATCCACCCCGAGGACGTCGCGACGGCGCTTGCGCGCGTGCTCGAGGTTCCAGCTGCCCGCGGACAAACTCTGCTCATCGGCGGGGGGCCACACTGCCAGCTCAGCCAGAGACGCCTACTTCAGGGCCTGTTCGAGACAGCGGGCCTCGGGATGCTTCCGGACCAGGCCTTCGGGACTCTGCCGCTGTTCGGGGGCTTTCTCGATACACGAGAAAGCCAGGCCCTGCTCGCGTACCAAAAGCACAGCTTCGAGGACTACCTCGCGGAGCTCCGGCGTGGTCTCGGCCTGAAACGCTGGGGTGTCGGGCTGTTTTCGCCGTTTGCGCGCCGCTTTTTACTCAACCACTCGGAGCGCTATCAGCGCTATTTGCGGGAAAAAGCCTAAGATTTACGCCCCGAAAGCCTCGTCCAATTGCGTGAGCCTCCAACACGCGTCAGAAACGCTCGGAGAGGTGTCGTAATGAAGCGTGTGGGCATCGTGGGCTATCGAGGCATGGTCGGTTCCGTTCTCATGGAGCGCATGCGAGAAGAGAACGACTTTGCGGCGATTGAACCGGTGTTCTTCTCGACATCCCAGGCCGGCCAAAAAAGCCCGAATGTAGGCAAGGACACGCCTGTCCTGGCCGATGCGTACGACATCGAAGCCCTCAAGCGCATGGACATCATCCTGTCGTGCCAGGGCGGCGATTACACGAGCGCTGTGCACCCCAAGCTTCGCCAGGCGGGCTACAAGGGCTACTGGATCGACGCTGCGTCGACCCTGCGCATGCATGAGCAGGCCGTGATCGTGCTCGACCCGGTCAACCGCGACGTCATCGATGCGGGCATCCACGCGGGCCTCAAGGACTACGTGGGCGGCAACTGTACGGTCAGCCTGATGTTGATGGGCCTTGTGGGCCTGTTCAAGCAGGGCTGGGTCGAGTGGGTCAGCTCCATGACCTACCAGGCTGCCTCGGGTGCCGGCGCCAAGCAGATGCGCGAGCTGCTCCTGCAAATGCGCGCCCTGGCTGCTGCGGGTGGCCCTGCTCTCGACGATCCGGCCTCTGCCATCCTGCAGGTCGAGCGCGACGTAGCCGCGGCCATGCGCGGCTCGAGCCTGCCCACGGCAGACCTGGGTGCGCCCTTGGCCGGTAGCCTGCTCGCCTGGATCGACAAGCCCGTCGACGGCGGCGGCACGCGCGAGGAATGGAAGGGCTTCGTCGAGGCGAACAAGATCCTCGGCACCAAGCAGCCCATCCCGATCGACGGCCTTTGCGTGCGCGTGGGCGCCCTGCGTTGCCACTCGCAGGCACTCACCATCAAGCTCACGAAGGACGTACCGCTCAACGAAATCGAGGACGTGATTCGGTCTTCGAACGACTGGGCGCGCGTGGTCGGCAACACCAAGGAAGAGACGTTCCGCGACCTCACACCCACCGCCGTCACCGGCAAGCTGCACGTCCCCGTGGGCCGTCTGCACAAGCTGCGTATGGGTCCGGATTATCTCGGAGCGTTCACTGTAGGCGACCAGCTTCTCTGGGGCGCAGCTGAGCCTCTGCGCCGCGTACTGCGCATCATCATCGGAAACTGAGACTCCGCGTTTTCGGACGCACCAGCTAGAACGGCGCTTCGGTGAAGGGCGCCGTTCTCGTTTAAGCCGACTTCC
>CAZEWA010000373.1:0-4650 GCA_964515685.1 uncultured Polyangiales bacterium | reverse complement strand
CGGTCACCCCTACTTGCTGTCCACTCAGCGATCTCCCCCCGTTTGTAGGAGCCAGTGTAATTGCGCTTCCTCTTTGGAACGTGCGCGTGATTTGATTCTCCGCTCGTTTGGGGACAGTTCGCTCATTGCACGCGACGCGCAAAGTGCGCCGCGACGCTCGCCTTTTGCCCATCACCTCCCTTTGTGCCCCTCCCTGGAGACATCGTGCACCCAGCCTTCGACCCGTGGTTTCAGCGCGTCACCCAGCATGGCCCGCGCCCCTGGCAGGCCCGCCTTGCCGCAGACAGCAGCTGCCGCTCGCGCCTGATCCGCGCGCCTACGGGCACGGGCAAGACGCTGGGTGTGCTCGGCGCCTGGGCCTACCACCGCCTGGTGCGCCGCGACCCCGCCTGGCCACGCCGCCTCGTATTGGTGTTGCCGATGCGCGTGCTGGCCGAGCAGTGCGCGAGCGAGATCGAAAAGGCCCTGCGCGCCATGGACCGCTTTGCTGAAGCCGGCGAAGCGCCTGAGCTCGAGCGCGTGGGCGTGCACGTGCTGATGGGCGGCGTCGAGCAGACTCCGTGGCACCTGTATCCCGAGCACGATGCGGTGCTGATCGGCACCCAAGACATGTTGCTGTCGCGCGCGCTCAACCGCGGCTACGGCGCAGCTCCCGGTCGCTGGCCGATGGAGTACGCACTTCTGCATCACGACGCGCTGTGGGTGCTCGATGAGGTGCAGCTCATGGACGTGGGCTTCGCCACCAGCGCACAGCTCCAAGCCTTTCGTGAACAGCTCGCGCCCAAGGCGTTTCGCCCTGCCCATTCGTGGTGGATGAGTGCGACCTTGCAGCCGAGCTGGTTCGAGCACACCGAGTGGCGCACGCAGATCTCAAAGCTCGATGAAGACGCGATTCGCGTACCCCGAGAAGAGCGCAAAGGCGGCCCCTTCGATGCGCAAAAGAACTTACGCGTCGTGGAGATCAAACGCGCGGACGACCCCAAGCACGCCGCCTGGGCCAAGCAAGTGCTCGCAGCCCACGCTGAAGCCCAAGTGGGCCGCTACGGCCGCATCACGCTCGCCATCTGCAACACGGTCGACGACGCCACGGCCATTTATCAGCTCGTACAAAAGGCTCTCGGCAAGGCACAAGACTGTAAGGTCGAGCTGGTGCACTCGCGCTTTCGGGGCATGGAGCGCGCCGACTGGAGCAAACATTTTCTTTCGAGAGACAAGTGCAACGCCGAAGCCAATCGCATCGTGATCGCCACCCAGGTCGTGGAAGCGGGCGTCGACATCAGCTGCACCGCGCTGGTTACGCAGCTCGCGCCTTGGGCCTCGCTCGTGCAGCGCATGGGTCGCGCCGCGCGTTACGGCGAGAGCGCATCCATCACGGTGGTCGACCGCGCACTGAGCGACGACAAGAACGCCCTGCCCTACGCGCTCGACGAACTCAACGCCGCGCTCGAAGCCCTCAGCTTGCTCCAGGGCGACGCATCGCTGTCCGCCATCGAAGAACTTGAGGCGCAGCTCGAAGCAAACAACAAGGAACTGCTCACCCGCCTCTACCCCTACGAACCGATCCACGTACTGACCGCGCGCGATCACGAGGATCTGTTCGACACCGAGCCCGACCTGACCGGGCAAGACCTCGACGTCAGCCGCTTCATTCGCTCGGGCGACGAGCGCGACGTGCTCTTGTGGTGGTATCCGCTGGAGCGCAACGAAAAGGACGCCGCACGCTTCAAGGTTCCGCCCAAGAACCTGCGCCCCACGCGCGACGAGCTGTGCCGCGTTCCCGTGGGCAAGGCGCGCGAGTTCTTGCTCGAGAAGGCCGCCGAAACGGGCGCAGCTTTCGTGTGGGACTTTGGCACCGGCGAATACAAAGCGCTGCGCAAGCACGACAAAGCGCTGGTCTTTCCCGGGCAGACCTTCTTGATCGATTTCAATCTCGGTGGCTACGATAGAACGATAGGCTTTACGGGTTCAGTCAACACCAAGAATGCCGCGCTGTTCTCGTTCCTCCCGCGCTCCGACCAAGAAATCACACCGGCGGCAGACCTCGTCGGAAAGGATGAAAGCGCAAACCAAGCCGACGCCGACGATTCCCTGAGTCGCAGCAGGCTGCGCACCATCGCCACCCACTGTGCAGAAGCGGAAGCGCGCGCCGCAGCGCTGTGTCAGGCGCTCGCGCTACCGGCAAGGGCATCGGAACTTGTGGCGCTGGCCACGCGCCTGCACGACATCGGCAAGGCGCATCCTGCATTTCAAGCCTCCATTCGAGATAATCCAGCAGGCCGAAACGACCTGGCCAAGGCCGAATCGTGGAAGTGGCCCCCCTACACAGACAAGCATAATCCTGAGCTCAACCGCCCAGGTCTGCGCCATGAGCTCGTGAGCACCCTGATGCTTTTCGAGCTTTTGCATCAGCTCGACCCTTACCATCCCGCATTGCTGGGTCCACATCGCGAATTGCTCGAGTTGCTCGGCAAGGTCTTGCCCGAAGCCTCCCTCGCAAGATCAGAGCATGCCCTCGAGCGTGAGCTGCTCGCGCTCGATGCGGACGCCTTCAATCTCACGGCCTACCTGATCTGTGCGCACCACGGAAAAGTTCGCGTAGGACTGCGCTCCACCCCCAAAGATCAGGAAGTCGCGATCAGCCTGAATCGCGATGCCCACTCCTCTGTGGCACCCCTACGTGGCGTACGCGAAGGGGACAAAACCCCTGCGATCACCCTGCTGCGCGAGCGGGCTCAGCTTCCCCTGCGCGACCTCACCTTGCACCTCGATCTGTCCCAGCTCGGCATCTCGAACCGCTACGGAGCAAGCTGGACGGAACGCGTGAGCACGCTGCGCTCGCAGTATGGCGTACACGCCCTCGCCTACCTCGAAACCATCCTGCGCGTTGCCGACATGCGCGCATCGGCCGAATGCGACGAAGACGATCCCATGCTTCTGGGGGGCTCACGATGACGCTGCACATTCACGAACTCTCGGGCTGTAAGCCGGTACCACTCGCGCATTACCTCAAGGGGCTCGCCGTCTTGCGCCTGGTGGCTCAGCAAGCCGACGCGGGCGCACGCGGCTTTTTCCGCAACGACCGTTTCGTCCTTTGCACGAAGCTCAGCCGCGACGAACTGGAAGACTTTTTCCTCGACCAGTACCGCCCCACGCCGCTCGTGGCTCCGTGGAATGGTGGTTCGGGCTTCTATCCCAAAGATACCCAAGTGGGCATCGCCGCGATACGCGGCTCCAAAGCGGCGCGTTTTTCGCCCTACCGCGCAGCAATTGATCTCGCTACCCAAACCATCGGCGAAGCTCGAGAAGCGCCCAAAGAAGAGTCCAAGTACCAGCTGCAACGCGCCCTGCGCAAAGCGGCCCCAGCCGAGCTCGCTCCCTGGCTCGATGCTGTGGTCGTGTTCGACGAGGATGGCAAACCTCGCTATCCAGCGCTGCTCGGCACGGGCGGCAACGACAGGCGCCTCGACTTCACCAACAACTTCATGCAGCGCCTCAACGACCTGCTCGACTGTTCGAGCGAGAGCGGCGCAAGCAAACCCCACGCGCGCTCGCTGTTGCAGAACGCGCTGTTCGACGAGGTGCTCGACGGCATGCGCGATAGCTTCGCCATCGGGCAGTTCATGCCAGGCGGCGTGGGCGGCGCCAACAGCGGCAATGGCTTCGAGGGCAGCCCTGTCCTGAACGCTTGGGACTTTGTGCTGATGCTCGAAGGCTGCGTGGTGATGCAGGCCTCCGCGCTCAAAAAGCTCTCTGCCGCCGGGGGCATTCAAGCCGCCGCGCCTTTCGCCTTTCGCAGCTCCGCCACGGGCTATGGCAGCTCTGCCGACAGCGATGAAGGCGCACGCGGTGAACAATGGATGCCGCTGTGGAAGGAACCCGCGACTTTCACCGAAGTGCAACAACTCTTCAGCGAGGGTCGTGCCCAGACCACGCGTCGCAATCGCGCGGTAGAACGGCCCCTCGACTTTGCGCGCTCGGTGGCACGCCTAGGTGTGAGCCGCGGCATCGATGCATTCCAGCGCTTCGGCTACATCGAGCGCAACGGGCAGGCCAACCTCGCGGTGCCTCTCGGGCGCTGGAAGGTGAGTCCGCGCGCCAACCAAGATCTGGTCGACAGCGTCGCGGATTACGTCGATTCCCTACGCTATGCGGCACGCAGTGATCGGGCCCCGAGCGCCTTCGCGCGCGCCGCGCGCAACTGTGAAGCCGCGCTGCTCCAGGCCTGCCAGGCCGAGCACAGTACACTGCGCTGGCAGCAGGTGCTGGTGGCGCTTGGGCGCGCCGAACGCACTCTGCTGCGCAGCTCGAAGTTCGCCGCCGAAAGCAACCTTAAGCCCATCCCCTCGCTGACCGCAGCTTGGCTTGTGGCCGCTGGCGGGAAGCACCCAGCACAGGCCACACCGGAGTGGCGCATTGCGGTGGCCATTGCGTCGCTGCACAGTTTGCAGGCAGAGCGCAAAGAAGCGTACGGCACGCGCGCGCTGTACTTGGACTATGCGCGACCATTGCGCGACTACGCGCTGCCACTCGACCCCAAGAGCAAGAACACACGCTTTCTTTCAGGTGAAAATGGCCTGCAATTCGACTCCCACGTCGTATTTCGCGGCGTGAATCTGCTCGACGATTTGGGCGCGACACTCGAACGCCATG
>CAZEWA010000372.1:0-4676 GCA_964515685.1 uncultured Polyangiales bacterium | reverse complement strand
GGCTGTTGGCAGACGTTTCGACGAAACTCGTTCTCAAGCGGCTGCCTGAGACGAGTACGAAGGATGCGCCGGATCTCACGAGCCTTGCCTGGGTCAAGGGGACAGAACCACCAGCGGCGCGGCCGGAGGACGCGCTCGAAGCGCCGCCCTCGCAGTTCAAGACGATGCGCATCGAACAGGCACTTGCGCAGGCGGAGGCGCTGATTCGCGGTGCATCGCCCGATCATCCGAAGGCGGGCTACCTGCTTGCGTACCTGATGCGCGCGCAGCCCGAGTTGATCCCAGAGCTTGTCGGGCGCGTGCGCTCAGGCTCGATGCTCGAAGATCTGCACTCGGCCTTCTTCTTTGGCTTAGAGCAAACCGGTACGCCCGAGGCGCGCGCAGCCTTGGTCGGAGCGCTCGATGATTCGACCCTGCAACCTGCAAATCGTATGCGTGCGGCGGCAGCCTTACCCGACATTGCGCACCCTGATGCGGACACACTTGCGGCGCTCAATAAGCTCGTCAACGAGGGATCACGGCTGAAGGACGTGAGCGACGCGCAGCGCCTCGAAAACGCTGCAACATTTGCCATCGGCACATTGGAGCGCAGGCAGCGCGAAAAAAATCCCGCGTTGGCCACCCAGGCGCGCGAATCGATTCGAGAGCACCTACGCGAGGCTAAGAAGGACCCCATAAAAATTACGGCCGCGCTCGACGCGATTCACAACTCAGGCCATCCGAGCTTCATCCCTGATTTGCAGCCGCACTTCGCTTCCGATAAAACCATGGTGCGCAAACACGCCTACGAGGCGCTCAAGCGTATGCCGGTGGAATCCACTGCGCCGTTGTTCGAGTCGCTGCTCGGTAAGGAGAGCGATCCGCAGCAGCGCGCGGTGTTGGCCGTCTCGTTCGCGGACCAGGCCCGGGAGGCACGTGTGGCGCCGCCCCAGAGCGTGTGGAATCCCGCTGCCAGCAAGCTCTCTGACGAGCGCAATGCGCTCGTGCGCGCCAGCTACGTACACTTGATCGGCATGGCCGCCGAGAGCTCCGAAGGCGCCGTGACAGCGCTGGCCGAGCAGTACCACAAGGAGAGCGACCCGCGCATGCTGCAGGCCATCGGGCGCTATGTGCCCGGTGACAAGTTGCGCAAGTAGTCGGCCCCGGTCTCGTCCGATAAAGAGACGCCCCTCTATGTACTCAGACAGAGGGGCGTCTTTGTTTGAGCTTGTCTGCTGTCCGAGCGGGTCGCGTTATGGCGTGACTTGCTGGAAGAGCTGGCTAGAACCGCCGTGACACACTTCCTGAGTGACCAGGGTGGCGGGGCGTGTGCCGCTGGCGTTTTCGTCGATGCCGGGCAAACGGGCGGCCCTCATATCGAGACACAGTCCGGAGTGGACGAACCGGATCTCATAGGCGTCGCCCCGCCATTTAAGCGTAACGAGCTGATGGTCTTGCGGGACCGACGTTTGGAGTTTCACAGCGCTGTAGGGCGACTTGGAGGCACCGGCAACGCCGAGTGATCTGGGGCCATCCGTGGTGTTCGTCACGATACGATACAGGTGCTGCGTCCCTTGCGGCCCCTCCTCCTTCTCGTAAACGAACATCCAGTTACGATTTATCGAGCAGGAGCCCGGAATAACGTCCGGATTGCCTATGAGGCAAGTCCCGTGCTGCACGTTCTTCAGCCTGAGCTTCGCCGGGTCAGGGATCTCCTGTAGGATAGTCAACTCACCGGCGGAGAGGCTCGCAACTACCTCCGGGCTCGAATAGAGCCGCTGTGAGTAGCTCCAACCAGACCAGCTTGCGATGGTTTGATCCCAGAATTTCGACCAAGTCAAACCGCACGGATAGCGGGCCACCCACGCCTTGCACCACTTGATGTTGCGGTGCTCTGCGAACAGGTAGATGCGCCCCGACAGGAAGCGTGAGTTGACGTCGACTCGCGCGAGCGAACGAAAATTCAGCTGCGCATTGGCTACGTCGTCCATGCTTCCCGTGACGCCCCACTGGAGCAAGGCGGTCGCAGGCAGACTCAGGTTGGCGAGCGTAATTTCGCCCGCGGCACCCACACGCGTGATCTCGATGCTGATCGATGCGGAGACGCTGGCCTTGGTGAGCCCGTAGGGCTTGAGCGTGAGCTGTGCCTCACCGATGGTGTTCGCCCCGGGGAGCTTAGCGGCGATGGCCGCACAGGAGCTTGTTCCACACTCGCTGATGTCACTGGCGGTCACGGCGAGACTCAGGCTCAAGCCAATTTCGCCTTCGATCTTGAAGCCCACATCGATGGTGGCGATCTTGACGAAGATTTTCTTGCTCTTGGACCAAGACTTCGTCGTGCTCCAAGTCCATTCCTCTTCCAGCTGCGCTTCCTTACGGTCGCCTATCAGGCGCATATTGAAGGCCTCTAAGCCGACGTCGTAGTAGCTGCCTACGACGACCGTCCTCGCAGCGGCCTGAGCCCAAGCGCGCACGATATTGTACGAGAAGTCGAACAGGTTGCTCCTGACGGTGAGTCTGGCTTCGTTGTCCGTTTGCGCACCGTCGTGGAGCGTCACGCTGTTGCGGGTGTGCACGTGCACGTCGAGGCTGAGATCGTTGTTGCCAAGGCGGTTGTCCCAGTCGTAGTTCTGGGTCCAGCCTGAAGCGTCGCCCGCACTGAAGAGCGCGTCATTGGTGAAGCCTGGTGCAGCCGCGTCGGGATCCTCCGCGAAGGGATTCTCTGACTCTTCTGCATCGGGGTTGGCTTCGGCCCACCTGGTCTTACGTGGCACGGAGCGGGCGACGGCCAGCGGGCGCTCGACGCAATTGTTGTCGATCGCATCGGACTCGGGCAGGTCGCCGCCTGGTCCATCTGTGATGCACGCCACGACGAAAAACTCGGACTCGCCCTTCAGGCTGCCGTGAAGGAGCGTGTCGCGCGGGTTAAGCTCGGGCTTGCAGGCCTCGGTGCCCGGGCGATAGCCATCGGGACGATTTGTAGGATCGTTGAAGCGGCCACAGTCGTTTTCGACGTAGAGCCCGTGGTTGTGCTCGGTGGGCGCATGAGGAATCGCGATGGTTTCCTCGAATGTCAGCCGGTCCTGTCCGCTCGGCTTGGGCTCCTCGTCCCCCTTGGCTTGCTCGCCTTCGGCGTGAAGGTAGACGGGCAGGAGCTTGCTGTTCGAGACGAGCTGGTCATAGCCGCCTTCGCGCGCAATGGCGGCCGCCAACGAGGTGTCGCTGCTCGTCTGTAGTGCGATGCCCGCCGGCCGCAGGAAGTAGCGAATGGTGTAGGCGTTGTTTTCGCCGAGGGCATTGTTGGTGATGTCCTCGGGCGGCACATCGAGTTTGAAGCCGCTACTTGTCATCGAGCCCATGTGCATCAGCTCATCGGCGCTCGTGACCGGTGAGTGCGGTATGCCGAACGCGGTGACGGTGCTGTCGGCCTCGATGTCGGCTGCGCCGTAGGTGTAGTCCTTGGGATTGCCATAGGGCAGGGCTTTGCCCTCGGCGTCCATACCGCGCACGATGCCACGATTGCAGATGTAGCCGGTCGGCAAGCCTTGCTGTGCGGCGTAGGCGTGCAATGTGCCCTGGTCTTGGAAACAGCGACTCAACAGGAGCACAGAGCTCTCGAGGCGTAGGTCTGTCAGCTCGAAGTCGACGCCCTTACTCTTTTCGACCGTGAGCGTGAGTGCACAGGTCCCAGGCTCGTCGAGGCTGCCACGGCACTGTCCAAGCGTCGTGGTGCTGGCAGAGAGCGCTTTGGAGTGCAAACCAGAGGCCTTCCGCTTTTGCGCAGCGAACTCGTTTTTCGCCTCCTGCTCATCCGCCGCCGAAAACACGATGGCCGAGGGGAGCTTACCGTTGTCGTTCAACACATCGTCGGGGTCGACCACGACAACCGGCACCATGCTGCGTGAGTCTGCATCTTCCCCGCTTCCGTCTTCCGAATTGTCTACGAGACAATCCTTGGAGACGAAGAGGCGCTGCTTTACGACCACTTCGCCTAGCCCGGGGTGCTGCATCAAAACGCCGCCGAGCAGGCAGAAACCTTCGCCTGGTTCCACTTCGCCGAGGCCTATGAGCAGGGGAAGTGTGCTGGGGCTGCCTTCATAGCGAACCGCAACAGTGACATCGATGGGATGATCGACCTGAACCCGCGCCTGGCTCGTGTTGGAGAGTGGTACGCCGCGGCTCTCCAAGAGGAGCTGTGTGATGGTGAAACCATCGAATGTGAGAGGCGCAGCCGGTGCGGGGACGCATTCGCCATCCATCTCTACCGTTCCTGCCCCGCACGCAAGGCCATCTGGGCCGGGGTTTTCAGGTGTTTTGTCGTCGTCGTCACCGTCACCGTTGGGACTCTGTGGCTGCGCGATACACACGCCTTCTTGCTCAACCGTCCCCTCGCCGCACGTACTGCCTCGGCTCTTCGAACCGTCGCTGCATCCCAGCAGCGTGAGCATGGACGCACACACCATGCCCGCTTTCTTTCCAAACATCTACACCCCCGCGCCCGTTGGCCGGTTGCTACGCCTCCGGCAAAGCTGGTCAGACCAACGAGCGATTGCCAATCAAGACAGGGTACGGGGCTGGGGCAAGTAGACGAAGGAAAAAGTGTAAATGCAGCTCTTATGTAGCGAGCCCGCATGCAAGGATTGCGGCCTATTCAGCGCGTTGTAGGTCGGGATGGCGGCGGATGGCGGCGACTTGCG
>CAZEWA010000371.1:0-4697 GCA_964515685.1 uncultured Polyangiales bacterium | reverse complement strand
CTTCACCGACTGGCTCGGCCTCACGGCGTTCATGGACTACGGCGTGGTCAATCGCGCCACGGGTATCACCGACCAGATTGGATCGCGTGGCCAGACCACCAACCGTAACCGCTTGAGCCTGCCGAGTGCTGCGGGCTTCGAGAATCAGATCGGCAAGCTGAACTACCTCGCAGGCGTGCAGGCTACGTTCATTCCCTTGCGCGGTAAGCTCTCGCTGTTCCAGGCGCTCTTCGTCGACACCGACTTCTATCTGTTCGGCGGTGTGGCGTTCGCGGGCATCGAGGAACGCTCGAACATCCTCAAGAATGGGAACTACACGGTCTGCGACAATCCGAACTTCGGAAGTGCCGCAACCGCAGTCGGTGCCGCGCGCCTGTGTGCCGATACGCAGAACCAGCTTTCGTCGCGCATGGCGATCGCCCCCACGTTCGGCGTGGGTCTCTCCATGTACTTCACGGACTACATGGCGCTCACCTTCGAGTACCGCGCGTTCCCCTTCAGCTGGAACACGTCGGGCACCGATCAGGGCGGCACGAACGAGAAGCGCCAGCCTGACAACAGCGGCGAATTCCCCGACGGCCAGATCAACGAAGCGGACCGCATCTTCCGCTTCAACCAAATGATCAAGATAGGTCTCGCCTTCTACCTTCCGTGGCAGGGTGACATCACCGAGTGAGCCATTGCCGAGATCGGCTACCTTGCGTAGCGACCCGGACTGATGCTTAAACGAATAAAGGCGCCAGCAAACACTGGTGCCTTTATTCGTTTATAAGCGACGCCCAGAGCTTGTGGCTAGCGACGACGAGGCGTTCCGTTCGCGTCTAGGACGAAACCATCGGGCAGGCGCCCGACCAGCTTCGGATCGACGGCCCATCCCTGCGCCGCAACGCCCTCGAGAATCCGTGCCTTGGTGCGCATGCTGTCCTCACGCCCCAGGGTCTCAAGCAAGGCCTCGCGAGCCTCGGCGACGTTGTCTTGGACCAACACAGCACCGACCGCGTGGAAGCGCGCTGTCTCATTGACGTCCTTGAGGAAGGGCAGAACAACGGGCAGAACACCCTCCCCCTTGTGGTTTTCGAGCTCCGACAAGAGCTGCACCTTGCGCGTCGGGTCGCGTTCATACTCGGTGTCCATCGTGGCGACTAGCTCGAGCAACAGGGCCCGCACGTCATCGGCGGAAGTGACCCGATACAGCATCTTGAAGGGCCAGGACAGCGATTCAGAACGCTTGATGAAACGCTTCAGCGGCGCAACGGCAAGGGGTCCCTTGGCGACAACGGCTTCGAAGACGCTCTCTTTCTCTTCTTGATCCGTGATGCTCGGGTCCACGTAGAACGTGAAGCGCTTGAGCAAGGCCTCAACGGCCTCTTCCGAATCGATTTTAGAAAGCGCTTGAAGCGCCTCCCACCGATCGGGTGCCATTCCCCGTTTATCAGCCGCCTTTACGGCCAGCTTCTGAACTTGGGTTTGAGCGCCCTTTTTATTGATGAAGTCGAACAGTCCCACAGGAACGTTGACTTACCCGAGCCCCCCTCACATCGCAACGCGTTTGCAGCGTTTCCTCTGCCGCAGCGAAAAAATGAGGCTCGGATGACGCTCGTCAGCGGATGAGGACTGGCTGCAGGTTCACCTGGGAACCGCTCTTCTGGACCACGAATCGAACACCCTGCACACCGTGCTTCTTGATCAGGGCCTGCTCATTGCCGCGAAGACGCTGTGTAAAGCGATCTTCCGGAATATTGATGTTCTCTCCGATGGCCTTCTTGGCGGCGACGTACTCTTGGAAGACCCTATGGTAGTAGGCCTCTTCCGGCTCCGCACCGAGGCGCTGAGCCAAGGCCGGGTCGTCGATAGGTTCGTTGGCTCCGGCAGAAGTGGCACCCGTGCTGAAGCCGCCGCCTGCAGCGGAAGCCTGCCCTGCGTCTGTGAAGGCTGAGTCCTTCCAGTCCTGCTGGCGTACATTCGAGACTCGGCCCTGGTCGTCCTCCGAGTCCCCCTCCGATACGCCCGTAAAGACGTTCAGGAGCTGGTTGATGCGGTAGGCCAAGCCACCCAAGTCCGGATTCGTGGTGTCGAGACGCACGTCCGTGTTGCCATTGATGGCGGCGAGGACGCCTTCCTCGATCTGTTCGATGGGCTTCACGATGCTGTTGCCGACCATGAAGCCGTAGCCGAGCACCACCAACGAGGACACCAAGGTCAGGATAAGGATGGTTGTCGTGACATCGCTGGCGGTCGAGGAAATGCGTGTTCGGTCGACCATTACGGCGTAGGCAACCTTGGCCGACGGGGCGAAGGGCAGCGGCGCAACGACGCCAACCAGGTCCGAATCCACGAACTTGGCTTCCCAGGGCGCGCTTACACGGCCGCCCATGGCGCCTTCGGTCGAAGCCTTTGCGTCCCCAAACAGGTAACCGCGCAACTGCTTTGCCACGGTTTCGCTGAAGGAAGAGCTGTAGACCTTGTCGCCCACCAGAAAGGCCACATCCCGACCTCCCAGGCGCTGACCTTCGGTCCGCGCTACGCCATTCGAAAGGTCGAAGCCGACAACGAGCGTTCCGACGATGCCGTTCTCGCCGCGGATCGCCGACACGGCCAACTCGAGCAGCTTGCCTTCGTCGTCCTTTTTCCAGACGTCGTGGTGAGCCCCGCCATCCTTCATGGCAGCCCGCACCGATGGCAACGCAGTGTCGAGCCGGTTGCCGTACATGCGATTGCGATCTGCGTTGCGTGCCAGCACCTTGCCCGCGTCGTCCGTGATGACGACGATGTCGGGCGTGCCGCGGAAACCGCGGGCCGGATCGGCAAACCAGGACGCACTCCGCTCTGCAGCGTCAAAGGCGCGCGTGCGGCGCCCCTGCTCGTCCAATGCTCCGAACACACCGACGACATCTGCATCGGTCGCGCGCTGCTTGACCAAGGCCACGAAATCAAGCGCAGTCAGCCGCAGTGATCGATCAACGAGCGCTTGGTCGTTTCCGATCTGGGCCAACACTTTCGCCGAGACTTCGTGTCGAAGATCGGAGCCAACAATCGCATACGAAACGAGACCCAGGAGCAACACGGCCACTAGGTTTCCCGCGATAATCTTCAGCCGCATATCGGCATCTCCCCCGCGGTCGGTGGTATCACCGACGCTCGATTCTGGTCAAGAGTCTCAACAGTTTAGGGAGGTTCCGCGCCTGTGAAAACAAACGTGCAGTGCCCGCCCCCGAAAAATCTGACGCGCCCCGTCCGGGGCCGGGCACCATGATGCCCCAAAACTCGCAGAAGCGGAGATTGCCTGTCTATGCTGGGGCTGGCATTCGACGAATGGCTGCCGATCCATGACCCATCGCCCCCCCGTCTTTTGCGAAACGGCTGAACTTGCCGCAGAGGCTGCGTCGACCGCGGAGGCCATGGGCCTCGGTGTTGAGACCCACCTATCGGTTCAACCGGTCGAAGCAGCCGCCCTCGCCGCCGGCAAGGGCGCCCCGGCGATCGCACTGTGCCTCGCTCCCCCCGAACCTGCCGCGCTGGTATCGGCACTGGACACGTGTTCCGCCGCCGATGCGTTGGTGCTCGCTATTTTAAACCCGAAATTCGCGCAAATGCGTGCGCTATGCGCCGATCTCGGGGTGGCGTGCGTGTCCGAAATCGCGCCTGCTCTGACGCTGCTCGCGCTGCTGCGCAGCGGCGTAAATCGGCCGTGGAAAGCCAATTCGCGCAAGGTGACGAGTCTCGACAAGCTGCGCCTCGAGGGCATTCTGGGTGGCAGCGAACGCAGTGCAGGCAAGCTTCATTCGCTGGGTGCCAAGGGACTCGCCATCCAAGCGCACGAGAACGGTGACCTCGTTCAGCTGGGACACGCACGCCACGTGGCGGAAGCCCTTGCCGCCCTCGCCCACCGCCGCCCCCAACCGCATCTTGCGACGCGGCCTGCTTTGCCAGGCGATCTCGGTCCGGCGCGCGACGTGCTTTTTGGCCCTCCGCGCCTGCTCTCGGATCCCTCGAGCAAGGCCGCGCTCCTGCCGTTCGGCCTCCCCATGCCGCAGGAGGAGCTCTGCACAAGTCCGTCGCGCGCGTCGTCCGAAGCGGCCCGCATCGGCTTTCCGGTCCGCATCTCGCTTGCCTCTCCCGATCTGCGGGTATGGGACCACCCGGACCTCTCCATCGATGGCGTAGACAATGCGGCGCGCGTCCGAGACGTGTACCGGCAACTGACGAGCGTCGCTCTGGAGCGCGCTCCAGACGCTCGCGTGTTGGGAGTGACAGTCACCGCGACGACGTTGGCCCGCGCCCTCCTGCGCGTCACAGCGCGACCCATGCCTGGCGGACGCACACTGCTCCGAATCGGCTTTGCTGATCCCCATGGCGCCGCCGTGCGGGACGCGACCTCCACGCTCCTCCCCTCGACGAACGAGGGCATCGCTGCGGCCATCGAGCGGCTTTCGGGTCACATCCTTTTGCTCGGCGACGCCGCCTCGGAGCGAGAGCGAAACGTCGAACTGCTTTCCGAGCTCTTCGAGCGCATCGGAAACTTCATCGAGGCTTTCGGACGCGAGGTAGCCCGCATCGAGCTGCATCCGTTGGCCCTGCTGGTCGGGGGTGGCGCCGAGATCCGCGAAGCTGCAATCCAAGTTACAGATGCCTTCGTACGTGACCTTGGCTGAACGCTACGTGAGTTTTGGCGCTAAATAGCGCCCGGTATGCGAGCG
>CAZEWA010000370.1:0-4726 GCA_964515685.1 uncultured Polyangiales bacterium | reverse complement strand
GGCGGCGGCGTGACCACGCACAGGCGCTTCACGCCCGAGACGATGGCGGGGATGGCCAACATCACCATGCTCGAGGGATAGGCCGCGGTGCCACCGGGCACAGCCAGGCCGGCGCTGTCGACCGGCGTGAAACGCAGGCCCATCTCGGCGCCACCGTGCACGATGGGCTCGGGGTTCTTGGGCAAGAGGTGCGTCTGATATACGCGCACGTTCTCGATCATCGACTTGAGCGCCGTGCGCAGCTCCGCGCTCAACGAGCGCTCGGCCGCCTCGAGCTCCGCTTCCGAAACGCGCATGCGCTCCTTGGTGAAGCCGGGGTCCGTCCACTTGCGCATGTACTTGACGACCGCGTCATCACCGTTCGCGCGCACGTCTTCGAGGATGCTCGAGACCGTACGGGCTGCTTCGCTGTCTAGCCCCACAGGCGGGCGCAGGCGTTCGATTTGGGCGGTCAGAGCGTTACGCCCTTCAGCGCTGGAGAGGTCGAAAAGTGGTAGGAGCGATTGCGACATACTGAGCTCTGGGGTTTTGCGTGGCGTGTGGGCGCAGTCTAGCGCAGCAGCCCTTGTCGGCATGGATCTGCTGGTTACGTTCCTTCCATGGAGCGCCAGCTACTACCGGTCATTGCCCTGCGCGAAACCGTCATTTTCCCCGGACTTACCGTGCCTTTGGGTGTGGGACGCCCGGCTTCCATCAAGGCCATAGAGGCCGCCCGCAAGCAGGGCGGTGTGGTTTTTTGTGTCGCACAACGGGAGAACGCCGACAATCCGAGCTTCGAGCAGCTCTACACCATCGGCACCATCGCCCGTATCGTGCGGGTGAGTCCCGGGCCTGGGGGTCTCAGCGTACTGCTCACGGGTGAGGGGCGCGGCACGGCCATCCAGTTCCGTGAGCGCGAGGAATCGGCGGAGGCGTTCGTCGTCCCCGTGGAGGACATGCGCCCCCTCGATGCCGAGGACCCTGCCTTTGTCGGGCTATTCCGTGAGCTGCGCGAGCGCGCCTTCGAACTCGGCGCCCTGCGCGGCGTGCCGGAGCCCTCTCTGCGCGAAGCACTCGACTCGGCCAAGGAGCCAGGCGCCTTTGCAGACCGCGTGTCGGGCTACATGGAGCTGCCGTCCGCAGAGAAGCAGATGCTACTCGAGACCCTGGGCGTAGAGGAGCGCATGCGGCGTCTTCTCATCTACGTTCAGCGTCAGATAGGCGTCGTAAAGGCGCAGCAAGAAATTCAGTCGAAGGTCCAGGAAAAGCTCGGCGAGCGCCAGCGCGAGGTCTACCTGCGCGAGCAGCTCAAGGCCATCAAGAAGGAGCTCGGCGACGACTCCAAGGAAAACGACCTCGAAGAACTCGAAGCGCGCCTGAGCGAGCTCAAGCTGCCTGAAAAGGTGCGGAAAGAAGTCGACCGTGAGCTCTCACGTCTCGAACGCATCGGCGGCGAAGGCATGGAAGCGCAGGTGATTCGCACCTATCTAGAAGGCATTGTCGAGCTACCTTGGACCAAGCGCAGCGAAGACAAAATCGACCTCGAGCGCGCGAAGGGCGTCCTCGAAGCCGACCACTACGGCCTTGAAGATGTCAAAGACCGCGTGCTCGAGTTCTTGGCGGTGCGCAAGCTCGCCGCTGAGGCTGCCCTGCGCAAACAGGCGCGAGTTTCTCAAGCAAATGCGAAAGCTCCCGAAAATCAGAACGCGGAACACTCAGACGAAGAAGCTTTTGCGGGAGACGCTCAGACCAAGGACGAAGCCGCTGCACGTTCTGTGGCGCGAGGTCCTATCTTACTGTTCGTCGGCCCGCCTGGCGTCGGCAAGACCTCGATCGCCGAAGCCATCGCCAAGGCCATCGGCCGTGAATACGTACGCATCGCACTCGGCGGTGTACGCGACGAGGCCGATATTCGTGGCCATCGCCGCACCTATGTGGGCGCCATGCCGGGCCGCATCATCCAGGGACTCAAGCAGGCAGGCACCAAGAACCCGGTGTTCCTGCTAGACGAAGTCGATAAGCTCGGCATGTCTGTACAGGGCGATCCGTCGGCTGCGCTGCTCGAGGTGCTGGACCCTGCGCAAAACCATACCTTCACGGACCACTATCTGAACGTGCCCTTCGACTTGAGCGAAGTGCTGTTCATCGCCACGGCGAACTTCCCACAAAACATCCCCGGTCCGCTGAGAGACCGCATGGAGATGGTGGAGTTCTCTGGTTACACGGAGACGGAAAAGGTCGCCATCGCCAAGCGTTACTTGGTGCCCAAGCAGCTCGCGGAGACCGGACTCGAGGACCACAACCTGCAGCTCCACGACGACGCCCTCGCTACCATCGTGCGCGAGTACACGCGGGAGAGCGGCGTGCGCCAACTGGCCCGCGAGATCGAGCGCGTGACGCGCAAGCTGGCCCGCAACATCGCAAGTGGCGAATCGAGCCCGAGCGAAGTGACGAGCGACAACATCAAGGACTTGCTCGGACGTCCGCGCGTTCGCCCGGAGCGCGCCGCAGAAAAGGACGCGGTCGGTGTCTCGACAGGCATGTATTACAGCCCAGCAGGGGGCGACATCATGTTCGTAGAGGCCTCGGTTCGCCCCTTGAGCGTCGCGCGTGCCGCGGGCGATGAGCGCTCCTCGGGCGCAGCTTCGCTCATCCTCACAGGTCAGCTCGGCGACGTGATGAAAGAGTCAGGTCGCGCGGCCCTCACCTACGCTCTTCGCTACGGCGCCGAGCGAGGTTCCTTGCTCGCGAGTACGCCACTCGAAGTGCACGTGCACGTTCCGGCAGGTGCCATCCCCAAGGACGGACCTTCTGCAGGCACGGCCATGGCCACCGCGCTCATCTCCGCGTTGACCGGTGTCCCTGTGCGGCGCTCGGTGGCCATGACCGGCGAGATCACGCTGCGTGGACGCGTACTGCCGATAGGCGGCGTGAAGGAGAAGGTACTGGGAGCGCTACGCGCGGGCATCACCGACGTGATCTTGCCCAAGGAAAACGAGCACGACCTCGAGGATGTGCCGGACGAAGCCCGCGAGAGGCTGCGTTTTCATTTTGCTGAGACGTTGGACGACGTGTTGCGCGTCGCCCTGGTCGAGCAGACGGACGACACGGGAGTGGCTGTCGTCCACTAGGATTAGCACGTCGGTTCGCTGCCATTCAGTGACCAGCCGGCTGCTAGAGCGTGCCGATGTAGGTCACCACGTCGCGCATCGCTTGCTCGTCGACCAACCCCAGCGCCATGGGACGCATCTGCGCGCCGGTCAGCTCGTCGGGGTGAGTAGCATCCGGAGTCCATTGATGAGGTCGCGCATCGTCGAGTCCCTGTTGGCTACCTTTCCGCGCGAATCGCCGGCCGCCCCCAAGGACTGAGCAGCAGCGATGTCTGCAGTTTCGGTTTCGGCGTGTCAGGTCTGAGCGCGTCGTTGCCGTGAGCTGTGCATTGTGCGAGCGCGCACATCGCGCGTGTAATCCTGCCTGTGATGGCCTGGCAAGACCAGAAGCTGGCCTGCACTCACCTGGCCAAAGTCCGTAAATTTGCGCCAAGATCGAGGGGATCATCAAATCAGCTTCGAGGAGTACACATGCACGCAGCGAACAGGCATCAAGCACAGACGCCTCTGCGGCATCGCCGCACCAAGTTCGACTTTGCGGGAGTTCCCGCCCATTGGAATGGCGGCGATGCGTTCATCACACGCTTTCTCGACGCGTTGTCGATCAACTTTCCCGAGGGAGAACGCTTCTTCATGGAGTCGGTGCGGGCGTTCGAGGACCGCGTGCACGATCCCAAGCTACGTGAGGACGTGAAGCTGTTCAGTCGTCAGGAGGCTCAGCACGGTGCAGCCCATAGCTCGTACAACAAGGCGCTCACTGCGCAGGGCATCAAGGTCGAGCGCATCGTGCGCGGTATCGCTGCCCAGAAGCGCTGGGCCCAACGGGAGCTCAGTCCCAAGATGCAGCTTGCTCTCACGGCCGCGGCCGAGCACCTCACTGCCACACTGGCCGAGGGCATACTCGAGTTCGCTCCCTTCGTAAGTGAAGAAGCTCATCCAGAGATGCGCGCGCTTTTCCTGTGGCATGCAGTAGAAGAGGTCGAGCACAAGGCGGTGGCTTTTGACGTGTACTGTGAGGTCGCGGGTGGGGACTACGTCACGCGTGCGCTCGCCATGATCTGCTTCACGCTCTATCTGCACGTGCGTGTTGCGGCCATCATGGGACACATGTTCGAGGTCGATAAGCTTGCGGATCAGCGCAGGCTCGTCGTGCGCGGACTTTGGCGCATGTACGGTCCTCGCGGCTTTCTCACACGCATGTTGCCTAGCTATCTGGCTTGGTTCAAACCCAGTTTCCATCCTTGGGACTCCGGAATGCCCGAGCAGGTAATGGCTTGGATCGCGGAGTACGAGACGCACGAGGACCCCCTGAGGGCGACCTTGGCGGTGTTTCCGGAGAAGAACTCGCACGAGGTATCGTAAGGTCGCTCGTCATCGTCCGTTCCTCGAGCGGAGGCAGTGTTACGACCCGGCGGGTCGTGGACCCGGGCCTGAAACCAGGGCTATCGATCCCAAGCGCGCGGTGACTGCTGAAAGGGGATGTTTCAGCGGGAGAGCCCCGTGTTACGCAAGCCTTCTGGACGGAGACCTCGTGAGAGCCCTTCAATCCGTTCGAGGCGCTTTGGGCGCGCGCATCTTCCGTGCTGCGCGCACTCTACCCTCGTGCACGGCGCGTTCCAGGGCCGCGATTTGCGGCG
>CAZEWA010000369.1:0-4752 GCA_964515685.1 uncultured Polyangiales bacterium | reverse complement strand
CAAGCTCGGCTCGAAGCGCATTTGGGTCAGCGACCCCACCTGGGCCAATCACCAGGCAATCTTCCAGGCGGCGGGCATCGAGCCCCTCAACTACGCCTACTACGACGCCTCCACGAAGGGCCTCGCGTTCGACAAGCTTCTCGCCTCGCTCGAGCAGGCCGAAGCCGGCGACCTCGTGCTCTTGCACGCCTGTTGCCACAACCCCACCGGCGTCGATCCGACGCAGGCACAGTGGGCGCAGATCGCCGAGCTCGCGCAGAAGAAGGGCTTTTTCCCGCTATTCGACTTCGCCTACCAGGGCTTCGGCGACGGCGTAGAGGAAGATGCTTTCCCCGTGCGCTTGTTCGCAGAGAAGGGCATCGAGCTGATGGTTTGCAGCTCGTTCTCCAAGAACTTCGGGCTCTACAACGAGCGCGTAGGTGCACTCACGCTCGTGGCCAGAAGCAAGGACGCCGGCGAGAAGGCCTTGAGCCAACTCAAGGTCACCGTACGCAGCAACTACTCGAATCCTCCGGCCCATGGTGGCTCGGTGGTGACGACCGTCCTCGGCGACCCGGAGCTGTCGGCTCTGTGGCTCAGCGAAGTCGACGCCATGCGCAATCGCATCGCCAAGATGCGCACGCTGTTCGTCCAGACCCTCAAGGACAAGGGCGTGAAGCAGGACTTCAGCTTCATCGCCGGCCAAAAGGGCATGTTCTCGTTCGCGGGCATCAGCCCGGAGCAGGTAGATCGCCTCAAGAACGAATTCGCCATCTACGCGGTTCGCTCGGGCCGCATCAACGTCGCTGGCATCAGCGAGAGCACCATGGACCGTCTCTGTACGGCAGTGGCTGCGGTCCTCTAAAAACGTCTCCCAGCTGTGGGGACCATGTCCTCGTAACCTGGGCCACTTGACTGAACACAAAACCCCTGTCACACCTGAGCCCCCGACGCGCGACCGCTCGAGGGCTTTACCAGAGGACTTCCCATGCGCGACAAGATCCGCCTGATCTCCACCGCCGGCACCGGTTTCGAGTACTACACGACCAAGAACAAGCGCACGATGCCGGAAAAGATGAAGATCAAGAAGTACGACCCGCGTGCGAAGAAGCACGTCGAGTTCACCGAAGCCAAGATCTCCAAGGGCTGAGGTCCTCGGATACTCTTGCTTCAGGCCGCGTCGCTCCAAAGAGCTGCGCGGCTTTCGGCGTTTTCACTTGGCAAAACGTACAGCCCGCAAGCTCGCGTCTAGGCGGAAGACAAGATCCGCCGAAAGGTGAGGTTGATGCGCGGTTCTTTGACGCGCGTCTGCTTCGGCAAGCTGTGTCGGTAGCAGTGCTGCGTCGCCCCCTGCATGATCAGCAGGCTGCCAGACGGAAGATCGAGGTCTAGGTCACGGTCCTTGCGGGGAGCGCGCTTGGAACCTGGGTGATGGCGCAGGCAGAACTTGCGCGTGGCTCCGAGCGAGAGTGAGGCCACAACCGGATCGGGACCGAGCTCGGGCTCACTGTCGCTGTGAAGTCCCATGCTGTCTTGCCCATCGCGGTACAGGTTGCAGAGCACACCGTTGAACGCAACGCCTGCGCACTCGCTTATCTGGTCACGCAGGATTTGGAGCGTCGGCGTCCAGGCTAACGGTTCGTGTCGCGTGCGCGAATAGGTGTACGCCGCTTCGGAGTCGCCGACCCATGCGGTCAGTCTCGGCTGCAACACGCTGCGGCCGTACAGCATGATGGCGCGGCGCTCCCAGGCGACCTCATCGAGCAGCAGCGAGAACAAGCGCTCAGCAATAGTCGACTCGAGAAAGCGTCGATGTAAGACGCACCACGCTCCGTCGTGGAGAACAATCCGCTCCATCGGTCTCAGCCTTGAACGAACTCACGCAGCGCGCCACCTGCAGCGATACGTGTCGATGTTTCGTAGTTGAGCGGCGCGGGCGATACCGGTGCAAGCCGAACTCCGCCGCTACCGGAATGTAAGGTTTGCGCCTTACGCGAGCTTGCCGACGCGGTTTGCAGCAGTGTCGTGGGGACGTCGTCTGCTCACCGATTGCTTCGACGAGGCGCAGATGGAGGCCTTTTATGCAGAGCACGTGGACAACGCGCCTGAGTCGATCACGTCTAATCCGCTGTCTGAGTACTGCAAACTGTAACCTTCGTGACGCATAGCGGAAACGCTCGCGTTTTTGCGGTATGTAGCCTGTATCGTCTCTCGCAAAACGTCTGTTCTGTGCATCGTCCTCATTGCGTAGCGCTGAGAAAAAAGTCGATATTGCGCGCGAGAGAATGCCTCGACGATGAGTTCTGACGAAATCACTTCTTACGACGAATACTCCCGCTTCGTTCGCCACGCTATGGAACATCTCGAGGAGCAACAGCACAGGCTCCAACCTGTGCTGCGCGACCGGGATAGACACACGCTGCATCCGATGGGTACCCATCTGACGCTGCATCTGCGGAAGTTTCCGATTCTTTCTTCTTCGGTCGTGCTTGCTGGCAGCTACGACCACGAACGCTCTCAGTGGCGCTGGGGCTGGGCCCAAAGCGACGCAACTCCAGAGCTTGCACATGCGCTTGAAGATGTTCGTGCCGTTGGCGACGCGCGGGGCTTTCTACAGCTTACGCGTGACGCGTGGACGGCTCGGCGCGATGAAGCGTGGCAGATGGTTGCCATCGCGACGCTACTGCTCGATGGGCGAGGCGTCTACTCTGTGGAAACCGGCCTCGTGAATCGGTACTACATTTTGCTCGACCCGCTGAGCTTTGAAGGCGGGCCCCATCTACACGGTTCTGAGTGGTGACCGCTCACGCCTAAAGCGAAAAAACCAGGCCAAATACCGCAAGCTTTCCAGTGCGACTCACCCACGGCGCCCAGCGCGAGTCCGGCACGAAGTAGCGGTAGAGGTCGAGCCCCGCCGGGATAAGCAGCATGGTGGCGTACACCTCGCGCGGAATACCGATGAGCTTTGCGCTGCTCGAGAGGTCGCCCTCGGCGTTCTCGATGCGCGTGATGGCGGTCGCGGCGTAGGCGATGGAAAGCAAGGTGTTGAACGCAAGTAGCCCCTTCTGAAAGGGGGCGACCTGATAGCGAAGTCGCGGATTGCGCGAGAGCATGATTTCGTCGGTAATGTGCTGAACATTGAAGCCCGCCGACGTGATGCCGAACTTGCCGCGTGGGCCTGCCCAGAACTCCGAGCCATCATTTTTGTAACAAGTTCCGTCGTAGCAACCGATGCGCGGCGCGATGGTAAAGAATGGGATGAAGCCGAGCCCCCAGAGCCCTTGTAGGCGGGGCACATTGCCCTGGAACAGATTGGCGAGCAGGTGGCCGCCTTCGTGCGCGAAAAAGCCGGTGAGCGCGCCGGCGACAAATTTGCCGAATGTACGGCCGTTGTGAAATCCGTACCAAGTAGCGTTGGCCTCAGGCCCGACTGCGAGAACGGGCGCGGTGGGCACCGCGAGCGACGCTTCTCCCTCGGGAGGTGCAAAGCGAATCGTGAGCTCCTGTGCGGTAGCGACCCACGGATGAAGCCACGAACTGGCCAACAGCGTAGCGAAAAGGATGAACTTCACGTCAGCGGCATCTTATTGGCGAGCTAAATTTTTCGCGACAAAAAGCCGATATTTCGAGTCGTTAAAAGCCTGATGCCGCGCCAAGTGAGCAGGGCAGCGCCCGAGTCCGGCGGGGCTTTGCGCTGGCGCTTGCAAGACGAGGAAATGTTCGCACGCTTGTTCTTTCACCACGCGTATTGGAAGGACAGGGGTATGCCGAACTTTACGCCTGTAGAATCCACGCTCGGCGGCCTGTTGATTGGGCTGAGCGCAAGCCTGTCGCTTCTCGTCTTTGGCAGGATTGCCGGCATCAGCGGCATCTTTCACGGTGCGTTGATCCGGAAAGTCGATGGCCGAGTCTTTCGCGCAGGTTTCCTCGTCGGCCTGGGCTTTGGAGGCAGCGTCATGTTGTGGCTTCGACCTGCGTGGTTCGAAGTCCCCGCAGCGCAGCCGCTCTGGCTCATGGGGCTCGCTGGCTTGCTGGTCGGGCTTGGCACTCGGCTCGGGAACGGTTGCACCAGTGGGCACGGCGTGTGCGGCATCGCGCGTCTGTCGGCGCGCTCGCTCGTTGCCACCGCGACGTTCATGGCGACCGCTGCCATGACGGTTTTCCTCATGCGCCACACGTTGGGAGGCTGATCGTGGAGCTCTCAAGCAAGACCACGAGCGCAACGGTGTACGAAGCGTTGCTCGCTGCCCTGGCAGGCGTCCTGTTCAGCGTCGGGCTCGCGGTCGCCGGCATGACGCAGCCGGAAAAAGTGCTGAGCTTTCTCGACTTCTTCGGAGCCTGGGATCCGAGCCTTGCCTTCGTGATGCTGGGCGCCATCACGGTGTACTTCTCGGCGAACCGCTTTGCGCTCAAGCGCTCTGCGCCGATTTTGGATTCGGTGTTCCATCTTCCAGCTCGGAGAGACATCGACAGCAAGCTCTTGCTCGGCGCCGCGGTGTTTGGCGTGGGCTGGGGACTCGCTGGCTATTGCCCAGGACCTGCGCTCAGTTCGCTCGCCACGCTAAAGGTCCCCGTGCTGGTGTTCTGCGCGGCCATGGCGTGTGGGATGCTGGTACCCGAGCTGATGAAGAAGCGCGCCGAGTAGGGCGGCGTCCTTTGAGTCCCGGCCCCCAAAACTCAAAAGCCCCCGCCACGAATGGCGAAGGCTTTTGAGTGCTCTCGGATTAGGCCCAGAAGGTCCGAGTGCGTAAGTAGCGTCCCCAGAGGGATTCG
>CAZEWA010000368.1:0-4789 GCA_964515685.1 uncultured Polyangiales bacterium | reverse complement strand
CCTGAGGTGCTGCGAGAAGCCATCGATATGCACTTCTTGCTCGCTCGCGGCTTGCGCGAGGTGACACATGCAGAGCCCATGGAACGCGCGCTCGCACGCCTGAGCGGTCGTCGTCTGCGACTCAAATCTCTGGCATTCGAACGCCTCGCTTTGAGCGCAACCGAAAACGCTGTGCTCGAGAGCCTGCAAAAGCATGCCTTGAGTCCAGAAGAACTGTTCGCAGAACACAAGCTCGCTGTGAGCGACGCCAAGCGCACGCTGTATCTGCTGGCGCTGCTGCGCGGACTCGAAATCGAAGACGGCATGACCGCCTCGGGGCGGCCCGCTGAACCGAGCCAACCGCCAGGAAATCCCCTCTCACACCGCACGTCGCAGCCCATGCCGTTCAACGCAGACGCCCAGGCCTCGGCAAAAGCGGCTCCGAACGATGCAAACGGCCAGGCGGAGCCCAGCGTGCCTCCTCGGCTTCCTGCAGCTCCCCCTAGGCCAGAAGGTCTCAACGAACTCGACTCCGTGCGCTGGAATGAGCTCGTTGAGCTCTACGCACGCCTCGATGATCTCACCCATTACGATTTATTGAACGTCGCTATCGACGCGAGCCCGTCTGAGATCAACGCCGCCTACTTTGCCCGCGTAAAGAAGTTCCATCCCGATAGGTTACCTCCCGCGTTGGCCCAACTCACGGCTCCTGCGCAGCTGCTGTTCGACCGCATCACAGAAGCCAACGAGACGTTGAGCCAGCCTGACAGTCGAGCCGACTACGCGAAGGCAGTCGAAGGCGGAGGGGGCACGCGCACGACCGACCGCCTGATGCGCAACATCTTGGAGTCTGCCGTCGAGTTCCAAAAAGCCGAAGTGCTGCTGAAACGGCGCGACTACGCCCAAGCCCTCAGCCTGATCAAGAGCGCACTCGCTAAAAACCCGAGCGAGTCCGATTGTCTCGCACTGCACGGCTGGCTCTTGCATCTGATGACGCCGGGCGAAAACGCGCCTTTCGACGAAATCCTGCGCTACCTCGATGCAGCGCTCAGCGCGCACATTCGCAACGACCGCGCCCACTACTACCGCGGCGTCGTGCTCAAGCGACTTCAGCGCAACGACGAGGCCGTCAAGCACTTCCGGAGCGCTGCCGAGATCAACCCACGCCACGTGGACGCCGTACGCGAAGTGCGTCTCTTCGAGATGCGCAAAGACTCAAAGCCCCCGCCAAGCGGCTCAAACAAGCTTCTTTCGAAGCTCTTCGGCTCGAGCAAAGGACAAGACTAAACCTTACGCGCACTCTGCCCTGCCGATGCGAGGGAACCGCAGCTTTTCAAGCAACGCTTGCCTGCCTTTCGTTTGGAGGCGCCCTTTGCGAGGAACAGTCGGGCGTTGTAAAACGGCAGGCCGCGCTCGCGGTCATACGAGCCTCGGGGGTCCCAACGTAGCGAGACAGGAACCTGCCATGGCCTCTAAACCCAGCATCTTCGCCATCGATTTTGGCACCAGCAACTCCTTGCTGTCGGCCGCAGCAGCGGAGCGCACGTTCGCTCCAGCGCCCCTCGACCCCGACGCGAGCGACCCGACCGTGTTGCGCAGCGCCCTTTACTTCGCGAGCGCGCGTGAGAGTGCGTTTGGCGTGGCCGCTACGCGGGCATTGGTTGCCAACGGCTTTCGCGGGCGCCTGATTCGCTCCATCAAGCGGCACCTTCCATCGCGCTCTTTCACGGCCACTCGCATCGCCGAAAAGACCATGACCATCGAAGAGCTCATCGCGAGCATCTTGCGCGTGATGCGTGAGCGCGCCTGCGCGCACTACGAGGTCGATGTCGAGCGTGCCGTCTTGGGCCGCCCCGCGCGCTTTTCGAACGACGACGATGACGATGCACTCGCCGAGCAGCGTCTCAAGCGCGCCGCCGAGCTCGCAGGTTTCAAGCAGGTGAGCTTCTGCCCAGAACCCGTGGCGGCCGCCTACGATTTTGCAGCCGATCTGCGGCAGCCTCGGCTCGTGCTCATGGTGGACCTTGGAGGCGGCACCTCGGACTTCACGTTGGTCAACATGGGGGCAGACGGCTTTCGTCGCTCCGACGTGCTGGCAGTGGGCGGCGTGGCAGTCGCAGGCGACGCACTAGACGGTTCGCTCGTGCGCTGCGCGGTAGCGCCTGCACTCGGCAGCCAGGCACAATATCGCGTTCCGTTCGGCTCCAACACGCTGCCCATGCCGATGGACCTCATCGAGCTGCTCTGCTCACCCGCCGACCTCACACTCGCCGATCGCAGCACGGTCCTCAGGCGCCTCAACGACATCCAAAACGGCGTCGTCGACGCAAGCCAGAGGCCCTTGCTCGAGAAGTTCGCGGTTGTGGTGGAAGACGGCGTGGGCTTCGACCTCTACGAGGCTGTAGAAGGCGCAAAGCGCAGACTCAGCGATGTAGAAAGCACGCTGGTGTCGCTCGATTACCCGGGCGCAGAGTTCGAACGCACAGCAGATCGCAAAGACTTCTACGTCGCTTGCGAGCGGCCCATCGATCGCATCTTTCAGTCTCTGGATCGCACGCTCGAAACGGGCGGCGTGCGCCACGACCAGGTGGACATCGTGTGCCTGACGGGCGGCACCTCGCGCATGCCACTGATCGAAGCCGAGATACGAAAGCGCATGCCCCAGGCGAATGTGCGCCGCATGAGCAGCTTCCATTCTGTGGTGCAAGGGCTCGCGCGCCACGCACAGGAACTCGCAAGCCAAGGCTAGCCCCTAGGCCTCACCGGCTGCCGCGCACTACGGCGTGCCTCGAGCGTGCGGGGACTCAGTGTTCAGCGGAGCTGTAGAGGCAGCGCGCGCGTCGTGGCAACCCGCGCGTAGGCCGAAGCGATGCCGACCATATCGACCGACACCACGCGTACCCTGCGCACCACAAGCGTCGCATTGTCGTCGGCGTCTAGAACGCGCAGCTGCGCGTCGCTCAGCGCAAAGTGGCCATCGTCGCGCGCCGTGCACAACAGCGAGCTACTGCCTGCGTAAATCTCGAGTTCAACGCGGTCGCCCACGTCTTCCGCTTCCCACGTCAGCTCCATGGGCCCGACTCGGCCGAGCACGGCTGGCTGCTCGAACGACACGCCAGACAGGCCCAGCCCTAGCACCGCGGAAGGTGCGCCGAGCGTGACCTCAAAAGCCCCCACGCCCGATTCGCCCGGCGCAGACAGCACGTACTCTTCGAGTTCGGCCCGCGGCAGAGCGACCTCTGCTTCGCCCGCGTAGAACCAACCCGAAGCCGTGGTGGCGAGCGCAGGAAAGAGCCTAGGAGCGAAGGTCGCCGCCGTCGTTCCACCGCGCAGCGCGATGTCACCGACAGACAGCAGCTCTACTTGTGCTTCAGGCCCGAGGTCGAGCTCACCGAGCCCCGCAGTGGCGCTGCAGCTATCGAGCTCGCGCGCATCGGCGCCCAACAAGCGCAACAGCGCATCGGGCTGCATCGCCCGGTAGCGCGCAACCTTCGCTGCTGCGACCAAACGGGGCTGAGGATCTTCCGTCTCCGCAAAGCGTTCCAAGTGGAGCAGCGCAATCGAGCCCACGCGGGACTCGAGTGTTACGCCCGCGTCCTCAGCGCGGCTGTCCGTGCAAGCGACGGAAAGCGCACAGGGAAGTAGGAAACAAAGTCGCCGCGCAACGCTTGCCAACATTGGAAGACCTCGAATTTATAGAAAAGAAGCCCTCGAGGCAAGGTACCGGGACCACGCAGCTGGCCGCTCCTCGGAATTTGCGCACTTTTCCGCCCCGTCACGCACACCCAAAAGGGCGGTGGCTGTCCGGCGGACGTAGGCCGCACCGCCAGCGGGACGGAGCCATCGTGCCGAAAATCGAGCCGTTAGACCCGGCATGGCGCTCGCGAAGGCGGAACATTCATGGAGCGTTCCCCACGGATTGCGCACGGCCCGCGCGAAAAGCTTGCTGCGTCAGGAGCCGAGAGCCTGAGCGACGGCGAGCTCGTCGCGATCTTGCTTGGTACTGGAACCCGCGACGAGCCGGTTCCAGCCCTGGCGGAGAAGCTCTTGGTTTACGCCGGTGGGCTGCGCGGACTGTCGCGCGCAGGCACCCCTGAACTCTCCGGGGTGTCTGGCATCGGCATAGGTAAGGCCGCGCGCATCACCGCCGCGCTGGAACTCGGACGCCGCGTCAATAGCCTGCCGCTGCCGCGCGGCGAGCGCCTCAGCTCGAGCCAGGATGTGTATCGTGCCTTTGGGCCGCTCCTGAATCAGCTTTGCTACGAAGAGCTGTGGGCCATCGCGCTCGATGCCCGTCAGCGCGTGCTGTCCAAGATGTTGCTGGCTCGCGGGGGCCTGAGCGGCTGTGCCCTGCAGCCGGCCGACGTTTTTCGGCCGCTGATGCGGGAAGCGGCCAGCGCCGTGATCTTGGTCCACAACCATCCCTCGGGCAGTTGCAGCCCCAGCGCCGAAGACCTCGGCTTCACCGAGCGTCTAGCCCAGGCCGGCGAACTCCTCGGTATTTCCGTGCTGGATCACGTGATCGTCGGAGCTGAGGGTTACTACAGCTGCCTGGACTCGGGTCAGTGGCGCAAACCTTGACCGTCCCACCTGCACCGCCCGTTCTTGACAGTCGGGTAGCCCCATGCAAACTTCCCGCGCCCTGACTGAGGCCATCTTGCCACGGTCGGGCCCTATAGTTTTCACTCGAGCACCTTTTGGGCTCGGGTTGAGCACTCGCAGAAAACACCCACAAAGGGTGCCTGCTGGAGGATCCCCGTGAAGCGCACCTACCAACCGCACCGTACCGCTCGCATCCGTACCCATGGCT
>CAZEWA010000367.1:0-4830 GCA_964515685.1 uncultured Polyangiales bacterium | reverse complement strand
GGCACGCTGTACATGGTGCCGCCCGCCACGATCTCCATGTTGCTGTCGGGTCCGCCCTTGAGCTCCGCCACGCAACTCACCGCGCCCTGGCCGTTGTTGGTGCCCTGCATGCCGCCCGTAGGTGCACGAAACACCCTGTCGATCATGAAGCGGGATTCGCCTTCGTTGCCAGCCCGCAAGAAGATCACGGTGGCGCCGAGTACGATCTCCGCAAACCCCTCATGATCCACATTGGCAATCGTCACGGCGGGATTGGCACCCGCGACATTGAAGCCGAGCTGAGCCTCTAGGATTTTCTCGCCGGTGTTGCGGTAAATCAGCAGCTTGTTGTTCACCTCGGCGTCCGGGGCATGCCCCATCACGACGACTTCGGGCAAGCCATCTTCGCCATCTAGATCGGCCACCGCCACACCGCCGTTGGGCTCGATGTCGCCGTCATCACAAGCGCAATCGGCTTCACCGAGGATGGGCTGACCTTCCTGCCAAAGCTTACCGTTGCAGATCGCAAAAAAGTCGCCGCCTGCGTTAGCGCCGCCGCCGTGCACAGCGCGCAACATGCCGCGTGTCTGGTAGTTCTGATCGCAGAACGCCGGGAAAATGATCTCCGGCGTATCGAGCTCATCCACCCGACCGTCGCCGTTATCATCATCGAGATTCGCCACCACCGGCACGGCGCTCACCTGTGAATGACGCGGGAAGGGACGCAGGGCGCCGGTCTCCTTGTGGGGCTTCGCATCACGTGAGCGCGGGCTCTCGTGATTCAGCGAATCGAGGCTCGAAGGATTGTTGTCGAGGATGTAGCCATCCGCGTCGTCGCCTCCCCAAGGAAAGCCGCGCTTCGGCTCGGGCAACACGCTTGCAAAGTCCTGCGGCGGCAGAAAGCACACAGGCTTGCGCCCGGTGCCTTCGCAGCTGCCTTGCACGCATTCGGTGAACGCCGGGCAATCCCAGTCATCTCGACAACTGCAGCGCGCACCTTGTGCGCCATCCACACAAATGCTCTCGAGACCTGCCTCGGCCACGCACGCAACCCGATTGATCTCGCCTGCGCCATTGGCCAAGCACTCGCGCACCACGCCGTTGTCACAGTGGCTTGCGTAGGGCTCGCATACATCTCCCAGACAGATCTTGCCGTTGCAGTTTTGCCCAGCCGCGCAGTCCACGTCCGTCGCACACGTGTTGTCCTCGCAGACATGGCCCCCTGTGCTCACGCCCACGCAGGCTTCGAGCTCTCCGCAGTCCAGATCATCGCAGCTGTTGTCGACGCACACAGCCTTCGCGGCGCCATCACGCTCACAACGTTGCCCCGACCCACAACTCGGATCACATACGGCGACACAGCGCCCAACATCGTCCACGACGCTGCAGGCTAGGCCTTCTGCGCAAGTGACTCCGGCGCACGATCCTGCGCAGACAGCGGCACCACCGCGCAGCTCACAATCTTGCCCCGGCGCGCATTCAAGCTCTCGGCAAGGCCCAGACAAGCTGCTGCCGCCGTCGGACTCGCCTTCCCCTGCGTCGTCGAGCCCCTCGCCGCCTGCATCCTCGTCTGTTATCGGGCCGCCCGCGCCGCCGGCGCTACCTCCAGAGCAACCGAGTACAAGCCCTGACAATAGCCACACAAATCCCACACGAGCTGAAGCAACAGTCGCCATGATTACCATGCTCCTTTGTCTAGAAGCTCCGATGCAAGGCCTGTTGTTCACAAACTAGATTACGCTGCACGCCATGCTGTCAGCACGACCGCGTCTGAGAGCCAAGGTCCGAGATCACCCCATTTGTGCGCCAACAGCGCTTGCTCCGCGTGCCTGATCTGCCACGACTGCCCGCATGAGTTCGCGTCTTGTCTTCGGAAGCATGGTTTTGTGGAGCACGCTCGCCCTCGGCTGCGACAACGAAGCTCCCCGCTGCACGCCTCTCCGTGCCCCGTGCGACATCAGCTCGGCCCGTTGCCAAGCCGAGATCTTTCGCGCCACCGCCTGCGAACGCGGCCAGCCCGACGCCACGCTGCCCAAGGTTCGCGTCATCACGCGCAAAACCCTGCGAGCCGAGCTCGAAACCGGAGCCGCGTCCTATGCGCCCACAGCGCAAGACCAAGCCTGGGAGCGCGCAAGTCAGCTGCTTCAGCTCTTGCCTCCAGATCAAGGCACAGACGGCGCCTCGGTTGATCTGCTCGCCGTTGGCATTGCCGCCTACTATTCCAGTGCCTCCAAGAGCATCACGGTCATCGATGATGCCGCACAAGATAAAGACACCGGTAGCTTCACCTTGTCCCATGAATACATGCACGCGCTGCAAGATCAGCGCGAGGGCTTTGCAAACCTGAACAGGCAGCATGTCGACTCCACCGACAGCATGCTGGCGCTCGATGCGCTGACTGAAGGCGAAGCGACCTTACTGTCTAACTTTGTCATGCTGCGTGCACAGGGCGAGGAAAACCCTGGTGACTTCGACTACGGCCCCTACTTTCAAGACATGCTATCGTCTTTCCTCGACGACATCAGTGAGAGCCCTGCGCCCTTGCTCGCCGCGCTCCAATCCCTGAGTTATCCCATCGGCGGTGCGGGACTTGCAGATCTCTTTTACCAGCGCGGACTCGGCGGGATCGAAAACCGCTACGACGCTCCCTACACCACCCTCTCAAGTTGGATCGACCGGCCCTCGGCCCCAGGGGCAGTGGCCTGCTCGACGCCACAAGGCCCGGAAGGACTTGACCTCGTCATCCTCGATCGCCTGGGCGCAGCGGGCCTACTCGCCCTGGATGTCGTGAGCGGTCTCGGCGTTTCGCGCTTCAAAACCGCACCTGAGCGCTGGCGGGGCGACCTCATCGCCGTGTTCGCGAGCCCCGAAGCGGCGCCCGAGAGCATCGCTGTGCGCTGGCAACTGCGCTTGGCCTCCGCCACAGCCGCCGAGCAACTGCACGATGCGCTAGAAGCGCTCGCGTCCGACCACCTTAAGATTTTGCTCGATGGACGCGAAGTTCAAATCGCAGCTGCGGAATCTGCGGCCACGCTCTCAACTTGGGACCTCACGCACTGTGAGCCTCAAAAGGCGCGCCAGAAGGGTCGCAGCATGGCCCAGGTTCCACGCGGCCTGCGCGAACGACTCGGCATCGTGCACTGAGAGAATGAGAAACCCTGCCGGCTACATGAACCGCCTGAAGAGCGCCACGCGAGCCTGCATTCGCGCTCACACGGGCGGGCGCGCAGGCATAAACGCAAACGGCTTGGCCTCTACAAACTGCTCTACGACCTCACCACCCAGTACCTCGCCATTGGCGATGGTGAGCTTCCTGACGGGCGCGCCGGCCTTGAGGTTGAGCTTAGTAAGGGGCACCCAGAATGTGTTTGGTCGCGTGGCGGAATCGAAATAGTAGATGAGATTTTTCTGGTCTGCGACGGTCCGCCAGAGCGTCGACGAAATGTTTGGCTCAGCCGGCGTGGTGATGCCCAGGGGCACGCTCACACTCCGCATTACACCCATCACCGAGGCCACCGCCTGATAAGCGAACGACTGCTGCGGCACACCCCTGATGTACGGCGCTGAGACCTTCTTCGGAATCGCGTCGAGCAAGAACGATGCGCGTGCGAAGCGATCCGCTGCGCGGTTTGTTCCCGGCAAAAAGCTGAGACCACCGATGCCTTTCCAGTACGTATCGATCGCGAGCTGCTGCTCGTAAATCGGTGAATTGGTCATCACATTGTAGTCTTTGCCGTGGTGGATCTTGAGCTTGCCGTCGACGTACTCGAAAATGGCGGAATCACCTGAGGCATCCGAAATGGACAAATGCAGCGCAGCCGGCACGCCGTTCGGCAGCGCCGGCGCGAGCATGCGGAACGGCTCGTTTTCTAGGCCGACCACCGCCTCACTCACGCTCGCGTAGTTATCGAGGACGAATTGCGCCCAGGCGCCGATCGAAAGATAGGGTCCGGTCTTACTTGGTTTACCGTAGTTGGCCTCGGCTAAATAGAGCAGATTGGCAACCAGACCTTTTTCGTTCATGCCGTCGGCCGAGCCCATTTCGTAGCCTGAAACCACCACGCTTCCGTACTTCGAGGTCCAGCGCACAGAGTTCGGACCGGCTGCGCCATCGCGTACCAGCCCGGCAGGGAAAACCCACAAGTTCGAGGCCATGTCCTCCTTCCAATCCATGGTTCGCCCCGTGATAGTCAGCTTGTCTGCGCCCACATAGAGGGTCCGGGTACACGCCTCCGCTCGCTCGCTCGGGAATGCAGTGCTCGCTAGCAACACAGCGAGCGCGGAACAGGCGGTCCACTTCCAACTCGAACGCATGAAGACTCCTTTACGCCCGCCAAGCCGGCGCATGCAGCTGTGGCGCGCACATGTAAAAGCAGGAAAGTATCGACGGTTCTCACACTCTGGATCGGAATGTAAGCACGGGCCAAACGCGCGCATCCGCACAGCACCGCGCGGATTTGCACCGTCTTCCGCCGGTGATCGTGCGTCCAGATGGCCCAGAGAGCGACGCTCTTACGTTTAGAAAGCGACGTTGACCTGGTACAAGGTCGCGGCCTTCCAGAGATCGTCACAGACTCCGCCCTTGATCTTGAGCTCTACGGTTTTTCCACTGAGGGCCGCCGCCAGCGCTGCCGTGTACATGGGCTGGCCCTTGCCCTCTTGCAGGCTGAGATACACCTGATCCGTCTTTGGGCATCCCGTCTCGGCTGTGGTTGCCGCAGGGGAAAAGCGAAGAATCACGAAATCATCGTAGGCGATGACGTTGGAAATCTTCTTGCCCGTCAGCAACACGTTGTCCGCACGCGCGGTCAACCCAGAACCCAGTACAAGCAGCCCGACGACCCAAAACTT
>CAZEWA010000366.1:0-4850 GCA_964515685.1 uncultured Polyangiales bacterium | reverse complement strand
TCTCCGCTCGAGCGCCCTCGGGCGCTCTTCGACGTCAGGGGTTGGGCGTGAAACCCAGCTGTTCGAGGTACGTGTGATCGAGGCGGCTCTTGCTGCGCGCAAACTTGCTGCGTGCAAGCAACAGTAGGCCCGAGCTCACGGCCAGCGTGCGCCCAAGCAGGGAAGGGCGTACTTCCGGCACGAAACCGAGCACGCGGCCCTGCTCCCACACGCGCTTCTGCACGTGCGATACGAAGGCATCGAGTTGTTCGAGCACCGGGTGGTTCGGGGCGCGTTGTTTGAGATGGCCAACGGCGAACGGCACAAGCCACAGTTGTAGCTCCAGCAGCCCGTAAAAAGCGCGTTTTAGCGAGGGATTTTCGCTGAGGACGCGCTGCGTCTCCTTCTCGCCCCAGGCAACGTGCTCCTCTTCTTCGCGGCAGATCACACGCAGCTTCTTCTGAATCGGGGGCACGCGCGGGTCGCTCTCAGGCAACGTCTGCAGCAACACGTCACGAAAGATATCGAGCACCATTCCCTCACCCAGCGCATGCTCCATCAGCACCTTGAGCGGGTAGTAGTCGTTGTGCGCGGCGAGTGCGCGGACGACCCAGTGGGCCTTTTCAGGCGTAAGTTCGAGGCTCCGAAACATCTCCGCGAACAGCGTGAGGTGGTTGAGCTCTTGGCGCGCTTGGCGCACGTAAAAGTGGGCAGCTTCCAGGGTTTGCGCGGCGTACAAAGAACGACCGCAGTAGACTCCTGTAGCTTCGCCGTACAAGGCCTGCGAGAGAATGAAGCGTAAGACCGCTCGGTCTCGTTCGTCGTTCAGGTCGAAGCGCGCGCCGCCAAAGTCGAATCCCTGTGGCTCCATGCTCGGAGCGTATCAGTTCTCGCTTTGCGTGCGGAGGCTTTGGAGCGGTCGCGCCGAGGCCTGCTATGTTCCTTTGACGTGAGCGCGACATCTGCGACCCCGCACGTTCCCGAACGACTCGACGCCGCCCTGCGAGCGCGCCTGGAGCGGAACCTCCGAGCGCACACGCGCCGAACGGTGGAGCTTGGCTCCTTGCGCCCGGCCGCGGTGGCGCTGACCGTGGTCCCTTCTGCTGCGGGCGAGGCCACGTTCTTGCTCACCCGCCGTCCGAGCGACCTGCCCCATCACCCAGGGCAGTTTGCGCTGCCCGGAGGGCGCCTTGTGCCGGGGGAGAGCAGCGAGCAGGCGGCGCGACGCGAGCTCGCCGAGGAGCTGTCCGTTGCGCTGGGCTCCGAGAGTGTGCTCGGTTTCCTCGATGATTTCACGACCCAGTCGGGCTTTGTGGTGACCCCGGTGGTGCTGTGGGGGCCTTCGGTGCGCGAGATTGTGCCCGACCCTAGAGAGGTCGCCATTTCGTATCGGGTACCGCTCGCAGACTTGTACGGTCCGGATGTGCCCCTGCTACGGGACGTACCCGGCCTCGAAGCGCCGCTGCTCATGCTGCCGCTGGTCGGTACCCACATCTTCAGCCCCACCGCGGCCATCGTCTTCCAGTTTCGGGAATGGGCACTCGAGGGACGGCACACGTCAGTTCAGCACTTCGCGCAGCCGCGCTTTGCCTGGCGCTGAGCTGGTCCGGCCAGGCTGGTTGCTGCGGCTCGCGTCCGAGCCTGGGTCCGTGCTAACTGAGTCTGTCTATGGCGCGTGAGACAGCGGGGTTGAGCGGGTGGGGCCGGACGTTCGTGTCAGGGCGCGAGCGGTGTTCGGAGAATCTGCTCGAGATAACCGCAGGCTCGAGCTTGTCGCGTGGGCTCGGGCGCTCCTATGGCGATGCTTCGCTGCCGGCGCCGGGAGTCTTCGAGGTGTCTGGGACCCGTCTCGCCGACCGCATTCTGAGCTTCGATGAAGCCACTTGCGTGCTGCGCGCAGAAGCGGGCTTTTCGTTAGAGGAGTTGCTCAAGCTGTACCTGCCGCGCGGCTTCTTCACGCCGGTGACACCGGGCACCAAGTTCGTCACCTTGGGCGGCATGGTGGCCTCGGACGTGCACGGCAAAAACCACCATATCGAGGGCACGATTGGCCGGCATGTCCAGGCGTTGAAGCTGCGTCTTTCGGATGGTCGGGTGGTGCGCTGCTCGCGCGAAATGGAGCCCGAACTGTTTCGCGCCACGCTCGGCGGTATGGGGCTCACGGGACATATTCTCGAGGTCGACCTCAAGCTCGTGCGCGTTCCAACGCCCTGGATTTACCAGGAGAGTTTTCGCTTCTCGAATCTGGATGCGTTTTTGCCAGCCATCCGCGAAGCCTCGAATGTGTGGCCTTTCACCGTGGCGTGGATGGACACGGCGGCCCGTGGCACCTCACTCGGTCGCGGCATCTTGTTCTGTGGGCGTTGGGCGGAGCCTGCCGAAGCTCCGGCGCACTTCCCCAAGGAAAAGCCGCGCATTACGCTGCCTTTTGCGTTGCCTTCAGGGCTCATCAATCGCGCCACCATGCGCGCCTTCAACACGCTCGTCTACCGCAGTCATTTGAAGCAGCACGCGCAAAAAGTGGTCGACGCCGCATCGTTCTTTTACCCCCTCGACTTCATGCTGCGCTGGAATCTCGCCTACGGCGCGCGCGGCGTCACGCAGCACCAATGCGTTATCCCCGATGAAGCAGGCACGGAGGGCGTTCGTGGGCTCTTGTCCGTGCTCTCGGAAAGCGGAGCCTGCTCATTTCTTACGGTGGTAAAAGACTGTGGTCCTGAAGGCGAAGGGCTGCTTTCGTTTCCCCGCAGCGGCATGTCAGTGGCTCTGGACATTCCCATCCGCGACAACACGCAGAGCGTAGTCGACCGACTGAACGAGCACGTGATCCGCTGCGGCGGGCGCATCTACCTTACGAAGGACGGCTTCACGCGGCCTGCGCACTTCAGCGCGATGGAGCCACGCTTGCAGGCATTCCTCGCGCAGAAGCGCATTTGGGATCCGCAGGGCAAGATCCGAAGCGCTCAAAGCATGCGGCTGTTTGGAGAACAGAAATGAAGGCTGTCGTGGTTGGCGCGAGTAAGGGGATAGGCCGCGCAGTGGCGCGAGAGCTCGCTTCGCAGGGCGCTGAGCTGCATCTGCTAGGGCGCGATGTCGAGGACCTCGAGCGCAGTGCCCGTGACCTCGAACAACGCGGCGGTGGCAGACGCCCGGTGCTGGTGTCGAAGTGCGACCTGGAAGATACGAGCGAGTTCGAGGCGGCGCTTACCGCTGCAGACCGCGCGCTCTCGGGCTTCGACACCGTGGTCGTCACAGCGGCCCTGTTCGGCACGCAGGAGGCCTTGGAGAACGACATCGCGTTCACGCAGCGTTTGCTCACGGTCAACTTCGCCAATACGGTGGTGCTGTGTGAGCACGCGCGTAAGATGCTCTTGTTGCGGGGGGGCGGGACGCTGTGCGTCGTTAGCTCTGTGGCTGGCGAGCGGGGCCGCAAACCTGTGGTGCTCTACGGCGCGAGCAAGGCGGGTCTCTCTGCGTATCTCGAAGGTCTCGACCACAAATATCGCGGTCAGGGCCTCAAGGTGGTGTGCGTGAAGCCCGGCTTCGTGAAGACCTCGATGACCGAAGGTCTCAAGCCGCCGCCATTCGCCGGAGAGCCTGGGCAGGTGGCACGCGATATCGTGCGCGCGCTCGGACGCGGAACGCCGGTGCTCTATACGCCGCGCATCTGGGCGCTCGTGATGTTCGTGATACGCCTTTTGCCGCGCTTCGTGATGCGGCGTATCGGCTTCTGATCAGGGCAGCCAGCGCAGCCCGACGAACACCTGGTCGTATCCACTCATCATGCCGCCGATGTTCATGTGCTGCATGCCGTTGAACCCGGGGTTCGGGCCCTCAAAGATCTGCGCGCCCGCGTCGATGTAGAGGCCGTCACGCGCTTTGACTTCCACATGGGGTATCACGATAAGCGAAGGGCCGACCATGGTCACAGTCGTCAGATCGAAGCGCACGAGGCCATCGTTTATGACGTAGCTCATCGCCAGCATACCGCCGACGAAGGCGCCGGAGCCGGGCCTGAAGCCCAACCAGTCGCGGCTGCTGTCGTGGGGCAGGGCGAGCGCATTCATCCAGAAGAGCTCGCTCACCAGTGCGAACGTTTCGCCCTTGAGCCACTCGAGATGCAGGGCACCTTGCACGACAGGCACACCCTTACGGATGTTTTTGTTCGTGACGTTACTCGGCGTCCAAGGCCCGTTTTCAACGACCGGTTCGACGGGGTCTGTAATTTCCTCGGTGACGTTGGGCAGCGGCAAGCGACGATTTTTCTCGTTGGTCGTCGCCGCAACCAGATGTCGCGAGGGTGAGAATGCGAACTCGAAGCCGATGGAGAAGGGGGCGAGATCGAAGCTGCCGTCGATGCCGATCAAGTTGTAGCGATGGTAGGCAACATCGACGACAGGCTGTCCGCCGTACAGTGCGGTTCCGAGCTCCGCCTGGGCTCCGCTAAGTTTGCTATCCGCGTCTTCGTACGGCCGGGTCCCTTTGACGAGGCGCGGGTCGAGTCCGAGCATCGCGGCGTTCACGTTCGGCGTGTAGTAGATCGAAGGCAGCTTCTCGAGTGCTGTGCCCGCACTGAGGCCAAACTCCATGGCGTTGCCGCGGAAGTTTGCGCGCAGCTGCGCTTGAGGGGTCTTGAAATCTGGCGCAGGCCCCACGAAGCGCATGCCCGACTCCCCCATCTTGGTCTGGTGCGATGGGTCGATCAGCGTGCGCACGCTCTCGGGCACCTGGCCGCCGCCACCCGTCATGACCCTCGCCACGTACTGATCGCGATTCGATCGCGACAGATGGGGCATGAACCAGGGCACGTACACGGCTTGCACGGTGGCCCAAGAGTTGAGGTCCCAATCGAGACGCACGGCCGGTTGCGC
>CAZEWA010000365.1:0-4867 GCA_964515685.1 uncultured Polyangiales bacterium | reverse complement strand
GTAGATCGAGCTCGATCGGGTAGCCCGCATCGCGCGCCGCCTCAAAGGCCGGCAGTGTGTTTTCAGGCGCGCCCGGACCGTGCAATCCGCGATGTGCCACCGGTCGCGTGGTCAGCCATTCAGGCAGTGCATCGCGCCGTGCGGAGAAGCCAAAATCCATGGGGCACAGTGTGCCTCAGCTCGGGCACAGGAGCAGCAAATCCGCTTCTTACACCGCCTCAAACGCTTCGACGCGCTCTGGGCTTTCTGCGTCGGCTCTGCGGCGCGCGGCGTTGCGCTTTCGGCGCTCGTAGGCGCTGGTGGCCTTTTGTGCGATCTCCGGGTGGTGCCGGAACACGAAGCGCGCCGCGCGGCGCACGCGCTGCATGCGGCGCAGAAGTAGCGTGGCGTATCGGTTGCGGTTTGAGAGCTCGCGCGCTGCCTCCGCGTCGTCGCGCGGCGCAGAGCGCGCCCGCACGCTCGAGGCGAGGGCTTGGGCTTCGGCTATCAAGCGCGCGTCGAAGGCGGGAATCTGCGCGAGGAGCGCCTTGGCCATTTCCGCCAGCCCGGCGTAGTCCTCGAGCGCCAGGGCCAGCCCATCCTGCGTGTCGAAGCGACGCTCGTGCTGTTCGCGCAGCTTGCTCAGCCTCAGGTCCCACTCGTCGTGACGCTCATCGTCGAAGGCCCAGTCGAGCGCGGCAGTCAGCTCCGAAAGCACGGCGCGGGCGCGGCTGTCGTCGGTGGTGGCTGGCCCCACGGCGAGCATGTAGCTGCGATGGGCTTCGTAGGTGAGCCGCTCGAGCGCAGATATCTCGTCCACAATCTGGGGCGCAAGCGGGCCCGACTCCCCCGCCAGCTCGAGCCCAGGCCGCACCTCAGCGCCCGTCACCGGAGAGCGCTCGGCTCGCCAATACTTCCGGCAAAAGCCCACGACATCCACCGCCTCACCCAACAGCACCGCCACCGGCAGCCTCAGTGCACTCTCCGTAGCCGACAGCAGCGCGGCCTCCCTAAGCAGCTTCTCGTTCAGTTCAGTCATCGATGTGTGCCTCCACACCGATGTACGTTCGGGAACACCGTTGCTCCCTTGTTTTGGTCTAGTAGATGGCGTTTTTAGGCTGTCCCAACCTGTCCCGGACGGGCTCCCAGTGAGTCCGGACGAGCTCCCAGTGAGTCCGGACGGGGTCCCAGTGAGTCCGGATGGGGTCCCAACGCATCCGGACGGGGTTCGGGGTGACGCGGAGGACGTCCCAAGGATCCGGACGACCAACCAAGATGAAGCCATTGCCAATGCTCTCTGGCGCTGGGCGTGCGAGCGGGAGGGGCTGCTAGAAGAGGAACTTCAGATGTTTGAACCGGGCGCTTTCCGACTCGTGGCGAACGGAGCCTCTCGGAGGCTCAACGAACATACGACGCTCAGTACGGCGATGATACGCGGAACACAAGCGGAGGTGACGATCGATGGCAAAGCGCATCGCTACTCGCCGGCTGATGCTGCGTCGGCCCTCTTGGCGCGCATCGATGAGCGAGCCTTGGACTACGCACTAGTTCGCGGATTTCGTCGAACTGGTCGACGAACCCCGGCGCTGCTTCCCGTTCATGAAGGGTCCATTGGCGCTTTGAGCGAGTGTCGGACAACTCGGCGGGAGCACATAGCGCATGAACGGAACGAACAGGCAGCCTACATGACCAGTAAGTCCAGAAAACGTTTGCTGTCCTAGATTGCACCTAAACAGGTAGAGGCCCTTCTGAAAGTGCTTCGTCACTACAGTGATGCGAACCTCGGCGAACTAATTTGGGTTGAGCTATGGGAGTCTATACATTGAATTCGGCCTGAGGAGCGCGGACATCCGGAGGCGTGGGGTACTGCGCGCGGGAAAAAGGGGGCTCGAACTCAACCGTGCTGTAACGCGGTTGGTGGCTGCACCCCCATATCGCCGTGATTTATATGAAGTTACAATTCGGTTGAACGCGCAGTCGAGCGTGAGGTTCAAAGCTGTCAGACCATTGCAAACGAGGCCCAACGGCGATTGGGCCAATCCTGCGAGCGAGGTTGTTTTGCGTATCGCCACAGACTTGATTACCGATAATCGCGAAGATCAGACACCGGCGGCGTCAACCACATGGCCGTATGTAAACCGTAAGGACTGACGACGGAAGCCCGTGGTCGGTTCCAAATTGGTCAAATCCGTCGAGCAATCTCCTGAACGCCAACTTACCCGGATTCCATGCGCACCCGCTGCACGCCTTTGGGCCGGTGCGCAGCAGCATTAACTCAGACGACCCAGTGACGTTTGCGACAAAACTCTCTGATGAATATGTCTACGTGTTCGCCTCGATGCTCGAGGCAGGCATATGTCAGCTAGAAGCGCTAGAGCGCATCGAACGCGTGCGGGAGAACGGCGTGACCTCGCGCTTTACGGTGCCGCAAAGTCAAGATCTTGCGGTTTGTGAAGCGCTGCACCGCGATTTCACAGGCAGAGGCATTCGGGAGGCCGAGACCATCGAACGCTTCATGAGCCGCCTTGTCTAGTGACCTGGATGGCTCGCGAGATCAGATCAGCGTTTCACCACTTGGTCCCTGCCGCCACAAAGAACAGTCACGGATTTTATGCTCAAGCTCATGTCCCTCACGAGCAAAAAATCATGAGCCACCGACTCGGCGCAATGTTGGAACGGCTTGCGAAAGAGAAGGGGGATGGTGCCTAATATGGGTCACGTGCGACGATGGTTGCGTAGCGAATGAGCAGGAGCAGAAACGATGCGCAGATGGATACCGGGCCTATTGACACTCATTATAGCTGTCGTTGCCGGACGAGCCCAGGCATACAAGATCCTCCTTCCAAATCTAAAGATTCATGAGACTCTCACCGCACTCTCGGTTGAGTGCTTCACCTCTCAGTCCTTTACGGACTCTAAGCGGTGCGCTCCGATCGACGTAAAGCCCGAGGATGCGAAGCTTGTCTATTCGCCGAAGCGCGTCGGCCTCCTACATGTGGAGGGCACGCAACTTACCGTCGAGGAGGTTGCGAAGGCAGCGCGGTGGTCCGACGACCCGCAACGTAAGCTCGTCGGGGTTGCCGCTGGAAACTGGATCGCAGGCCTGTTTGGATACTGCGCCGACCGGTACGCGAACTTAGGCGTTCATACCGCCGGATTGCTGTGCGCTTCGCACTTTGGGCCTTTGCAATATCTACACGCAATGGCCGCTTCCAGCGTCGAGCCGCCTTCTGAAACCCAGGCAAAGATGCTCGAGTGGTCAAAGTTCGCGTTTGAGTATGCGACTGGAGTGATCGAAGACGACAAAGAGCTATGCGAGGCTCTCGCGCCGTTTCCTCAGATTCGGGAATCGCTGATCGGAGAGGACGACTCTTACATCTGTCTGGGAGCTCGGCGATGGTTCGCGTACATGATTCCGGTAGGACGATTTCCGCCCAGAACCGTGGGGCAGCTCTTCGGGTTTTCGTGTCGAAATCCATTGGCATCTAGAACATGCAACGTTGGCGACACCAGCGTGCGCGACAGAAAGCTTGCCGCAATCGGCTCAATTCTTCACATGATTCAAGATTCATTCTCGCAGAGCCATGTGAGTCGAGGTGCGTGCAACGATAGGCCGTCAGCTCTCATCAGAACTGCAAAAATTTCGCAATTCCTAGAGTACGGTGGACAAGACCACACGGCTCATGGTGATGCGGATGCATGGCCGCGCACAGAGCGAGCCGACCCGCAAATCGACGACCCAATTCAAGCGGGGGCCGAACTCTTTAGGCTCCTCGCTACGCCCGGGGCAACGAGCACCGATTTGCAAAGCTATCTCCGTGCTCACGTCTTCGCGCTCGAGTCAGCTCCTGCGCTCGCACAAGGGGCTGGCGCCGGAGCCTGTTACCAGAGGAAGTAGCGTCGCGCCCGTATGCCTCGCCTCGTTGAACCCGACTACATGGTCGACGTACTTGTTGCAGCGCGGCGTTTCGCAACGCTCGCGCTTGTGAGCCGCCGGGGCAACCGGCAGTGGTTGCCGCAGGCGGTCAGTCATCCCCGTCGGCGTGGTCATGGCTCGAGCGAATCCGACTCGACGGCCGCTCAAGCTGACCTCAGGTCATGTAGAGCGCGAGCAGGCGATCGCGATGGAGAGGAGTTCCATGCGCCGAGTGTAGCGCCCCAGCCCATGAATGCCGTGCTCCGCGGCTTAGTGACGGAAGTTGTCCCGCAGGTCGCGCGAGGTCTCCCGGGCGATGCCGCCTACGCGTGCTGCGGTGTCGCTCGCTTCATCGACGAACCTGTCGCGCGTCGGACCTAGCAGTTGCTTCCCGGGCTTGGTTGACGGGGGCAGCATCGCAGTACCTGCGCCCGCTTCGAGTGAGAGAGCCACCAACACCAGCGGCTGAGTTTCCGCGAGATGGGTGGTGGTTTGCTTTGCCCGATCGAGCTTATTGCCCGCACTGTGCTTTAGCTGGGAAGCGCGCTCGCTCGCTACATCGCGTGCATGCTCGATTTGACGCATCGCGCGGTGCTTTAGATCCGAAGCTCGACTTCGCAATTCCGCGCCAGCGCGATGCACTTCGTTGCGGGCACTCGATGCAGCATCGTGCGCCAGCTCCTGGGTGCCCTCGATCAGCTGCTTGCCCTTTCTGAGTGCCTTCCTGACGGGTTCTGGCCTCGTCTCAGGAAACGGGGCAGAAATTACGCTCTCCAACGTGCGGGATACCTCCCGGGACGCTGTGGGTCGGCGAGCCCAGACATCAGTAGCCAGCCTGAACCGAGTCCCAAGAGCGCGATAGGCTTGGGAGTGGCCCAGGTCACCAAAGTGTTTAGGAGCTAGGCGCAGCATTTAAGCAGACCTTACTGTTCGCGTGGCCTGCGTACGACGAGTGTGTCGACAGACAGGGAG
>CAZEWA010000364.1:0-4904 GCA_964515685.1 uncultured Polyangiales bacterium | reverse complement strand
TACTCAGCGAGCGGTCGAACATCACGTACAGCGCCACTGGCGCCGGCACCTCGACCTCGACCTCGACCTGGACTTCGTGCTCTACCAGGATCTCCTCAGCTGCAAGCGAGGTCGCACCGCACGCGTTCTCGTCGGTCAGATCACCGTCGCCTGCACCGGAGCCTGGCTGCGTCGGCACGTTGCCCGAGCCAGCATCACTTCCGGCGCCGCCCCCATCGGCCTCATGGACAGCGCTATCCGCGCCATCGTCGAAGTTCCCCCACGGACCGTCGGCCGACGGTGCTGCAAGATTTTCCGCGCCGCATGCAGAAACGACCAATCCGCACCATACGAGCCAAGTCTCTGACCTATGCAAGCAGCGCATCGCTTCCTCCAGTGTCCATGAACAGTGTCGTCCATGTTGACATCGCTGCGAAGCACTGCGCCTTATCTTTGTTTGCGTAGACCGTAAGACGTGCGCGCACTCGGGCTACACGCAGACTCAGAGCTGCAGCGTGATGATGCAGGTCATCGCAATGTCGGACGCGGGCATCGACGCGTAAAGCTTAGCGTGACGGCTCAGCGCCACATTCACGCATTGGCGAAGCTTGTCGGCCTGGATACGAGCCGATTCGGCGTCGCCGGCTTCCGCAACCTTGGCTTTGACGCTCTTCGACGTCATCACCCAGTCGAACGCGGTCGCGAGTTGATTGTGCTGCGTCGCTCCCACCCACTCACGGCCAGAGGCCTTGTGGAGCGTGCCGCCCTCATGCCAAGACGTTGTGGGTTGTGCCTCTGTTTCCGCATCTGCGCGCGACACCGAGGCGTGGGCAAAAATCGACATTGCGGCCATCCCGGCCACCAGGGTCATGCGCATTGGCGTCCTCATGCTGTTAATCGTTTCAGGATGGGACCCGAGTTGCAAGAGTCTAGAGCGACTGAAAAGACAAAGTCTGCTCAGCTGCGATGCAGCCCACCACGCCCCGGGAAGCACGCCCTATTACGCTCTTCTTACTGCATGCCGTGCCCACTCACTTGCGGGTGTGAAACGGCACGTTCGTGCCTGCGTTGAAGAGCAGAGCGCGGCACTGGGTAGGCTGCGACCTACCCTTCCTGCAACAACCTCTGCAGCCAGCGCACGGCAAAAGGCTCAGGTCGACTTGCGCCCACGCCGCATAGCCACAGGCAATCATGGGCTCGACCATCACGCGTCTCGATGTGCATCTCGATGGGGAACAGCATGAGGGCCGCTAACGAGGACAGCATTTCCCCGAGCAGTCCCAAGCTGTCCTCCGCTTCGAACGCAAGGCGCAGCGTTCCGCCATGGTCAGGCGTTTCCTCGAGCGTGTAACGCGCAACGCGCAGCGTGTCCCGAGGCGCCGTCTGGGGCTGGGCCGCGTTCACCAACCGAATATAGGAAAGGCTGCAAGGGTCCTTGGCGCCTTCGAGCGGTCGCAACGTCAGCTCCGTCACCCAGCGAGCTTCATGGCCACGTTTTGCGTGGGCGCGCACAATAGAGATCTGGTGCTCGGACAGACCACGCCCAAGCGCGGCCATCCAGAACGGCCGCAACGGCCCGCCGAGGCGCAAGCGATAGTGCTCGTCATCGACCTGAGTGACCTCGCTCCACGAAGCTCCCTCCCTCTCGACCACGGAGGACGCCGAAGCAAACGAGACGCACGCCGTGCTTTCCCTGCTTTTGCTCATTGCGCTTTGCGTCATGCTCTGAGTTTGGGCACCGGCCATGCGCGTCGGCAAGCAAGAAATAGGGGATTTTTCTCGAGGTTTCGCTACAGTATCGAGACCGTAAAAAGTCTGTGTCGGAGCGCTCTCCGATGCGCCACTGCCTCGTCCCTGATAAAGGGGGCGAACACGCTGGGACCACAAGAGCGAATAGGACGATAGGGTGGGGAACTTCGGATGGTGATGAAGGCTTTGGGTCCGGTCGACCAACTATTCATGCTGATAGAGCGGCGCCAGCAGCCCATGCATGTGGCTGGGCTGCAGTTGTTTTCTCTGCCAGACGATGCCGACGAAGAGTACGTGCGGGGCGTCGTGGAGCAGATGCGCAGCCAGTTCACGCCACAAAAGCCGTTCAATCAGCGTGTCGTGACACGTCTTGGGCGGCCCTATTGGGAGGAGGACGCCCAGTTCGACCTAGAGCACCACTTCCGCCATGCCGCGCTGCCGCGACCGGGTCGCATTCGCGAGCTCTTGGCTTACGTGTCGTCGGAGCACTCAAACCCCTTGCACCGTGAGCGCCCGCTGTGGGAATCCCATGTGATCGAAGGCCTGAGTGAGCGTCGCTTCGCGATTTACACCAAGGTGCACCACGCGATGATGGACGGCGTGTCCGCCATGCGCCTCGGCACGCGTTCGCTCTCTCCCGACCCAACGCAGCGCGGCATGCCTCCCGTCTGGGCCATGCCACCCCGTTTGCGCACACCTAGCGCGCACGACGACCTCGACCCGGGCAATCTCGCACAGCGCTTTTTGCAGAACATCCAGAAGCAGCTCTCGACCGTGCCCACGGTGATGCGCGAGGTCATGAAGCTGTCCCAGCGCAGCCAGCGCGATCCCGATCACGTATCGATTTTCCAGGCGCCCCAGTGCATGTTGAGCGAGCACATCACGGGTTCGCGTCGTTTCGCCGCGCAATCGTACTCCCTGTCGCGCATCAAGCGCGTGGCCCAGGCCTGCGGCGCCACCTTGAACGACACCGTGCTTGCGATGTGCGGCGGCGCGCTTCGCACCTACCTGCAGAATCACGGCGGGCTGCCCAACGAACCTTTGATCGCCATGGTGCCCGTCTCACTGCGCCAGGACGAGAGTACAGGCGGCAACCAAATCGCCATGGTTCTCGCCAACCTCGGCACACATGTCGCCGACGCCGGTGAGCGCCTGCGTGTCGTGAAGGCTTCCGTGGAAGATGGCAAAGCCGCCACGGCGCAGATGACGCCTGAGGAGCGCCTCAACTTTACGGCGCTGCTTCTCTCGCCCACCTTCCTACAACTGATGACCGGACTCGCCCCCAAGTTGCTCGCCTTCAACGTGGTCGTGTCCAACGTACCCGGCCCACGTGAGCCGTTGTATTGGAACGGCGCACGCCTGCTCGGCATGTATCCAGTCTCCATCGTATTCGACCGCATGGCCCTCAACATCACGCTGACGAGCTACGGCGACTCCCTGGAGTTCGGCCTGGTGGGATGCCGCCGCACGTTGCCCTCACTCCAGCGATTGCTCGACTATCTCGAGCGCTCGATCACAGACTTAGAAATTGCAGCGGGCTTGAGCACGAGCGCTGCGGAGTAGCCGCTTGGCTGTGAGGTGTGGGTTGCCATTCTTGTCATACTCTGGTGCCAAGAAAACGCCGCGTAAGTCCCTGAGTCGCACGCCGTGGCTCGGCGTGACCTGTGGGCTTTTCGCTTTTTCTCTCGGATGCGCGGGCGACGACGGCCCGCCCACACCTCAACCTTGCGCACGGGCCGTGTGTGATGCAGGCAACGATTCGTCGCCTCGCGACGGGCAGATTCCAAGCCCACCCACGCAAGATGCAGGCGATGCGGAAGCACCTCCGAGCGGTCCAGCTGAGCCACTTGCGGGCTGCGAGCCGCCACGCGCGGCCATCGCGCTCTATCCGGGCGCGGTCGTCGCAGATAACCCACCTGCGGGAGCGCCCATCACGTGCAGCAGCCTCACGGGTAGCGAAGCCCCCTTCAACACGTCCATCGCTGTCACCGCTAAGGGCGACGTGTACTTCGGACCGTCCCAAGCCACCGGCGTAGTCCGTACCACGGATAACGGCGCGACCTGGGAAGGGCCGCTCAATCCGGGGCCACATCCCTTGGCAGGTAACTGGGGTCACCCGTGGCTTTGGCGTGACCCGGATACCGGGCGCATGTTTTACACGACCTACAACTCGTTCAACGGTCCCTGCTTGCTGGGCACGGGACATAATTACTGGTGGAGCGACGACGGCGAGACGTGGAACGTCGTGAAGGGAGGCGTCGGCTGCGACAGCTGGGATTGGGGCAAGATTGTCACCGGTCCCGCAGCTCTGGAGAGCAGCCGAGCGGCGCTCAAAACCAACGGCTACCCCAACGTCGTTTACTTCTGTGCGGGCGGTCCCACCTACGCTATCGGGCCGAACCATTTCTGCTTCCGCTCGCTGGATGGCGGCAAGAGCTTCACGCGCACCAAGGGCGACGCCATCGACCCTCTGCGCGGGGGGCAAACCGGTTGGCCGAATGCAGGCACCGTGGCCCCGGATGGCACCTTCTACAAGACCTTCCCCGGCGCCGGCAACGTGAGCCTGTCTCTGACCGAAGACGAGGGCGAGACCTGGTCTACGATCAACGTCCCGGGCTCCGACTTCTCGGGTAACCCCAACAGCCTCAACTTCTTGTCGAGCAACATTACCCACGATGCAGCGGGCAATCTGTACGTGGTGTGGGTCGACGACAGAGACCTCAATCCCTACCTCACGATCTCCAAGGACCGCGGGAAAACCTGGTCGACGCCACTGATGGTGGGCGCGCCCGGCGTACGGGCTGCCTGCTGCGTGAACGTCTCGATCAAGCGGCCCGGCTACGTGGCTATCGCCTACTACGGCAGCCCCCAAGCCGAATCGTCAGGGAACGGGCATACCGTCAACGATGGTCGTCCTTACGACGCCTATCTGACAGTCACCACCGACCTGTTCCGCGACAAGCCGTTGTTCTGGAGCACCACCATCAACCCACCAGACAAGCCCGCCATCAACGGCATCGACTTGCTCGTGAGCGAGTACATCGGTGCGCCTGCCTTCGGACCCGATGGCTCGATCTGGATAGGCGTTCTGATGCACCCGGAGGGCCTCGTGGGCCGAATGACGGCGCCTCCCGAGGGACCTATCACGGAGTGAGCTACTGGCTGCAGTGAGCGGC
>CAZEWA010000363.1:0-4906 GCA_964515685.1 uncultured Polyangiales bacterium | reverse complement strand
AACAGGCGGAAAAGGAGCTCACTTGGTTGAGCGCTGTCATCACCGCCACACGCACCATCCGCTCGGAACACGACCTCCCCCCGAAGAAACATCTTCCGCTTACGGTTCGCACCGGCGACGAAGCAAAGAAGACGCTTTTGCGCGCACAAATCTCGGCCATCGAGACATTGTGCAACGCCACGCTGACCCTGGAAGATGCGAGTGATGTGGTGCCGGACCACACGGCCACCTCGGTTACAGAGGGCATCACCGTACTGGTTCCGCTCTCAGGCTTGGTCGACATGGCCAAGGAGAAAGAGCGCGTCAGCCGCGAACTCGCGAAGGTCGAAAAGGACCTGACGGCACTCAGCAAGAAGCTCGGCAATGCAGACTTCTTGGCGCGCGCGCCGGCTGAAGTCGTGGCCAAGGACAAAGAGCGGCAAGCAGAGCTCGAGAGCACGAAGCACAAGCTCAGCGACGCGCTCAAAGCCATGGCTTGAGCGCCGCGTCAGCTCGAGCTAGCCCCGAAACTGACGTGTACACTCGGTGGCCACACCCTGTATTTCTAGACTGGCGCGGTCACCCTCATTCCAAAAAGTGACTTCGCCGTTGGTGAACTCGGCGCCTGACGCAGTGCTGACCTCGCGTAGACGCACCAAGGATTCGCCTACGGCCAAGGCCAGCGTGCCCTCCTCAGGGTTGTATTCTGTCGCGATGGTTTGGCCGTTGGCGCACGCAAATGCATCGCGCTCGATGACCCCTGCCGCAGGCTGCGCATCGCCTGCGGTCTTGGGAGGTTTGCCTCCGCCGCCACACGCGCAAAGCGACAACGCCAACACAACCAGCACCGAGCTTATTTGATTGCGCTTCATGATTTAACCATGCCACGCCTTCACAGACGTCCTACGCGAAGCGCGGCTCAATCCACCATCCGATCCCACAGCTCCAGTTGTCCGGGAATCACGCGTCCGCCTTCTACGCGCACGCCTTCCAGATCGAGCAAGCGCCGCTTCATCGCGAGGCCGCCCGAATAACCACCGACGCTGAGACCGCTTCCCACGATGCGGTGGCAGGGCACGACGATCGCAATAGGATTGACGGAGTTCGCGGCCCCAACCGCACGCATTGCGCGCGGTGCGCCCACGTCTGTGGCGATGCCCGCGTAGCTACGCACGCTACCGCGAGGCACATTGCGCAAAGCCTCCCACACGCGAACTTGGAACGGCGTTCCCCGCAAATCGACAGGCAGCACAGCGGGGTCGACTGCCTCTCCCGCGGCATACCGTTCGAGCGGTTCTGCGTAACACGCGGGAACCTCAGCCAGTGGAGGCGGTTCTATCCCGCGGTCGACCATCGTCGCTTCGATGTCGAAAGCCGTTTGGTCGGGCAAAGCCAACAACAAAAGCCCTTTGGCACTCCAGGCGAGCCAAATCTCCCCGATCCCCGCCAACGCTAGCGAACCTTGCCCCAGGCTCGGACTTCTCTCGTCCATACAAGTAATGCTAGCGTTCTTGGACATGGTTAGGTCGCTCGTCGTGTTGCTTTTCGCGTGTGTCGTGGCGCCGGCCTGTGCGCCCAGCCACCGCATGGTGCACGACGGTAATGTCTATTTCGAGCAATGCTACGGCGCAGAGTTCAACCAGCGCGTGTCGCCTGAGCTGCGCGAAGCGTGCTGGATGGCTTGGCTCGCCAACTATACGCGGCACCAGCCTGCTCACCGCATCGACTACGCCATGCGCCGGGTCGAGGCGATTCAAACCGGGGATCAAACTCTATTTTTACCCGGCGTTTCCGGTGGTGTGAGCCGCCCGCCCATCGACTCCCACGTGGCTGTCAAAGCGCGCGCGTACCAGGCGCATTTGGGAGCCAATGTGGCCACGACCGTGCAACAAGAAGGTCAGGACGCAGCAACTCCTCCCCATGGCTGCGAGGCGAGCTGTGAAAACCTGCAGGCAGAGTGCAACACCACCTGCCCGCCGGACGCCCCCCCCTGCCAAGCGCTCTGTAAGCGCGATGCCGCGATCTGTCGGCGCGGTTGCTACTGACCCGACTCGCCCCCCAAAGCAACCGCTAACCTGCTGATTTCGTTAGACTTAGAACTGAAATCCTGTCGCGTTTCGCGGCGAGATGTAAAACATTGTCAGTCTACGAAGCAGGACGGTTTTCCGTGATCGCTTGCGTGCCATAGTGCGCCGCGGTTGTCCCGGTTTGCGGGCAGCCCTCACGCCCTATGACCAACTTAACTACCATCCTTCTTGCGTCGGCCGCGTTCTCGCTGTGCTTCTATCTGCTCGTGGTCGGCTCCGTGTTGGTCCACGTCCGAAGCCGCCGTAAGCCACGCAAGGCTTTCGAATTCCCGTCGGTCAGCCTGCTCAAGCCGGTCAAGGGCCTCGAGGAAAACCTTGAAGACTGCCTGCGTAGCTTCTTCGAGCAGGACTACCCGGCACCGTTCGAGCTGGTGTTTGCGAGCGCCACCCGCGAAGACCCGGCCATCGACATCGCACGCCGCTTGGCCCGCGCCTATCCAAGCGTGCAAGTGCGCTTCGTGCTCAGCGATGAGAACTGGGGTCTCAACCCCAAGGTCGCCAACCTGCAAGGTGCCCTGCGCGCTGCGCGCTATGACCTGGTGCTGCAGAGCGACGCCAATGTGTGGGCTGAGCCCAACTATCTCCGCAGCATCGTCTCGGAGTTCGTCGACGAAGACGCATCACTACTCTCTTCCTTGGTGTCCGGCATCGGCGAGCGCTCAGTCGGCGCGGCCATGGAAAATCTGCAGCTTTCCGCCTACGTCGCCCCTGCCTGCTGCGTCGCTCTCAAGCTCGGCGGCGTGCCCTGCGTCATCGGCAAGTCCATGTTGTTCCGGCGCAGCGAGCTCAAATCTCTGGGCGGCCTCGAGCGTGTCAAAGACTCGTTGGCGGAAGACTTTTTGCTCGGTAGGCACTTCGCGGAGAGCGGCAAAAAGGTCATCCTTTCGGCGACCGCCATCCGCAATGTCAATGTGGAGATGCCGATTGAGCGCTCGCTGTCGCGACACGCGCGTTGGCTCAAGATGCGGGCCGTGATCCACACCTCGAGCTTCGTCGCCGACATCTTCACGAACCCCATCGCTCTGATGTTGCTCGCCTTCCTGAGCAGCGATTTCGACCGCATGCTGGGCCTCGTATTGGTCGGATTCGTCGTTTTCAAGACGCTGGTGGACGGGCAGCTCGTGCGCATCGTGCGCGGTGTTTCCATGGCGCCCAGGCACTTGATTTTGGCTCCCGTCAAGGACCTGCTCATGCTCGGCGTCTGGGTGTACTCGTCGTTCTCTCGCTCGGTGGTCTGGCGCGGCATTCGTCTGCGCTTGGGCGCCGACTCCCAGCTGCTTCCGGACGAGGGCGCCCTGCCCATCCGCGTCCTGCGTCGCCTGCTGAGCGTCTGATTTACGCTGTCTGGGCGTAGCTCAGTGCGCTTCGCCCCAGCTTTCGCCCCAACCGGTCCCCACGACCAAGGGCACATCGAGCTTAACGGCTCCCTCCATGGCCTCGCGCACGAGCTTCTCCAAGGCTTCGTGCTCGCCCTCCACCGCCTCGAATACGAGCTCATCGTGCACGGTCAGCACCATGCGTGACTGCAGCTGCACAGCCTTCAGCGCGGCCTGCACGCGCACCATGGCAACCTTCATGATGTCTGCGGCGCTGCCCTGAATCGGCGTGTTCTGGGCGATGCGTTCGGCCCCCGAACGCACTGCGTGATTCTTCGCGGAGATGTCGCGCACAAGGCGCCGCCGACCCATCAGCGTGCGCACCTCACCCGTGCTGCGCGCCTCTTGCACAAGCGTGTCCAGGTAGCGCCGAACGCCGGCATAGCGTTCAAAGAACGCCTTGATGTAGCGCTGGGCCTCGCCGCGCGGAATGCGCAGATTACGCGCGAGAGCAAACTGAGTCTGCCCATAAATCACCGCGAAATTCACGGTCTTGGCGGCCGCCCGTTGCTCGCGCGTGATGTCCGCGCGCTCGCCTCCAAACAAAGCCTGCGCCGTGAGGATGTGCACATCGTCGTTGTTCGCAAACGCCTCCACCAAGGCGCTATCGCGGCTCAGATGCGCGAGCACCCGCAGCTCGATCTGCGAGTAATCTGCCGCAAAGATGCGCGACCCCTTCGCTGCCACGAACGCCGTGCGAATCGAGCGCCCCACTTCCGTGCGAATCGGGATGTTTTGCAGATTGGGGTCGTTCGAGGAGAGCCTGCCCGTGGCGGCCACAGCTTGCTCGAACTTGGTGTGAATGCGCCCGGTGCGCGGGTTTATCTCGCGCGGTAGGGCATCGAGATAGGTGCCCTTCAGCTTCGCGAGCGAGCGATACTCGAGGATCACCGCCGGCAACGCGTGCAGCGCAGCCAGCTCCTCGAGCACATCGGCATTGGTGGAGCGCCCGGTTTTGGTCTTCTCCACCACGGGAAGCTTGAGCTCATCGAACAGAATCGTCTCGAGCTGCTTCGGGGAATTCACGTTGAACTCGCGCCCCACAATCTCGAAGCACTGCTTTTCGAAGCCGAGCAGATCCTTGTCGACTTTGCGTGAGAGCTCGCGCAAGCGGTCCGGATCGCACAGCACGCCGTGACACTCCATGTCGGCCAGCACCGAGGTCAGGGGCAGCTCAATCTCTGTGAGAACCTTCGTGACCTGCACCGCGTCGAGTTCGGCGCGCAGGCTCACACACAGCGCGGCAACGTTCACTTCCGCGCTGGCCCAAGGCAAAACTTCCTGCGCTGATAGCTCGCTCAGCGTACGTCGGGTTTTGCCCTTGCCCACCGTGCTCTCGTAACTTGGCAGTTCTTGGACGTACTTGCGCAACGCGAGCGCCTGAACACTGTGACCGCGCAGATCCGCGTCGAGCAGATAGCTCGCAAGCATGCAGTCGAAACGCACCCCGACGAGGCCGATTCC
>CAZEWA010000362.1:0-4912 GCA_964515685.1 uncultured Polyangiales bacterium | reverse complement strand
GAGCGCGTCGGCCAGGAGCTGCGCCTGCACCATCGCGGGGCCACGCTCGAGACAAACAGCCACGAGCTCCCCCTTTCGAGAACCTTGGACTGCAAGCACCTGAGCGACCCTCCGCGCGCCTGCCACGAGCTGCGCGTAGGTGTAGCTGCCGCCGACGTTCACCAAGGCGAGGGCCTGTGGCTGCCGCGCCGCGTGCGCCTCGATCTCCTCGACAACCGTACGCACGCGAACCGGTGCCTCGCTTCGGTTCCACTCCGTGAGGAGCTGCTCACGTTCGCCCTCGTCAAGGAGCTCCAGTTCGATGATGCCACGCGCCGGGTCCTCACAGGCGCTTTGCAGCAGTCGTTGATATCGCCGCGAGAAGCGCTCGACCGTACCCTCGTCGAACAGATCGGAGTTGTACTCCCAAGAGAGGCGTAGCCCGTGGTCTGTCTCGAGCAGGGCCAGCACGAGATCATACTTGGCAGTGTGGTTGTCGATCTCGATCGTATTCGCCTCGAGGCCAGGGAGAGCGAAGTCACCGGCTGGCACGTGATGCATGGCGAACACCACCTGGAAAAGCGGCTGGTGGCTGAGGTCGCGCTCCGGCTGCAAATGGTTCACCAAGACATCGAAGGGCAGATCCTGGTAGTCGAACGCAGACAAAGCCTGCTCTCGAACCTGGCGCAGCAGTTGCCTGAAGGTGGGGTTACCAGCGCAGTCCGTCCGGATGACCGCCATGTTGACGAAGAAACCGATCAGCGGTTCGGTCTCGACGCGGGAGCGGTTTGCCATCGGGGTACCGATGAGGACATCGGTGCGCCCGGTGTGACGCATCAAGAAGGCTGCGAACGCAGCGAAAGCGAACATGAACAACGTTGCGTCTTCCGCTTGGCACGTGCGCCTGGCAGCAGCGACGAGCTCGGCGTTCAAGTACTCGACGCGGCGGGCTCCACGGAAGCGTTCCGCTCGGCGCCGCGGCCGGTCGCTCGGCAGCTCAAGCAAGCCCTCAACACCGCGCAAGCGGCCTTTCCAGTGTTCAAGCAGCGCGTCCAGACGGCTTCCTTGGAGGACCTTGCGCTGCCAAACCGCGAAATCCTTGTACTGAATCGTCAACTTTGGAAGTTGAGGCTCGTGGCCCAGCCGGCGCGCGCAATACAGTGCTCCGAGCTCCCTGAAGAAGACCCCCAGGGACCAGCCGTCCGCCACGATGTGGTGCATCACGATCACCAGCACGTGGTCCGCAGGCCCCAACCGCACCAGCTTCGCGGCAAGCAGGGGTGCCTTGCCCAAGTCGAATACCTGCCGCCCTTCGCGCAAGCCAAGTTGCTGGATGAGCTCGGCTGTCACGGAGCCGCCGATCGGCATCTCGACCAACTCCAACTGCGCGTCCACACGCGGGTGGATCACCTGAAAGGGCTCGCCTCGGATGGTCGTGAACGACGTGCGAAGCGCATCATGCCGCTCCACGAGCGCACGTAGCGCCCAGCGGAGCGCCTCCACGTCCAGGCTGCCGCAGAAATGCATGGCGCACGGTATGCTGTAGAGAGGCTGCCCGGGGTTCAGCTGCTCGATGAACCAAAGGCGCGCCTGCGCATAGGAGGTGGGGAAGAAGTTGTATCGCTGCCCCTCCTCCTTGAGCAGTTTGGCCAGCAAAGCTCGCCTCTCCGCAGACAGTAAATCCATTTGTGTCATCTTGTCCTCGCCACCAACCGCTTCGCCGACTTACGCGGTAGTCCACAGCTCGCCGCAAAGCCGCCCGGAGACCTGGTCCACGCGCTCCTGGGTGCCTTACTCCGGCAGTGAATACCTACCCGAGAATGCCACGGTGATCAGCCGTTCACCTTCGAATGGGTCGCGCGCGTGCGCGACCAGCATGTTGTCCATGAGCGCTACGTCCCCTACCTGCCAGTCGAAGCGAACCGCCGACTTCTCGTACGCTTCGACGATGCTCTCAAGCTCCATCCGGCCGATGGCTCCACCGTCGCCGTAGTACGCATTGCTCGGCAGGTCCTCCTCAGCGAAGTCGCTTATGAACCGCTCGGCCACACCCGCTTTGAGCATGGATATATGGAACAATGCCGCTTGATTGAACCAGACCTTGTCGCCAGTGACCGGGTGCTGCTGCACAGCCTGGCGAATCTGCGTCGTCCGGAGGTGATGCTCGCTCACCCATTCGCACTCGATTTTCTCTTTGGCGCAGTACGCGGCAACCTCCGCACGATCCTGCGTTCCGAACGTCTCCTGCCATGACAGTCCCATCCCCGACAGGAAATTGCGCCGATACATCACACCGCGTCGCGAGAACTCCTCGAGCAGTCCCGGCTCGAGGACATGCATCATCCTTCTACAGTCAGCCAGCGGAGTGCAGCCACCCTTCTCCGCGCGGATCATGCAGCCGAACCAGATCTTCATTGGCCAAAACGTCGAGTACGAATTGGCGTTGTGATAGAGGAGCGGCTGATCGTTCGGGTAGACCGTAGACGTGAACACGTTGTCCCCGAAATGCTCACGCGGCGAAGTCCGCTCATCGTAGCCATCGAGCGTGTCGGAGAGGCTCCGTGAGAAGTCCTTAAAACGTTCTACGGAATTGATCTTGAAACCGCGAAACAGCAGTACCCCGTGTTGCAGCAGCAGTTGGTCGACGAGCCCACGATTGTGCTGGACCCAGCTTGGTAAGTCGACATCCTCCGCGTCCGGCCCGACCACGAGCGGCAAGGATTTGCCATCGAGGGGCCCGAAGGATACCAGTTGTTGGTCGTTCATCTGCACGGGACGCCGCCGCGCAATGCTCACTTGGTGAGGCACGTTCTTCCGGTTGTTGTCCACGCAGCACTTACACCACTTGCATTCCGGGCTGTCAAGCTCAGCTCGTCTCTATCTGAAACGATCTGACTCGCGAGCCGTGCGTCTCACCCTCCGATGCTGAGAAAGCGACGAACAAAGCACCACAAGACAATGGTGACGAATGCAATATCGCTACATCCATTCACACATATCTTATGTGGTTAACAGACACCCGGATGTGCAACCCGCTCCCTCATTCGAAAGCGACCGCCCACTGCAGACCGAAGACCGAGCAACGACTGCTTCCAAAATAGTTTGCCCATTGGCACCTCCTCCGCGAACGGCCAGGCGCGAGCTGGACACAATACACAGCCAATCGAGGAGAGGCGGCATCGTTGTCCGCACGGCATCGCGTGATCGAGCACGCACCAGGGGTGAGCAAGCAAGCTTGCCAATGACAGTCATCCCTGAGTGTCACCGATTCCCTCTCGATAGATGATCCGTGTCTGGGAAAGTCGAAATTACAAGAAAAGCGAGGCAAAGACGAAGCGTGGGGCGTTCCCATCCGCACGCGCAGACTGATGATCCGTGCTTTCCTCCGCGTACTTTCTTTGCGACTCGAGCACATACGCCTCACCTGCACGCGCCGAATGCGTGCACTACCTCGCTTGACGCTTCTGTTCAATCCCGCGTCTGCCCCAGCCCGAAGTCCGCCGTTGTGTTCTTGCAAAAGGTACTCGCGTCACTGACACGAGAACTCACCTCAACGACAACACCCCGGTGTCAAACTGTGGTGTAATGACACAGGCTCAGTACTCGACTGTCGAATTATTGACTAGCAATCGTCAGAGATGGACTAATTGCTTGCAGAGCAACAGCCTCCGTCGCATCCTGCGCTGCGCTGTCGCGCCCCGTAGTAAGGACTTACTGAGAGGAGAGCCAACATGCCGAGAAAGGTAATTCTGATCAGCGGAGGCAGCCGTGGCCTCGGCGCAGCTCTCAGTCGGACCTTCATCGAGAGTGGATGGCTGGTCGCAACATTCAGCCGTCAACCGTCACCGCTGGTAGCGGAGCTCAGAGAACAAGATCCAGACCAGACACAGTTCTACTGGGAAGGACTCGACGCCAGCGATCACGAAGGAGTACGTTCTTTCGTGATGCGCGTCTCAAGGCGATTTGGCCGATTGGACGCCCTCGTCAACAATGCTGCGGCGTACTCACAGTCGCCACTGCCACTCGAAAAGGACTCTCAAATACGCAAGCTACTCTCGGTCAACCTGGAGTCCACCCTCCTCCTGACCAAGGCGAGTGTCCGATGTATGCTGCGCCAGGGTGGTGGTGGCAGCATCACGAACATCTCCTCACTGAATGCAGTCTCGGGCCATGCTGGGCTGTCGGTCTACAGCGCTACCAAAGCGGCGCTCGATGGTATGACGAGAAGCTTGGCTCGTGAACTTGGGCCCAGAAGTATTCGGGTAAACTCCGTCGCTCCCGGCTACTTTCCGAGCGAGATGTCGAGTGTGCTGACCGACGATTTGCGCTCCCGAATCGTCCGCCGAACTCCCTTGAAGCGTCTTGGCACCGCTGAAGATATCGCCAAGGCGGTGCGGTTCTTGACCTCGGACGATGCCAACTTCATCACTGGCCAGACCCTGGTCGTCGACGGCGGTGTAACCTGCTGAGAAGAAAGAGGTGAACATGACTGACGTTCGATCCGCCGTCGCGGCGGCAATCCTGCGCATAGCAGAGAGAAAGCAACCTGAGCTCAGGGGCGTAGAGCCTAATCAGCATCTAATTGAGGATCTTCAGCTTGATTCTCTCGACATCGCTGAGCTAGTAGCAACGCTCGAGATGACTCTAAACATCGACCCGTTCTCCAGCTCGTCGCTGTCAATCACTGACTGTCCGACGGTCGAGGCCCTGTGCTCGGCCTACGCTACTTGAGCCGGCTCAGGTTTACGCGCGACGCGAACGTTTGAACCGCGCGTCGAAGCGCGGTCCATCGACGAGCTCGAGCCAGAACGGCACCTCGTAGGGCCGAAGTCTGCCGGCGCAGAACGCGCGCACACGTGCCTGCAGGTCTTGCAGCGACTCTGGTGCACGCATCGCCAGCCGCGCGGCCACGACCTGCGCCGTGACTGGGCTT
>CAZEWA010000361.1:0-4952 GCA_964515685.1 uncultured Polyangiales bacterium | reverse complement strand
GGGCCAAAGTAGTCCTGGACGAACGCAGAAAGCGCCGGATGGTCCCGCACATCGTCTACCGAGATCACTCGCTCTTCCCTCAGGATGTGAAAGTACTCGGGATAGTTTTGAAGCGTGAAGACAGTGGCCGGCGAGCCTTCCGAAAACCGCGGATCGAAGGTGTGTGCGATGGTCAGGTAGGTATCTTCGCCTCCGAACAACCACACGCTCACGCGCGTGACGTTCAGGCTCTTGGCCGCGGCTTCTGTGATGGCACGCAGGCCTGTCTGCAAATCTGCTCCGGCGAGTTGCTTTGGGAGTGAGCGCAGGGCCTCGTTGTGTCGCCGCAGCCGCTGCTGACGAATCCGTTCGCCGTCCTCACGCATGATGCGCGCGCAGCTCTGCACTTCGCGCCGGCGTTGCAGCGCCTTGGTGAAGGCCCGCGACAGTTCGCGATCGCTCAGAATCGAGCACTCGTCGACGCCCCACTCGATGGCCTCGACCTCGAGGTCGTAGTCGGCGCGCACTACCAAAACGATGGGGAGTGTTGGGGCACGGCTACGTAGGGTGCGCACGATTTCTGGGATCCAACTGGTCGAGCCACGGCCATCGACGAATGCGGAGCCATAGCGTGCCGGATCTGTGGCCGACAGCTTGAACGGCTGCACCTCTCGAAGCTCGGCGCTCGGTAATAGATCTCGCAAAAATAGCTGCAGCTCCGTACCGGACGGAGGCTCAGGAGCGACGACCAATATATCAGCGACCGCTCGACTCGAATCCATGGGCCGAAAAGTAGTCAATCGATGCCTACCCATTCAAGGCGAGTCAGGTGAAAGGATTCGTACACCTACTTCATCGTTCCATGGTTCACGGTTCCATAGCTAGCGTCAGCTCGCTCAGCAAAGCTTGCCTGTTATGACCCATACGCGGCACGCATTTCCGCGCGAAATCGCACAAGCGCGGCGCTTGCCGTTACGTACCGAAGCGTAGTTTGAGGCATGACCCAATCCATGCTCTGCTTCGCGCGTAAACTCCGTGTCCTCAATCGTCGTCCTATTCGTACTCGCCGCGCTCAATCCCTTCGGGGGCGCCTTCCTCGCCGTCCCGCTGGCGATCTTCAAGCTTGAGTGGTCCCCGTGGTTTGTGGGGGCCGTCACCATTCCGCTGGTCTACGCGCAGGTGGCGGCGGTCGACTTGCTCTGGGACAAGCTGCTGGCCTGGCCCAGGGCGCACGAGTTTCTAGAGAAGCGCAAAAGCGTCAAACTCGAGCGCTTGCTCGACCGCAAAGATGCGAGCCTCTGGCTCTCGATCTTCGGCGTCTGGGCAGGCTGCTGGCTGGTCATGGCGATGGCTCGCTTTGGAGGACATCGGCAGTCCAAGGTGGCCCTGCCGCTCTTGTTCGGCATCACCTACATGGTCGTCGCCGTCGTGCTGATCTGCCTGTACGCGCCTGACCTGCTGCCAAAGTCCGCGATCCCCTAACGCCAACTCCTCGGGCCTACCAGGCCACACTTTGAGTCGAGCTTGGCTCGACTCGGCTTGTTTGCGGGCTTGCTCGCAGGCGTCCTGGCTTGCACCCTCTCGCCGTGGTGCGCCTCCCATGATGAAATCCGAGCCCCTGCAAGTTCCAAAAGCTCCCTCTGCCACGGTGATTCTGCTGCGTGAGTCGAAGCTGGGCTTCGAGGCGCTCCTCACCCAGCGCGCCCGGGAGCTCGCCTTTCACGGAGGAGCCTGGGTCTTTCCGGGGGGGCGAGTGGAGGCCGAAGAGCTCGATCCGGCCGACGATCTCGGCTCGGCGCGTCGAGCGGCCGTGCGGGAGACCGCGGAAGAGGCAGGTGTCGATCTTGATTCGAGCGTGCTCCTGCCGTTCTCCCACTGGACCACGCCCGATGGGCTGCCACGCCGCTTCACCACCTGGTTTTTTCTGGCCTCGGTACCTCCGGACGTCGAAGTGCGCGTCGATGGCCGCGAGAGCTTGGCCCACCGCTGGCTCGCACCACAAAAGGCGCTGCAGGCCCAGGCGGGCGGTGAGATGGATTTGCCTCCTCCCACGTTTGTGACCCTGAGCGTGCTTTCTGGCTTTGCGAGCGTGTCTGAGCTTTTTCGCCACGCGCAGGCCGAAACTCCCGAGATTTTTGTGCCCCGCCCACGCGGACACGCCTCCGGCATCGTGTCCTTGTATCAGGGGGATGCGGCGTACGAGTCAGGCGAGCTCGAGCAAGCTGGGCTGCGTCACCGGCTCTGTATGTTCCGTTCGGGCTGGCGTTACGAGCGCTCGTTCTAGCCGCGATTCGACGCCGCTTAGCCCGAGGTCGCGGTATCGTTTGCGGGTGCCGCGCCACGTAGAGGAATCGAGTCCACCTGCGTTGAGCCCTGAGGATGTGGCGTTTCGCGCGTCCATGGCGAAAATCGTCGATTGGTATCGTTTGCGACAATCGCGAGCGCTGCTGCGGGCGTTTCTGCCAGGTGCGCTGCTGCTGCCGCTCGGCAATCTACTGATTGCAGCGTCGATGGCACGGGGCTCGGGTCTGTCCGCGTCGCTGCGGCCTGGTCTGGCGGTGTTGGGGCTTTGCGTGAGCGCGCTCGGGCCGCTGTGGGCGATGTGGCAGCTCTTTCTCGCGCTGCGTGGGGACCTCTACGTCGCCATTCGCGTGGATGGTCTGGGCGTCAGGCTCGACCCAAAGCAGGCCGAAGCTGTGTACGCGTGGGAGCGCGTGCAGGAGATCTCCTTCGAGCCAGACGGCAAGCTGCTCAGAATCGACATTGATAGCCATGAGACGCTGTTGATACGTGGCCCCTTTGCCGAGATCGGTCTGGATGAGCTAGCGCGAAGAATCCGGGACGCACGCAGGCTCGCCGTATGGAACCGTTTGGTTCCGCGTTTTCCTGTGGAGCCATCCTAAGTGGGAAGATTCGGTGCGACGAAAGCGTTAGATTTAGCGTCGTGTCCAGCTCATCCACCAGATTTTCCGCACCTTTGAGGTTCGCCTTCGCCTTGCTGTGGCTGGCGCTGATCCCCGTGCAGAGTCTCGCCGAGGGCAAACAGGCGCCCCAGGCTGGCAGGACCGACGTCTCGCAGTGCGCCAAGGTGGTGGGCAGTGCGCGCGCGCAGGGCTATGGGTATACCCATCTGGTGACGCTCACCAACGGCTGTGACCGGCCTGTCTGGTGTGAGGTGTGGACCGACGTCGACCCGAGCCCGCAGTACGTGTTGCGTGCGGGCGCCGGGCAAACCGATGAGGTCGCGACGCGCAAAGGGTCTCCTGCTCGGGAAGTCCGGGCGGAATCGCGCTGCCGCTTCGAGTAGAGTGGGCCGTACATTTCGGAGGATGCATGGGAATCAGGTTGAGCCAGCGAGCAAAAATGATCGCGGCTTGTGGTGCGATGGTGCTTTCGGGAATGGGCTGCAGTCACACGCCGAAGGCGGTGCGCGGCTCCGATACGCCTGGGCTCGATCACGCCGCGATGGGGACGGGGCTCGATCGTCGCGACCTCTCGCAGATGTTGCGCGAGAACCTGCAGGCGATGCAGAAGTCGCGCGTCTACCAGGTTTGGGCAAGTGAAGACCGTCCCCCCGTCAGCGTGCTGCCCATTCGCAACGAAACCAGCGAGCATATCGACAGCGCGCTCGGTGCCCTGATCTCGGAGATCGAGACCGACCTGGTCAACGACGCCCCCGTGCGCGTCATCAGTCTCGAAAATCAAAAGCAGCTGATGGAGGAGATACAGCGGCAGCAAAACAGCCAGGGCGCCTTCGACGCAAGCCAAGTGGCGAGCTGGGGTAAGCAGCTCGGTGCGCGCTACGTGATAACCGGTAAGGTTTTCTCCACGGACGAGCGCGCTCCGAAGGCCCACCGCGTGCAGTACTACCTGTTTATTCGGGTCATCTCCGTCGAGACCAGCGAAGTGCTGTTCCAGAATCAGGCGGCTGTAACGAAGGCCATTCTGTAATCCATGCAGTTTGCCTCTCCGCGTTCGGTCGCCCCCGCGGCGTGGTGGTTTGCCCTGCTGTCTCTGCTCGTGTTGGGGGCAGGCTGTGCGGGGCATGCCGATCGCACGAAAGCTGCGCGCAGTGCGCTGGATGCGCACGATCCCAAGAAAGCACTCTCGCTCTACAACGATCAGTTGAAGGTGAAGACAGGCGCTGAGCTACCCAAAGAGGTCAAAGGCGACAACGCGCTGTTGCTCCTCGATAGGTCGACCATTTCGCAGCAGCTTCAGCAATACGAAGACAGTAGCCGCGATCTCGAGGTTGCGGACAAGCAGGTCGAGATGCTGGATTTCAGTCGCTCCACGTCGCACGAAATCGGCCGCTATCTGTTTTCGGACGATGTGGGACCGTACAAAGCTCGCCCCTACGAAAAGCTGCTCGTCAACACGCTCAACATGCTGAACTACCTGTCGCGGGGGCAGCTGTCAGGCGCCAAGATCGAAGCGCGCAGGCTGGCTGTGATGCAGAAGTATCTGAAGCAGGCGGAGGATGAGCCGTCGGCCGCGTTGCTTGGGCCGGGCAGCTATCTCGCGGGTTTCATTTTCGAGATGGCGGGCGAGTACGACTCGGCCCTCCGTTACTACGATGAAGCCTTGCAAGCCGGGTCGTTTCCCTCGCTTGCGGCCCCGGTGGCGCGCCTGTTTTCACGCGCCGGTTACCGCTCTACGCGACTGTCGGAGCTCGCTGAAACGGCTTCGGCCAAAGCAGACGCAGGGCCGAGCGGCGATCTGTTGGTCGTCGTGAACTACGGGCGTGTGCCTGCGCTGCATGCAGAGCGTGTTCCGATTGGTCTGGCGCTCACCTACGGCTCGTTGTTCATGGATCCGGTGGGCTTTCAATCTGCGCGCCGCCTGGCGGGGCAGGGCCTCGTTACTTGGGTCAACTACCCTGACCTCGACCAAGCCCCACGCGCCTACGGCACGCCGCAAATCTCGGTCGATGGCGCGCCGCTCGTCGTGGATTCGGTGACGCAGGTCGATGC
>CAZEWA010000360.1:3424-5002 GCA_964515685.1 uncultured Polyangiales bacterium | reverse complement strand
GCGCACCCCATCAGGTCCGCGTTCGCTCGATGCGTCCAAGTCGGCCTGCGTTGCTCTTCAGAACCGACGCCAAACCTATTTTACAGATTTGGACGTGCACTCGATTAATGTGCAGTGAGTCTGCTGATCACCCTGCTTCGCACTGAGGAGCCCCTCACGGTCGAAGTCTTACGCCTCCCCTACCGCGGCAAAGCGCTTTCAAAAACACTGCTTTTTAACCGCCTCCACACAATTTAGTGTGCTTCACCTGACACGCCTGCTTTGGTGCCGTGTCCAGCATCTCACTCGGACAACCACTTCGACGCAGAATGACTTGACGTGCGCGCGAGGCGGAACCACGAACGCGCTCATGACGATCGGCGTCGATTCCGTGGTCGCGGACAGCCGCAGCCGCGATGCTGCGCATGTACCATGCCCGTGGATGGAGCTCTTGGACCGTTGGTTCCCAGCGGTTTCGAATCATCCCCGCGGGCTCCTTTACCTCACGTCAGCCCTCGCGTTCCTGGCGACGTTGCTGGTTCACCCCTATCCGCACCTGCATGACGTGGCTCATCTGTTGTCGGCGTTCGAGCGCCCCTGGGTCGACGTCTTGCCCCCTGAACGCCACTTCCTCTATGGGTCGCCGCTCGTCTTGTGGTTGGGGTACGTGTTTGACGTCGATTCGAGGGCTGGATTGTGGGGGCTCGGAATCGCTATGTGGCTCCTGGGTTTCACCGGTGTGGTCGCTGTGATCGCGCGTAGTGGACTCTCATCGCGTGAGCAACTCCGCTTCTTCGCCGCCTTATTCTCGGGCTTCACTCTAGCGTGTCTGCGGGAGTGGTTGACCAAGAGCGACGTCTTCGTGCTCGTTGGACTTCTGTTAGTGTTCTTCGCAGAGGGCAGGAAGACCTGGTGGATGACGGGCGCCGCCTTGGCAGGGCTCGCGCACCACGAACAGGCGCTCACCTTGCTCGGCTTCACCTGGCTCCTTTCTTGGAATGCGCCGCAGCGACGACGTGACGTGACGTGCGCGCTCACACTCGCGCTGGCAGTGATCGCAACCCATCGCGGCGGCCTGCTGTGGAGCGGGTTTCGACCCGGGCGCTCGCGCCTCGCGTGGCTCTTCGAAGTAGGCCAGGCACGGGTCACGGGCTTGATGACTGGCGATCTCGATGCGATCTTGGAAGTGACGGGTTGCCTCGTGTCCCTCGCGGGGATCGGATGGTGGTTCGTGATCCGGGAGATCCGCGGAAGCACCCCGGGCGGGCGCGGACGGATGGTCCTGGTGCTCGTGCTGGCACTCGCGCTCGCATGCGCGGCCAAGGACCTGGTGCGTGTGTCCACCGTGCTCGGGTGGCCCGCGCTGATGGTCAGCGCAAAAAACTGGTCGCGCTCTGGAGAGCCCCTGCTTCCGGGGCTCCCGGCACACCTGGCGCGTTGGTTCGCCGCGATGTTCTGGACTCTATGGTTCGTGAAGCTGGGATAACTGGAAGCGACTCCCCTCTTGTATCGCCACGAGACCGAGACGTGACTGACGGCCCAACATGCCATCACCTCTCTCTCATCGTGAGATCCGAGGAAACGGACGATTCCCCCTAT
>CAZEWA010000360.1:2661-3414 GCA_964515685.1 uncultured Polyangiales bacterium | reverse complement strand
AGCACGCTGAGCGAGCCATCGCGACCAAGCTGCGAGCACGCCCCTTCAACAAGAAGAGCGAGATCTTGCGCGAGCACGAGTTCAACCTGCTCGTACCCCAATGCCGAAGAACTATCTCTGGTCTGTCTCAACAGCGCGGCATGGGGGCTCTAAAGATGTCTGGGGATGAGCTTCGATGACCTTCAAAATCCAACTAGACTGCTGGTCCACTCGTACGTATACGTCGATGCCGAGGCAACTTGGTGCTCCTTTACTCAGGATGCCTACCACTCTCAAGTTTCCTTCATCGTCGTTGACGAGCAGCGGACCACCAGAGTCGCCGGAGCAAGCACCTGTAGTACCTTTGCCATCGACCGTTACAAATACCTCGTCTACCGAGACAATCTCTTCCTCCACGAACAGAAGCGCGCCATGTGTCCCCTCCTCCGTCGCCCCTACACCTGCTAAAATCGCTCGGTCCCCGACGCTAACCGAATCGGTACCGGGCGGCAGCAATGGCAAGAGAAGCGTTTGATCTAGTGGCGCGGTATCGTCGAGCCAGATGAGCGCAAGGTCCTGTTGAGGACTAAGGTACGCGTCACGCAGCTTAATGCGCGCTACCGAGTCCGCTCCGCGACCAGCTAGACGAAACCAGGCATCATCTACAGCGCAATGTCCAGCCGTCATTACCCAGCGTGAAGCAACCAGGAAACCTGAGCAATACAGCGTACCATCGTCTCCCTCGATCGCGCCGATCGCCCAGCTCTGTCCATC
>CAZEWA010000360.1:1485-2651 GCA_964515685.1 uncultured Polyangiales bacterium | reverse complement strand
ATCGGCATTCGCCCCATAGATCGCAAGCTCAGTTGCTTCGATGCAAACGGGCAGAATTTCTGCATCGTCCGTCGTTCCGCACGCACCGCTTACGGTCAGAGCGACCGAGACATATCGCAAGGAAAGGCGTCTACAAGGCATCGTCATTGAGCTCGAAATTTGACCAAGGATGATTTGCCATATTGCACAATAAGTCTAGTAAATGACCGGAAGCTTCTGGTTGTACCAGACGCAGTCGACGGATCCGTACGCTTTTCCTCCTTCGGCCCTGGCTTGAAGTGCCCAATATTCAACACCATTGACAACTTCAGTCAGGATGTTCACGCGCTCTCCGGCGCCATTGAAGTCGCCACTAATTCTGGTTAGGTAGCAGAATCCATTGTTGGTGGGGATGAGCCTGACGGTGCGCATGTTCCCATTGGCCGAAATAGTTTGGTTAATAACCGCCATGAAAGGAGGGTATTTTAGGTTCGCAGGGTAAAACGAAAGGGAGACCGCAACAGCTTCAACTTTCTTACAAGTTGTTCCGGCTTTTGCTTCCACCTTCATGCCGGTTGTGTACATACCACCATTCTGGGAAACCGAGGGCACAATCACATGAGACTCCTCTCCTCCACCATTAAAAAGCCCCCTTACTCCAGCAAGGGTAGGTGCCGCGTAATTCGGCAAGTTCGCGGATTTTGAAGTGGACAAGCAATTTGGTCGACCCGAGTATGCCACAGCGCCGAACATTCCACTCAGCTGAGGCTTGACATGTCCGCCAGGGCTGACAGTAAAATTAGAGAGCGGAACGCAGGTCGCTTCGGCAGTCAGGCTCTTGTTTGTGAACTGATAGCCGGCCAGTTTCCAGGCCGAGCCCGCATCATCATCAACATTGTAACGGCCATTACGAGGGGGCGACAAAGGTACGCTGCTCCGGTGAACGACCACAGCTGAGTTGTTGCCTCCGAGGTCACCTCTGACGGCAGTAAGGGCACAAAAGTGCGTGCTGACAGGCATCAGCGTAATGTCATTCGGAAAATTGCCTCCACCATTTGAGTGCCACCGGTAGACGCGGGCGCCTTTATTATGCTGTCTAAGGAACTCCTTTGGAATGAGCTCGTCCTCCTCGATCTCCGGCTCCGTACGCGGTTCTGCATTCGCCAATGCAAGTTCGGCCTCCTCAA
>CAZEWA010000360.1:644-1475 GCA_964515685.1 uncultured Polyangiales bacterium | reverse complement strand
CGGTTCGGCCCCAGCATCAGGCGTTGTTGTAGCTTCCTCGTCGGGATTGTTTTCCAGAGAATCTTCATGTCCAGCATCTAGGTCGCCACACCCTGCAGCCGATAGAGCGAGTACGGCAACACAGACATGCTTCAACAGAATAGTGCGAGTCCGGTCCATTTCATTCCTCTGTGCGTTGTAAGGTCTATGAGACTGTCCGTGGTAGTCGACATCTCTGTTTGAGTCAATGCACAGACGGGGTGATTGCCCGGCCACCGAGCGCAGCAGGGACAGCCCTTAGCTGTGCGGGCGGATCACCCCAAAGCCATCGCATCAGATCAGGAATGCATTTCGAGTATCCGGATCATGGACTGTTTTTTTTCAGCAGCCACGAGTCGTTTTGGCCTGCAAACTGACCTGTCGATCTTACTTCCTGTGCTCTTGAGCCCTGAGGAGATTGATGGCTACGTATGACTGCGTCGGCGGCTTTGCCTGCCCGTACGCAACGCTCGTCCTTGCGAAAGGCAACATCGAGCACCCAGCGAAGCTGGTTCTCGATTCCTCAGTGGCTTCTGGATGCAGGCAAAGCGTCCTTGGGAGAGAACTCGCAACGCGACGTGACGTGGTGCCGGCTCGACAGAGATTTGTACCGTGAGGTACGCTGAGTTTCGACGCGAACAATGTCGTTGAGCGCTGTTCATTGGTCGAAGGGTGCGTCGCGCTCTGCGTCCATGTTCATGGTCCGACATCTGCGAACCTCAACGCGTCCGTGGTCTTTGTTTTCAGTTTGACGATGGGTGGCAGCGAATGCGGGCTCACAAAGTACGTCATCAAAGCTTCCGACGACGGTCG
>CAZEWA010000360.1:0-634 GCA_964515685.1 uncultured Polyangiales bacterium | reverse complement strand
CTTTCGCTGCGAGCAAATAGTCCGCCTTGGACCCAACGAGCTTGTCAGTGATCTCCTTCTGGCACCCTGTCGCGTCGCCCGTCGCCAGATATCGGTGGGCTGGAGCGGCTCCAACAGACGCGGTGTCGCCTTGATCTCGTTGGACATCTCATCCGTCTTGACCTGACCGAGCACCATGCGAGTGCCGGTCGACCGTGTGCGGATCTCGCGTGCACGTGGACAGACGGGACGCCGTCATGTGGACATCCAGATCACCGGCATGCGGGCAGACGACACCTAAAGCTCCCCGCTTTGTTGTGCCTTTTAGAGTGAGGGCATGCAGAAAGACATACGGCACGCGCGTTGTATGCGGAGCGATGGCGAAACCATTCGTCGAACACATGGTGCAGGAACACGTGCGCGAGAAGCGGGTGAGATCACCCCTACCTGTGGTGTGTCGTCTGTACCTCGCTTCTACTCATTCTCCCCTCGAGAACTCCCGCTTTGAACCACTTATCTGTCATGCGTCGCACGACTCCACCTTTGATACTCTTGCGGGCAACCCTGGAAAACAGAAACAGTTCCATCGCTTCCGTGCTCAGACCACAGTGAAAGCTAGGCGCTCGTGCCGCTCGACACTTTGGAGCAACCTTGG
>CAZEWA010000359.1:0-5026 GCA_964515685.1 uncultured Polyangiales bacterium | reverse complement strand
GCGTTGGCGCCGAGGCGCTGCTTGTTCTCGGTTCCGTCGAGCTCCAGCATCACCTGGTCGATGAGTCCCTGGTCGAGCGCATCGAGACCGAGCAAGGCCGGTGCAATCTCGCGGCTCACGTTGTCGACGGCCTTCAGCACGCCCTTGCCGAGGTAGCGGCCCTTGTCGCCATCCCGCAGCTCAAAGGCTTCGTATTCACCCGTGGAAGCGCCCGAGGGCACAGCCGCGCGACCCCGTCCGCCATCTGAGAGCTGAACTTCGACTTCAACGGTGGGATTGCCTCGCGAATCGAGGATCTCTCGACCAAATACACCGACGATCTCAGTCATGCTGCGCTCCTAGGGCTGACTCGGGACAAGGAAACCCGGCGCGATCTAGCGGCGACCTCTCGTGATGTCAAAGTGCGCGTGGCATGAGCATGCACAAAACCAGGACGGCCTTTTTTTGCTAGGCTGCGCAACCTGTGTCCGCATTGCTCTACATTCCTTGGTTCAAGCTCGAAGGCATTCTCATCCCGGGTACCCAAATCGGGATTCAGCCTTTTGGCATGTTGGTCGCCATCGGCGTCCTTGCCGGGATGCGCCTCTCGGAGTGGCACGGTGTGAAACTGGGCATGCGCCGTGACGTTGTCACTGATTGCGCGACCCATGTGGTCATCATCGGCTTTCTGCTCGGGCACGTCTTCGACATGGTGTTCTACACACCAGACCGAATCCTCGAGGCGCCCTGGGAGCTGCTCATGCCCTGGAAGAGCCTCTCTTCGTTCGGCGGCTTCTTCGGAGCGGTCATCGGCGGCTTCTACTGGCGTTGGCGCCGGGGCTTTCCGCTGTTCCCTGCCCTCGATCAAATCGCATTTGGGCTACCGCTCGGCTGGTTTTTTGGGCGTCTCGGATGCTTTGTCGTGCACGACCACCCCGGAAAAGAGACCGACTTTTTCCTGGCGGTAGAGAACTTTCAGTACCCAGGTTTACCCACCGCCACGCGCCACGACCTCGGCTTCTACGAGGTTCTGTGGACCATCGTGGTGGTGCCGTTGTTCCTGTGGCTCGATCGTAAGCCGCGCCCCTACGGCTTCTGGCTCGGCCTCATCGCGGTGCTCTACGCACCCGTGCGTTTCGGCCTCGACTACCTGCGTGTGGCCGACCGGACCTACGACGGACTGACGCCTGGACACTTCTCGTCCCTGCTGACGTTGGCCCTGGGCATCTTCTGCTTCTGGCGGGCCTACAAGCGCCCCGTGACTTCGCTGCCGGCCGGCATGCTGGCCGCTCCTGCAGACGCCAAGAAAGCTGCCTGAAGGCCGACCTGGGGCGAGCGCAGGCAAGCTCGTCGCGATTGCCTGCTCAGCGCAGCGCCGCAGGCCCTTCGTACAAAGCTAGCGGCGCAAGCCCGCCTACCCGATTCAGCAGTACGAGCTGGGCCAAGAAGGGCGTGAGACTCTCGGGAAGCACTTGGCTGAGAGCCGTGTTTTCGCGTGAGGCAAAGACGTAATCGAGCAGGCCCGACGGGCGCCTGGGCACGATCACCACATCGGCATCTGGGGTCAGCTGCGCGAGCTCCCGCGCGCGCGCCAGAGCCGAACCAAAGCCGCCGAGGTGGTCGACGAGCCCGATTTCCTTGGCCGTATCGCCACTGTATACGCGACCTCGCGCCAGCCCATCGACCTGCTCGATGGACATCTTGCGCCCCTCCGCAACCCGACCAAGAAACTGCCGGTACCAGATGCGCACCTTCTCCGAGAGTGCTGCGCGCTCCTCGTCGGTGAACGGCCGGAACGTGCTTTCCGCACCCGCATGGGCGCCGCGTTTATCCGATTCGATTCCGACGCCGAATTTGGCCGCCAGAGGTGCGATATCGACCTTGCCGTAAAAGATGCCGATGGAACCCGTGACCGTCGACGGCGACGCCCAGATCTCGCTGGCTGCGGCCGCTGCGTAGTAGCCGCCACTCGCCGCCACACCGCCCATCGAGGCGATCACGGGCTTGCGCTCCCTGGCTCGTTTCACAGCGCGATAGATTTGGTCGGAGGCCATCACCGCGCCTCCGGGGCTGTCGATGCGCAGCACGATGGCACGGATGCGTGGATCTCCCGCCAGCTTGTCGATGGCGTCGACGATGGTGCGACCGCCACTCATGTGCACATCGATAAACGGAACGTCGACATTCTCGCCGTCGACGATAGCGCCGTCGATGACCACGACCCCGACCTGCCCAGTGGGACCAAAAGTAGGGTCTTTGGCGCGGGGCCCCTGCGACAGGACGTGAGCGCGCGGACCGAACACCGAGCGCGCCTCCGCCGTGACGTCGCGACGATCGATCTCGTTGGCCACGAGTTTTTCGGCCAAGGCTTCAGGCGCCAAAAACGGCCCACGATCGAGCATGGCACGAACAGACGCCTCATCGCGCCCCAAATCCGAGGACAAATCGTACACCAAGCGACGGTACGCCGCGTCGAGTAGCTCGGTCCGCTGCGCTCGTGCAGGCTCCGAACTGGCTGCGTTCGTATACTGCTCGGGCGCACTCTTGTAGCGACCGATGCGCACGAAATCAGCTCGCACGCCCACGTCGCGCAAGAGATCGCCGAAGTACAGCGAATCCCCCGACACACCCATCAAGCGCAGCATGCCGGCCGGATCCATGGAGACCCGAGCTGCTCCTGCGCAGAGATAAAACTCCGATCCGGTGGCCATCTCGAGGTGGCAAAAAGTTTTCTTGCCGGCTCGCTCCAAGGTTTGCAGCACCAACCGCACTTCCTGAGCCACCGCAAGCCCCACCCCGGTGTCGCGGGGCTCGATCAACACGCCGACAACACGCGGGTCGTAGAGCGCCGACTCGAGGGCCAGGATCGTGTTCAGCAATGCGCGAGAGCCGAGGCCTTCCATGGGAATGCGCGCCACGTAGCGCACACCAGGCAGGCCGCGACGAGGCTGCGAGTGCACGTCAGCCAGCAGCGACCAGCCCATGCGGTTTGCGTCTTTCGCCGTGTGCAGCGCCGGCGCGACCGACATGCCCCCCCAGCGCACGTCGAGCCCGGCCGTGATCGTCCAGACTTCCCGATTACCGAATTCAACGAGTTCGCCAGCCGCACCCAAGCGCCCGATCCAGGGCACCGTGGCCTGGGCCGCGACGCGCACGCCCATGTCGCGCTCCTGATCGACGAGACCTGCGAGTTCGAGCATGAATCGGTCGTCCCCCAGGGGCCGTATCGCCATCGCCAACAGGCCCGAACGACGCAGCCTGAAGTCGCCTAGATGCTTGTCGTGCGCCGCAAGATCGCGCCCGATGAGGCTGATGCCCAAAGTCGGCGAGGGGCGAAACGAGAGCGCTACATCGGCCGTATTGAGGTTAGGCCCAGCATCCTTGGGCGAGCGAAAACGATAGGTCGTACCCAAGCTCCAGTTGCGCGAGAGATTCAACGCGGCGGCTGCCGAAAAACCATTGGTGGATGCGAGCCCCACAGTGTCCGTCCGCATGAACTCGAGGCCGCCACTGAGCGCAAGCCTTCGCGAGGCGCGACCACCAAACCACAGGCCATCGCTTCGATTCGGATAAGCCGTCCCCTGCGCCCCAGCCACATGGCTGTAGGTCAAGGACACCCCGTCCAACGCGCCGAGCGCTGAAGGGTTGATCGCGGTAGCCGCCGCGTTATCTGGACTCACTATGGATACAGGAAACGCGGTGGCGGAAGTGAGGGGTGTACGTACTTGCGCATACACGGACGTACTGCACCACAGGAGCGTGACGACCAGCGAGCAAACGATGCGATTCATGGGAACCTAAGGCATATCACGGAGAGTGCCTGCGAACGGGACGAAACCCCTGACTTCGTGGCATTCTCCAGGCCTCTTAGGCCCCCATTTGTCCGTGCACGCTCGCCATGCCTACCTGATTTTGGAACGAGCTCTGCGCAGCTATCTAGCCGCGCACGGGGGCTATGGGTTTCTGTTGGTCTGCGCAGCGCTCGCTTTTAGCTTTTCACCGCGTGTTTCTGCACAAGATACAGCCGGAAAGGCGAGCAGCGAAGTACATGCCGACGTTGCCCCAGGCGCTGAAGCAGCCGATGCCGCAGCCGCTCAGGCCCCCCCGGAAAGGGCGCTCAAGCACTACGAGCGCGGGCGCGAGCACTACCGCAGCGGCCGCTACCGTGACGCGCTTTTGGAGCTCGAGATCGCGGTCAACCTCGATCCGAAGTCACAGGACCTCGTGTACAACGTGGCTCGCGTCTACGAGTTGCTGGGCGAAATCGATCACGCCATCGCCTTCTATCGACGCTACCTGGACATGCTGCCTGCCCAAGAGAGCCTGGAACGCGAACGCACCGTCACCACGCTTCAACGCCTTGAAGGCGCGCGGCATGTGGTCGACCATGCGCCCAAACCCGTCGTCACCATTCGGAAGCGCGGCGTGGCAGACGCTCCGTTTTGGACACTCGCCTCGCTGAGTGCGGTGGCGCTCGTAGGCTCAGGCACGACCGGCGTGCTGGCATTGATGGGAGAACACGACACAAATCGCTTTCGATTGGGCGAGGATGGCAGCGCAAAACGCCGTAACCACTTAGTCGAGCGAACCGAACACCTGGCCTTGGCGAGCGATGTCATGTTGCTTGCAGGCGTGTCCCTCGGGGTCACCGCAGTGCTGCTTTTTGCGCTGCGCGAGCGAACGGTGGTCGCTCCCAAGAAGGAGCCCGTGCGCCCCTTTCAGTTTGCAGTCTCCGCCACCCACAACGGAGCCTTCCTCGCGTTCGAGGCACTGTTATGAGGCTGTTGTGGTTGTTTTACGGCCTAACGCTCTGGCTTGGCGGCTGCAGTTTTCTGGCCGACCCCGAGAGTTCGGCCCGCTGCGTTCTGACACAGGGCAAGCCCGACCCCTGCCCTACGAGTCAAGCCTGCGTCGAGGGCCGATGTAAGGTCGTACCGTGCTTGGTCCATGAAATCTGCGGCGACCTTCGCGACAACGACTGCGACGGAAAAATCGACGAGGAAAACGCGCCCGAATCGGAGCTGTGCGGCGACCAAATCGACAACGA
>CAZEWA010000358.1:0-5043 GCA_964515685.1 uncultured Polyangiales bacterium | reverse complement strand
GAGCGCATCTTGCGCCGAACGCAGCGCTCTTCCCAGCAAATGCAGTGTGCACAAGATCTCTGGTCGCCTCTACTATTGCGCCCCTACTGAATCGCCGCGCCGAGCAGCAGTAGCTCTGCGCGCTCTTTCGAAATCCAAGCATCAGGGTCTCTGCTCGAGTTCGCGTAGGTAATCTCACGAAGTTCGCCACCTTCCACCGCGTAGACGGCGTTGGCAGTGATCGCGCGGAGCGTGTCGCCCTCCACCTGCGCGGGCTCCCCAGCCACGACCACGACCTTGGTTCCTGCGGTTCGCAGCGCCTCGCTCGCCTCGAGACAACTCACAAACTCGATGCCATCGACGATGCCTCCGAATGCTCGCAACGTAAGTCGCCCATGCCGCGGCCGTTCGCCGCGATGCATCGCGGTGATGCGTACCTCTACGGGCGAGTAGACATGCTCAAAGCGAGAACCGCGCACGTGACGCGGCGCGAGCACCTGCTCCACGATGCCCTCGAACACGAGGCGTGTCGCAGGAGACTTCAGGATTTGCTCAAAGCTAAGCTTCACCGGGTATCCGCAGCCACCTCTGATCTGCCTCGTCACGCCCGCAAATCCCTGCATGCTCTGGCCGTTCGGATCGAGGGTGGGCGCGTCCAGCTTCGAGCTTGAACGAAACACAGCGCCCACCGCGAAGATCGACAAACCGGCCATCGGGAAGCTCACAGCCATCAGAACGAGTTGGAGCCGCGTCGTGCGCATGATGCAGAGGACAACGGAAGAGCAGGAAGGTTCCGCGGTTGTACCTGCGTCCCGATCGGAACGCCTTGTGTGGAGGGCACAGCGCCCTAGGTCCAAGGCTCCTCGTTGTGCAACCGGGACGATGGGTAACATTTCGGGGTTGGGGGACGAGCTTCGCGAGCTGGGGGACGAACTGTTTGTAACGCAATCGATACGCAACCGCCCTCTAGGGTCTTCGGGACCGTACGCCTACCCACCGTGACCACGCGGTTCAGCTCTACGACGGGCGAGCCTGTCAACCGATGTCTAGGCCTTGCGCTGCCGCCGCTCGAGTTCGAGCCTTAGGCGCTCCTCCTGCGCCTGAAGCTCGGGCGTAAATGCCTCACCGAAGTCTTCCGCCTCAAAAACGGGGCGAATTTCGAGCTCAGCGTCCTCACCCGGCATCGGGTCCGGGCAGCGGCGCGCCCACTCCACGGCTTCCTCCATCGAGCGCACCTGCCAGATCCAAAAGCCAGCGATGAGCTCCTTGGTCTCGGCAAATGGCCCATTCACCACCGTGCGCTTACTGCCCGAGAACTGCACGCGCCTACCCTTCACACTCGGCTGCAGCCCCTCGCCCGCGAGCATGATACCGGCCTTGACCAGTTCCTCGTTGTACTCGCCCATTTCCGTAAGCAGCTTTTCGTTCGGCATCGCGCCCGCTTCGCTGTTCTTGGTTGCCTTGACGATGACCATGACCTTCATTTCGGGGCTCCTTTCGCTCCGGCCCCCTAGGTGCCGGCTACGTCCTCGTACAAGCGACGAACGAGCTTGGCCGAGATCGACCAAGCTGAAAAGATTTTTCCGACGGCACGACTTACCCTTTTCCTGCGCCTGCGAAGCCTCGCTCGACGTTGAGGCAACGGCCATCCTGCGGAGCTTGGGCGCGCTCTCCCTAAGAACGCTGCTGCTTGTCTGCAGCCCCGCGCGCACGGCAGCGAAAGATGCTGTCGTCCCACAGACCAAACCGAGCGATATCGCCTGCGGTCATGCTGCGGGTCGGACGCAACTGCTCCACATCAAAGCCAGGCTCGCGCAGGCGGCCGACGAGATCGCTTCCGTACATGCGCACATGGTCAAACTGCCCAAATCGGCGCGCACACTCCGCTGGATCCGTGACGCTCGGGTCTTCATCCGTGTGCTTTTTCGGGTTCCAAGGAACCTGAATGTACGCTACTCCGCCCGGACGCAATACGCGACGCAATTCACTTATGGCCTTGCGGTCATCTCGCACATGCTCCAGCACGTGCGAGCAAAAGATGAGGTCGAATGAGGCGTCTGCAAAATCAAGCGCGGTGATGTCACATCGGACGTCGACCCTGGGCGCAGCTAGGTCGACCGTGACATAGCGTCTCACCCGCGGATTCAGACGAATGCTGCGTTCAGTCCCCCATTCAGGCGCAAAGTGCAGCACATCGAGCTCGGAAGGGTGTCGACTCCACTCCTTCTCGAGACTGAGACGCAACAGCCTGTGGCGCGGCGCGGCACCGCAATACGGACAGTTTCCAAGATGCGCACCCGTTCTAAAACGCGCGAACGTCCGCTCGCAGACGGGACACTCTACCTCTGAGCCCGCAAACCAGACCTTCGCGGCCTGTCGATAGCCCATGCGGTAAACATCGCTGAGAACAGGAACAAAACGATACGGAGCTTGCAACATCGATCCCCCTCGGCGCGCGCTCCGCCAGGTGTGAGCGGAGCTGTGCGCGTGCTCAAATGAGCGAGCGTTTGAGTCCAGCCAAAGTGTGCAGCCCGCATGCCAGCTCCTCGTATACGGATGCGCGCGAAGTGGAGCGCAATCGCAACGCAGAAGAGTGCTACGGCAAGTCTCCGCGGAGCCCCTGCGTCTCACCATCGCGTGCATTCTCCACTGCCAAGGCATCGAATCGAGCGCGTGCAGTTTGGATTTCTTCGCGATGTGCCTGTGACCAGGCCGCCAGCGCCGAAACTGGCTCGAGCAGTGTGACGCCAAGCGGCGTGAGTGCGTAGTCGACCCGCGGCGGGACCGTCGGATACACCGTGCGCGTGACGAGCCCATCGCGCTCGAGACCGCGCAACGTCAGCGTGAGCATGCGCTGAGAGATGCCATCGATAGCTCGCTTGAGCTCGCTAAACCGCTTTTGGCCTTCCCCCAACAACCCAACGACTAAGACGCTCCACTTGTCCCCGACGCGGTTCAGCACCTCACGCGCAGCCAGGCAATCCCCATGACGCACATCCATACGACTTAGTGACATTCATGTGCCTCCTTGCGCGTACGCTAGCAGTCTCTATTTTGCTCCAAGTCACAAGCAGTAACCAGCTAGGCACATAGAGGTAACCGCCCCATGAGCTCCCAGAGCGCACCCTCCCCCTCCAAAAAACTCCACATATCCCTGTGGATCGTTCAAATCCTGCTCGGCGTGTTTTTCACGATGCTCGGCGTGATGAAGATGTCCACGCCGGTAGCCGAGCTCGCCGCCGACGGACCGGCCTTGCCTGAAGCGCTGTTGCGCTTCATCGGCGCCTCCGAGTTCGCAGGGGGGCTGGGCTTGATCTTGCCGACTGCAACGCGGATCAAGCCTTCCCTGACACCACTCGCGGGCATCGGGATTGCTGTGATTATGCTGCTGGCATTCGCTTTCCACGCCTCACGTGGCGAATGGGCGTCGCTGCCGATGAACGCCGTGATCGGTGCACTGGCCCTGTTTGTCGCCTGGGGCCGCGCGAAGAAGGCGCCGATTCAAGCACGCTGAAGGCGTTGGCACGTGACGCGCGAGCGGTGTACGGCGACGGCTAAAAGGGATTACACAAGTCGCATCTGCTTGTACGATCCCTCTTACAGGAATGAGTCGTCAGGCTTGCGCCGTGTGTAGCTTGCTTGCGATATCGAGCAGCTGGTCGCCTGCGGCTGGAATCAAGGGCAGGACCCACGCGTAGTCCTGCGCGGGCGAAAACGCAGTTGCAGCGGGTGCCAAGCCCTCGCTCGACGCCGTTGCAATCCTTTCGGCGGCAGAGCGCCACGCTCTTCCCGACTCCGCAAAAGAAGGAGCGCCGATCTGACCAAGCCGTTCTTTTCTTACCATCGTTGACAGCTCGTGGGCACGTCGCAAGCTGAGGTTGAGTGAGTGGGAGACAAAGTGTAAGAGTCGATGTGACGACTCTCCAAGCAAGTAAGTATGGGCTTGGGTCTCACTCGCCAACGTCGGCGTGAAGACCTCAAACACTACGAGCCGGGCATTCGTCGCGCTTTCCTCGAACCAGGGCAGGTGCACGCGAACCAGCTCAAGCAGCTCGTGCTCAGTGGGCTTTTCACCACGCTCTGCTTTTGCAGACAGCGGATCCGTCATGGGCAGCGCCATGTTTACGCGCACGGCCTGCACACCGGGCAGGGGCCAGACCGAGGAGAGCACGCCTCGCTCGCTTCGAGTCACCCTCATCTCACCGCCGAGATGTAGCGAAGTGTCGACCGCGAAGGCCAGCATGACCTTCGCCTCACCGACAGAATCCCAGGCAAAATGCAGCTGCTGTCGCACCACTGACTCTGGACCGTCGGCACCGATCAGCACGTGCGGCGCCTGATACAGCCGATGCTTGACGTATGCCTCCGCATGCAGCACTCCGTAGCCGAGCGATTCGGTTCCAAGCACATCCACCTCCGTGCGAATTCGCTCACCTTCAGCTTCGATGCTCGCGAGTCGATGGTTCCAATGCACCTCGATCCCCATGTCGTCTAGGCGCTGCTCGAGCCTCTCACGCAGCACGGACATGGGCACCACGGCCGCAAACCCGAGTGACTTGGCATCGGCCTCGAACTCCACGCGGCCCCGACGCGCACTCCCCTCATAGAACGCGAGGCTGTCGATCGGTTGCACATCGCGAGTGAGATCGAAGCGCACTCCCACATCGTCCAACAGCGCCAAGGTGTCTGGATGGAGTAGCACCGCAGGGTTACGCGCTGGCCCCTGCCACCGCTTGTCGATCAGCTCCACGTCCGCCCCCGCCCTCCGAAAGAAGAGCGCTGCGCCTAAGCCTGCAGGCCCCGCACCTGAAATCAACACCTCGTGGTCCCTCACCTTCTGGGCCATGGCCATTCCTCCTTAGCGCGAGCGGTGTGCGCCGAACTATCTGAAAGCTGCATAGGCCATGCCCGCTCTCAGCGTGCGAGAGGTCGCGCACTGTGCCTGCGAAACGTGTCGAAACGGCCCCGCCACGTGTTCGATCCACGCGAGCGCGATTCACACGCCTCATGCAAGCGCGCCTCATTGCCAATGCCAGTGCGGTCGCCGTTCCGCCCCATGCCTGA
>CAZEWA010000357.1:0-5049 GCA_964515685.1 uncultured Polyangiales bacterium | reverse complement strand
GGATTGCGTTTGCTCGCTTCCTCGACCAGGCGCCTCAGCGCCGCAGAGATGCCATTCGGCTCTTGCTCTAGCTCGCCCGCGCGCGTTTGCTTTCGAGCTTTTCGCCGAACGCCATCAAATCAGCTCCTCCACTTTCAGCGCCTCCTTCACCTTCTCACGCGAACCTATGCGCTCGAGGAAGGCTGTCACGTGGGGTAGGTCGGTTAGAGGAATATTGAGGTCTCGGGTCCATCGTGTAATGACGAACAGGTAGAAGTCGGCCACCGTGATTTGTTCGCCGAGCAAGTAGGGCTGCTTTGCGAGCAGGCCGTCGATGAGCTTGAGGCGCGAGCGGATGGTCTTGGTCGAGGCTTGCTTGGTTTCGTCGCTGGTGCTGGGATTGAAGAATGGCTTGAAGGCTGGGTGCAGCTCGGCAGCCACGTAGTTTAGGTGTTCCTGCAGCCTCGCGCGTTCGAGTGTGCCTGCGGGGGGCGCAAGCTTTGTGCTCGGGTTCCGATCGGCAAGAAACTGCAAAATCGCAGGGTTTTCAGTGAGGACTTGACCGTCGTCTAGCTCGAGTGCGGGGACATAGCCCTTGGGGTTGATGTCGCGAAAATCTCGGCCTGTCGCGGTCTGTTTTGCTTTGATGTCCACTTTCTCTAAGTCGAACGGTGTGTTTGTTTCCCTCAGTGTGATGTGGACGGTGAGCGAACAAGCGCCGGGTGCGTAAAACAACTTCATTTTCAGCTCCTACTCGATGTGCGGGGATGGCGTGTGTGTGCTGTCTCGCGGCTTTTTCGTCGCGATAGCCGCTTACCGAATGCGCTCCCCGTCTGCGCTTAACAGGCAGAAAACATACCTTTCGCTACGCTCGCACGGCTTTGGCTTCGGACAGGGTTCACGAGGAAAGTCGTTGACAAGCCAGAGGCGCCGCTTATCGTTGGAACAGTCAAATGCCGTCCACCGTTCAAACATCGAGTTCTTTTGTAGTGCGAAGCACGCGCTCGAACGTTGCTTGTGCGCGCCGCACGGGCATGGAAACGATGATTATGGGGCAGCAGAAGTGGCGATTCGCGGCTGGTTTTCTAGGGAGTTAAGGCAGCTCCGCTACACAGAAACCAAAGGCCGCGGCAACCAAGGGTTCCGCGGCCTTTTTGTTTCTGATGGCAACATGTCTTCGTGCATTCGGATCCGTGCGCGCGCACGGAATGGGTTTTGAAGTTGGGACTTTGTCGAAGAGGCCGAGGCTAGTTGTGACGAAGGGCTGAGAATATGGGGACCTTGTACGTAGAAAGTGTGGGGCTTGCTTCAGACGTGCGGTCATTGCTCGCGCCCATCGCACGCAAGGATCAGGACCTGGCGCGCCGTTTGAAGCGAGCATGCGACGGAGTGCCGGAGCATGTGGCCGAAGGCATGTGTCTCACGGGGCGCGCGCGGCGGCTTGAGTACGAGGCTGCCGTCTCATCCGCCCGCGAGGCCTTAGGCTGCCTGCGTGCGGCGGAGAGCATCGGGTATCTGCCAGATGGCGATGACCAACTTGCAGAGCGGATTACGCAGCTCCTGGTCAGGCTCAGCGGTGCGCTAGAGAACTCGGGCGTCCATGCGCTGCCTGAGAAGGCGTGATCGGCGGAATTGGCCTCAATCAAGCGGGGTAAGCACGCCCTCGAGGTTCACGAGGTAAACCTGATCACTCAGCCGATGCGGGGCGCGTGCGGCGTCCTCTGTCGCGCGCTTGCGCAATGCGGCGACGAGGGGGAGGTTGTCTGCATCACACGCGAGAAATGTGTCTCGGTGCGGGACAGCCACGGCCACGCGCGGCCCCAGGCGCTTGCAGAGTTCGTAGCCGAATGCAGGCAAGACGATGCGGGCGGAGTCACGACCGTCGCCGGTACGAGCTACGTACAGAGAGCCTTCAGGTGTTTCAACGGGTGCGATGCGCGCGGCCTTGGAGCGCGCGGCCAAGTTGCGCCACGCCATCTCGAACGCTTGCTTCCAGGTAAGCGCCCACACAGAGAGCTCTGCTTCGCGCACGTAGCGCGCTCGTCCGTCGTACTCGAGCAGCAACGCCACACTCAGTTCAGAGGTGAGTGCCTCGCTCGCGAGCAGGTTTTTGCCCGAAGCAGAGAGATCGTGCAGGGCATCCGTGCGAACGATGCGGGGCATCAGCCGCTCGCGGGCTTCCGCCACTAGAACATGGCTGGGTTGGCTGCCGGGCAGCATCGACATCAGGCGGGTGGTCACAGAGTGCACCGCGCGCACGTCCTGATCGCGCGTGCTGTCTACCGCTCGCTTCAAATCCACTTCAAGTGGCTCGCCCGTGCTCGTGTCTTGCAGCGTCAGTGTTAGGTCGAAGTGATCGACGAGCATGAGCTCTGGGCGACCGTCGCGTAGCTGCGCCATGAACTCACACACCACGCGCGAAGTTGGGCCCTCTCCGCGTGCTTCGGCTTCGGCGAGGCTTACCTGGCGCATCAATTCGGCTTTAGGGCTCTGCGCGTCGAGGACTCGATCGAGTGCGGAAAACGGGTCGAAAAAGCCGTAGGGCCCCAGTCGAACGCGGTGGGTCGAGCCGCTCTGTTTGTGGCAGGCATCGCCGATATGCTCGATGAGCAATAGGCCGAGTAGCGCGCCGCCACCTTCCACGAACTTGCGGTCGTCTTCTTCGTTCGCTTCGGGAAGCGCGAGGAAATCTAGGGTCTGCTCACACAGGAACACAAGGCCGGGTGGGCCACCGCGAAAGTCTTCGGCAGCATCGCGCAAGTGCTCGACAAGAAAAGCTTGCGCAGGCGCGACTAGGGCGCCTCCTTTGTCAGACAGCGCTAAAGAAAGCCATGGCAGATTCGTCTCGCGCATTGTCCCTCTAGCCGCGATTGTCGATGCCTCGACTCGGTGAAGCAAGCGTAACGCTCAGGGGCTCTCGCGCACGCGCAGGTTGTGGTCGTCGAGAGAACGGCTGAATGAGTGGCGTCCGCCACCCTTCGTGACGAAGTAAAAGTAGTCGTGCTGAGCGGGGGAGAGCGTGGCCTTGATGGCCTTGAGGCCAGGGCTGCAGATGGGCCCAGGTGGCAAGCCGTCGCGCCTGTACGTGCTGTACGGGTTTGCGGGATCGCGCACCATGGCGGGCGTCACGCGGCCCTTGTACTCGGAGCACGATGGGATCTCGTCGCGCGCCACGAGGCATCCGTAAGCGACCGTGGGGTCGGCCTGTAGGCGCTTCGGGCGAAAGTCCTTGTCGGTCAGGCGGTTCATGAACACGCCGGCTATCACTTCGCGTTCCTCGGGGATGCGTGCTTCTTTCTCGACGATGGATGCCAGTGTCAGGAGCTCATGGGGCGTGAGCGAAAACGGAGCGCCGTCGTGCGCCAGTGCGTAGGCATCGAAGAGCGCATAGGTCCGCTCGCGGTACACGCGCACCATGCGGCTCACCACAGCGTCGGCGGCCGTGCCCTGGAGAAAGTTGTACACGGCAGGAAACAGGTAACCTTCGAGGCTCTCGGCCTGGATATTCAGCTTTTTTAGAAGCTCAGGGTGTTCGGTGGCTGCGAGCAACGATTCGCGCGAGGCCACACCGAAGCGCGCGAGGCGTGTCGCCGTATCGAAGCGATTGAAGCCCTCTGGAACGAGCACGTGCACCATCGAGGTGCCAAAGCCCTTCGCGATTCGCGGCAAGTGCTCGTATACCGAGAGGCCGCGATTCAGCACGACGAAGCCGCTTCGGAGCCTCGACGATACCCCCATGAAGCGCAGATAGACCTTTAGTGCGAGCGGTCGGGAGCTGATTTTCGCGTCCAAGAGCTGCTGGGTCACGCCATCGAGGGAGACGTCTGCAGGGAGCTCTACGACGAAGTCTTTTTGAACGTTGTGCTCGCGAACATTGGGGAAGACGAGCATCAGCCAAATCAGATACGCGGTGCCGATACACCAAGCAGCGAACACGAAACGCGCGACAAAAGGGGGCCGGCTAGTCCCCATGCCGAGACCGTTGGGCATCGAGGTAGCTCTGAAGCAACACGGTTGCTGCGGCTTGGTCGATCAAGGCTTTCTTCTTGTTGCCGCGCAGGCCCGAGCCTCTCAGCTCGCGTTCTGCCGACACCGTCGTGAAGCGTTCGTCCCACATCACGACCTTGATCCCGCTGGCTTTCTGCAGTGCGCGGCCCAACAGCTCGGCGCGCTTGGCTTCGGGGCCCGTAGTCCCGTTCATCCGCAGCGGCAGGCCCATCACGATGTCGGAAACGCCGTGCGCCTTCGCTTCCTCGACGAGGGCGAGGAGAAGCGTGTCGTCTTTTTCGCGCAGCAAGGTTTTTAGCGGCGAAGCCCACTCGCGTTCCTCATCGCTCAGCGCAATGCCCACGCGACGCAAGCCCGGATCGATTCCCATACAACGGGTGCGTTGGCTCATGGGGCCTCGAGCGCACTAGGTAGGCGCTCTGAGAAATGGAGTTCGGCTTCAAACAAGGTCGCCAAGTGCTGCACGGCACGCGCTCCGACTTGGTCTGTGGTGAGGGGGATTGCCTGCTCGCGGGCCAAGGAAGTCACGCCGCGTTGCGCGATGCCGCAGGGCACAATGGCTCCGAATGCGTGCAGGTCGGTGTTCACGTTGAGGGCGAGGCCGTGCATGGTCACCCAACGGCCGATGCGTACGCCCACCGCGCCGATTTTGTTTTCGCCGACCCAAGCGCCATTCAGACCTTCGCAGCGTTGCGCGATAACCTCGTAATCCGCGCAGGTGCGGATCATGGTTTCCTCGAGGTCCTTCACGTAGCGGCGTACGTCTTCTCGATCAGGCTTGAGATCCACGATGGGATACATCACGAGCTGTCCGGGACCGTGGAAGGTCACATCGCCGCCGCGGCCCGTAGAAAATACTTCGTAGCCCTGTGCAGCAAGCGCGTCTTCAGTGAGCAGAACGTTCTCTTGCTTGGCGGCCCGGCCGAGGGTGATGACCTTCGGGTGCTCAAGCAAGAGAACGGTATCGCCGATTCGTCCCTCTTGGCGCGCCGCAACCAAACGCTCCTGCAGCGCATGCGCCTCCGCGTAAGGAATGCTGCCGAGACGATAGGCGGTGAAGCT
>CAZEWA010000356.1:0-5059 GCA_964515685.1 uncultured Polyangiales bacterium | reverse complement strand
TCCGCTCTACATCATCGAAGTCATGAAGATGTTCAACAAGGTGCACGCCACCTTCGCGGGCACCGTGGATGAGGTGTGGGTCGACCAGGGTGGCGCCATCGTCCAAAAGGGCCAGCCGCTGTTCAAGGTCACGCCCGACGAGAAGATCGTCGAAGAAGACCCGAACCTTCGTGCTACGCGCATCCGCAAGAACACAGACGAGTACCTGACCAAGCTCTGAAGCAGCTCCCGGCTCGCCCGGGAGTCTAGGAGCTGCAAAAACGGACGCCTGGATCCCCTCGGCGTCCGTTTCTGTTTAAGCGGCCGGAGCAAACTGGCTGAGCGCCCCCTTGAGCTTGTCGCGCACGCGCACCTCGAGCTGACGTACGCGCTCTTTGCTCACTCCGAGCTCCTTGCCCAGTGCCTCGAGCGTGCTCGGCTCGTCGCTCAAGAAGCGCGCGGTTGCGATGCGGCGCTCGCGCTTGTCGAGCCGCCGCATCGCCCCGCGCACCGCGCAGCGCGTCTCTTCCAGGTGCGTACGAGCGAGAGTCAAGTCCTCGGGCGTAGGCGTCTCTCCAGGCATGCGCTCCACAATCGGTCCACGCGAGTCGTCGAAGCACAGGTCGAGAGAGGAATCGCTCTGGACAAGGATAGGCCACAGCTTCTCGCAGCGCGCGACAGGCATCCCGCTGCGCTCAGCGAGATCCGCCACGTTCTCGACACCCTCGCGCCGGTACGCCCGCAACGCCCTTCGCTCCGAGCGCGTCGTGCCTAGCCGGACGATGCGGTAGCTGCGCACCACGTAGTCGCGGATCTCCGCCCGAATCCAGTACACGGCGTACGTAATCAGGCGCACTTCCTTATCGGCGTCGTACTTCTCCGCTGCCTTGAGTAGGCCGAGGCTGCCCTGCTGCACGACATCCTCCAGCGGCACGCCCCAGCGCCGGTACTCCACGGCGATCCGGACGACGAAAGGCAGGCACGCTGCGATCAGCTTATCACCAGCCTCCCTATCGCCCGCGCGGTAGGCCCGCGCGAGTCGCCTCTCCGAATCCGCATCAAGCGGAGCTATCCCCCTCAACGAATCGAAGTACTCATCCAGGCCGGTACGGAACATGGGCGGGCGAACCTCCTGCCCATCCCAATGCAGGGGCTATGCCGGGTGAATTCGCGCGTATTTTCAGCATTTTGCGCGCGTCAGTTCGGCAGATCGAGCAGGCTTGCCGCGGCAACTTGCCGCGCCGGCTTGTCTCACCACGCAACGGCGTGAACGTCGGCCAACCCGATTAACCCCGCGACGGGATGCGTGCACAGCTTCCGCGACTTGGTAGCCCGGACCCGCTGCTCGCAGCGAGACATTGCCGGCGCGCGAAACGCGAAGTAGGTCGCCATCGGCGCACGCCCGCCCTCGGCGCACGCGTACTGGGATCAACACGAGTCCCAGTTCAATGCACGTGCCCGACCACCAGATCGGCTAGAGCGATGTCACTGGTCTCAGTCGCTAATGAGCCGCTGGCGCTTCTGCGAGCGGCGCGACATCGGACCGTACTTCCAAGCGGTAACGGCTATTCGCCGTTTGCAGGTAGTACACCTCGCGACCCGCCAAGCGCAGGATGCGCTTCACTGGCGTGGTCACATATTCGTGGAGCCCGTCAGGGAACTCAATGACGACGACGGCTCCCTTGCGGGGAGCCCGCAAGAGGCGCCCCATCACGGACCGCCCAGGCTTCCGCCCCACCTTGCGAAGTACGACCTCCACACCAAGAAGCTAGCACAGGGCCCCCCGCCAAAAAAGCGGGATCGTCGGAAGGCCCATGTTCGCGCCCCGTAGCGTGCGATAGAGCGCGCAAACGTGACACAGTGCGCTTAAACGAGCGCCTGTGTCTCTAGCGCCGCGATCCGAGGTCGAGCTGTCCCAAGCGCTCGACCAAGCCGCGCAACAAGCGCTGTAACTCTTCGAAATTACCGCGCTTTGGTTCGCAGGTCCGCTCGTCCATATACAGCGCGCGGTTGAGCTCGATCTGCACGGCATGCACGCCTTCTTGAGGGCGTCCGTAGTGCGCAGTAGTGAAACCACCCCGATAGGGCTGGTCATGCTGCACGCTGAGGCCGGCGCCGCGGAAGTAGCGCTCCACCAGATCGATGACCCGGGCGTCCGCGCTGGTGCGGCCTAGCGTGCCTGGCACGATATCAGCGCGTCTCGTGATATCGCGTGGGCCGCGCTGCACCGCTGATGGCATGGAGTGCCCTGCGACCAGGACCACGAAACCAAATCGGCTCTGCAGCGCCTGGATTTCCGCCTGTAGACGCGCGTGATACGGCAGATAGTACTGCTCTACACGCTCGCGTATCCCAGCCAGGTCCAGCGGTTTGCGCATCACGGGCAACCCGTCGGTGGAGAAGTGCCACACCACGCCTCGCGGTTGAGCGAGACGCGGGCCGCCCCCGTCGACCGGATCGATGTCGTCGCCCGCCCGATTTAGATCGACGACATAACGAGAAAAGTTCGCCGTCAGCAGCGAAGCGCCTACCTCCGGTGCGTGCTTGTACAGGCCATCTACGTAGAGGTCCGCGTCACGCCGCAGCGCGTGCGAGGAGGCTAAGATCTCGTCGCGCAGAAGCGCCGGGATTTGTAGCCCGGCATGCGGGACCTCCACGAGAACCGGGACGCGCCCGTGCTCGGGAGCCTGAAACTCCAGCACCGACATTGTGACCCCTTAGCCCGCCCACAGGCCTCACGCCAGCATGTACACGCCACACTACGCGCGATTGCTCCAAGTCTGGGCTCGTCCATGACGAACGAACACGATGTCTTAGCCGACTGCCCGCGGTTTTTGTCAGCCTCACGCCGCCCGCAAAAGCTCACACGAAAGCCCGAGATACAAGGCGCGGAGGGTCTCTTCGCGCTGCGGCCCAAGTCCTCGCGCCTGCCCACTCAGAATGGCGGAAAGCGTGCTGTGCCCATTCACTTCGTGCAGCAGATGAGCCCAAAGCCCGGACACGCGATAGGCCGACAGCGGCATGGGCGGCTCGGCCGTACGCACGATCACGCGATCCTGTAGCGACAGAAACGCAGCTTCGAGATCGGCCATCGGCGCAACCCGTGCAGCGTCACGCAAAAGCTCACAACCATCTTGCTGCACGGCAAAGGTTTCCTCTCCGCTGCGTGCGTCGCGCACGAAAAGCCACTCACCAGAGCGCCAGGAAAAGGCCTCGAGAAAGCGCTGCCGGACTTGTTCTTGCACGGCACGCACCAGCGCCACGGGGCGCAAGATTCCTAGCCCCACCAGGGCATCTCCCAGATGTCCTTCGTAACGCTGCAGCACGGCCAAGGCCATGTCGACCTCCATCCGCAAGCAGACCTTGGAGGCAACCAAGTGCTCGCCCAGCAATTCATTGCGATCCGTCGATGCGATGAAATCCGGGCGCCCCTCGACGAAATACAGCTTCTTTTGGCGGTTTCCGTCGCGCAGGTGCAAGAGCCCCGTTTCTCTATCGCGCGTGAGCCGATGCACGATAGGCAAGAGCGAAACACCGTCGAGAGCGCCACGCATGCTGGGACGGGCTACGTCTCGCTCGCGCCACTGCAGCGCGGGAGAGCCGACAAAACGCTTGAGCTCGCTCAAGCTTGCCGCGCGCTCGAAGACTCCCCCGGCGCGGCTGATCATGGTGTCGCCGTCGACGAGCCCCGCCAAGATGAGCTCTGTCAGCTTCGAGTACGTGAGTGGACCGATAAAACCGCGCTCACTGCGCACGCGATACAGCACCGCCTCGATGGCCGGCGCCGTGATACCGGACGACGACTCTTCCTCCAGGGGCACGGCTTGCGACACATCGAAGTAGTTGGTGGGCTTCGCCCCCGGCTCGAGGGCGAGCTCGTCGCCCGGACGCGCTTCCACCAACTCGAGCCTTGCAAGCAAATGGGCAAGACGCCCCGGGGCGTTATGAATGCCGCGACGGCCTGCGATTTCCCGCAGCATGCGCAGCCACACAAGCGAGTTGGGCCGCTCTTCCGGCTGCTTGCTTAGGCCGCGCGCAAGCAGCGCCCTCACGTCTTGCGGCAGGCGGCGCTTGGAGCGCTCGAGCACGGACAGATCGACATCGCGAATGCGCATCAGCACGTCGAGATCTTGGCCCTTGCCGAAGAGAGGCTCCGCAATGAGCATCTCGGCAAGCACCACGCTCAACGTAAAGACGTCGCTACGCCCATCCAGATCTCGCCCCAGAACCTGTTCGGGCGACATATAGCCGAGTTTTCCGCGTAACTGGCCAGTTTGAGTGCGCTCCTCGAAGCTGGCCGCGCGTGCAATGCCGAAGTCGCTCAGCTTCACGTGCCCGTCTCGAGTGAGCAGAAGATTTGCGGGACTAACGTCGCGATGCACGACGGCGAGCGGCACGCCCGCATCATCACGTAGCGCATGGGCGTAGGCCAAAGCCATCGCCGCCTCGACCGCAATATGCAGCGCGACATCGAGCGGGACCGCTTCATCACGCACCGCCACGGCGCGCAAAAGTTGATTCACGTTGGAGCCGTTGACCCACTCCATCGCGATGAAGAAGCTGCCCGTGTGCTGCCCGAAATCGAACACCTGAACAATGTTCGCATGCTCGAGTCGGGCTGCGAGCCGAGCCTCGTCGATGAACATGTCGACGAAATCAGGCTCAGCCGAAAACTGGGGCAAAATGCGCTTGAGGGCGACGCGCTTTTGGAAGCCGTGGGGCCCATTGCGCTTGGCAACGAAAACCTCGGCCATACCGCCTGTGGCAATACGCCTCTCGATCACATAGGGCTCGTCGCGCGCTGTCCCCAAAAACGTGTCTCCCTGTCCGCCGCACCGCTCTAAAACGCTGAATCTTGAGGATACTTAACTAAAAGCCAGGATCACAAGCTCTGCGCTCGATGCCCCCGTTACACGCACACGTGCGCCTCTATGTCGCCGCCGTCACACCTTTCGCGCAGCAAGTCTGTGCATCGAACATGCAAAGGCATTCTTGAGCGGCACCGGTCCTGTGTATGATGGGGGCGGAGTCGCTCGGCGTTACCCAGAGGGGAGCTTCCGGACAAAGTATGGGCGCGATC
>CAZEWA010000355.1:0-5116 GCA_964515685.1 uncultured Polyangiales bacterium | reverse complement strand
CGCAGTGGCGACGGCCCGCGCGCACGCGCGCTGTATGTGCGGGCGGAACACGCGAACAACGCGGACGCCGAGGTCGCGCTCTTGAGGCACGCAGGATTCGAGCTCGAAGAGGCCCATCCGAAGACCGCCCAAGGCTTGCTCGCAGCGCACCGCCAGCGCTTTCCGCGCAGCCGGTTGGCCGCGGAAGCAGCCTGGCTCGAAGTGCGGGCACGGGATGCATCTGGAGATCATGTCGGCGCGCGGACCTCGGCGCAGAGGTTGGTCGAGCGCTTTCCGAACACGCCCCAGGCGCACGCCGCACGGCGTCTGCTCGATCGGCCGTGATGGGCCACGTGAAGCTGTTTCGTGCACTCTCTCTCGGGAGCCTCGTGGGCTGCGGCATCACGCAGGTGGAGCTTGCTCCCTTGGCGCCCGATGAGCTGCTGGTGGTGGGCAGCGTTCCCGACCGTGTGATTGAGCGATTCACTCACGAGCAGGGAGGTGTGCTGGATGAGTCGCGCTTGAGCCTTCGCTATCCAAACGATGGCTCGGCCGTGCCCGCCGACTTGGCCTTCATGCGCTTCGTCTGGGAGGGCGCGCCCGCGATGCCCTCTCCGAAGCCCATGCCCAAAGCCAAGGACGACGGGCCCGAGGCCTCCGAAGGGATGTTCTACGAGCTCTGTCTGGAGGCATCGGCGCACACGCTCTGCTTCTACACGGACCGCACCGAGCTGGACGTCGGCGACAAGCATTGGCGCGGCCTCGCGGGCAGCGGTTCCGGTGACATCGCGGTGCGGCTGCGCGGACTGCGTGGGGTCGAGCCGCTGCTTGCGGCGCCCGTCACAACGTTACGCACGTTGGCAGCCAGCGCCTCGAGCACGATCTACTACGCGAACCTCGCGCTTGGAACGATGCAGCGCGGGCACCTCTCCAGCACCTTCCCCGAGGAGGCGTCTCTCTCCTCGCCATGGGCTGCTGCGTGCTCGACGATCTCTCGCGACGGAACGCGCCTGGTCCACATGCCGTCGGAGCACGAGCTGCAGCTGGTGAGCCTGCCAACGCTCGACGTGCTCTGGACCCTCGCCACGCCGTTCGCTGACGCGAGCTGTGCAGGCCTGAGCTTCGATCCCACCGCGCGCCGTATCGCCTTCGCCAGTGCTGGAAGGTTGGCGCTCATCGACGCAGAGACCAGCGCGTTGCTCACGAGCACGGACGAATCGTTCCCTCGCGTCTCGCATCCTGACTGGTCGTCCGATGGCCGCTTCTTGGCGGTGACCCTGTGGCCGTCGGATGCCATGCCCGACGAAATGGCGCTCCAGGGAACGAGCCTCGGGCGCATCCCAGTGTCCGTCGACGGGGCGCTCGAGACGTCTGAGCTTCTGCTGGCACCGAGCAAGAAGGACCAGACGCTCGCCTTTCCGAGCTATTCACGCGATGGAGGTTGGCTCGCGTACGTGCAGGTGAAGGGCAAGCTGCGCGATGGCAAGGAAGCTACCCTGTGGCTACTCCCAGCAGCAGGCGGCACGCCGGTTGCGTTGCAGCGCTCAGCGAGTGACCCACCGAAAGCCGAGGCTTCGGTGCAGCTCGCAGCGCCGGCGTGGCTACCCAGCAGCGACCCCACGCTCGAATGGCTCGTCTTCTCTTCCGCGCGAGCGTCGAGTCTCACGGCTCCCGCGATGGGCAGACAGCAACTCTGGATAACCCCCGTGGACAAGTCGCTGGCTGCACAGGGCATGGACCCCAGCGGTCCCGCGGTTTGGATACCCTTTCAGGCGGCTGACTCGAGCAACGCCAGACCGATGATCGCAACCGGGTCGAACCACTGAGGCTGGAAGCTCAGGTGACGGTCGAGCGCTGTCGAGCACGCGAGCCTTCGAGGACCAGCCTCCTCGGAAGATCGGCAAAGGATGTCTGAGGGGCGGTCAGCTCTCCGACATCTTCGCCATACGCGCCTGCACCTCCTCGGCCGAGAGGTCCTCCTTGTGCGTCATGATCGACCAGCGCTGCCCGAAGGGATCCTCCACGGATCCAGCGCGATCCCCGTAGAACTTGTCCGCGAGCGGCTCGATCACGCTGGCGCCTGCCGCTACGAGCTGGTTGAAGACCGCGTCACAGTCTTCGACGTACAGACAGGTGAGCGACGCGGTAGCGGGCCATTGCTCTCCCCCTGACGCGAGCATCAGGATGGAGTCTCCGATCTGCAGCTCACAGTGCCCGACGCTCCCGTCTGGCATGGGCAGGCGCATGAGCTCCGTCGCGCCGAACACTTTCTTGTAGAACTCGATGGCTTCCGCACACCGGGGAATGACGAGGTACGGCGTGAGACTCCCGTAGTTGGACGGCACAGCTTCGACCTTGGACATAGCTTCCTCCTGAGCCATGCAGCCTAGCTCGCTCCGGCGCGGAGGAAAGGACCGCGAATCTGACTCGCAGGCCGTCGATTCCGATGGGATCATTCCAAGGTCGGCAGGGCCCGTTCACAGGGCCAAACGGCGGAGCTGTCTCTTTCGGCTGCACTTCGCTAAAGAAATGGAGCGCCGATCGCGATACCCTTTTGGCATGTCACAGGACGAAGCCGGTTCGTACTCGCAGGAAAGTCTTACTCACTTGGTTGAGAGCTGCCGGCCAGTCCTTTCGCAGATCCCGCTAGGCTGCGCCATCGCAGACGCTCAATTCCGCGCGGTTTTCTGGAACCCTGCTTGTGAGCGTATCTTCGGTTTCACGGAGGCGGAGGTGCTCGGTAAGACGCCCTACGAGACAGTCGTTCCGAACATGGAGAGCGACGCTATCCGGCGCGTGCACGGTGCGGTGGGCGAGTCCGTCCGTACCCACAGCGATAACGCGAACATCACCAAAGACGGGCGCGTCCTGAGCTGTCGATGGCACAACGCGCCCCTGCACGCACCCGACGGATCCATAATCGGCATGATCTGCATCGTGCTCGAATTCACCGAGCTCGATCTGGAGCTGAAGGCCACACGCGAGCGCGAGGCCCGTGCGCGCAACGCGCTGGAAGCCGTTCCAGAGGCCATCCTGACCATCGACGAGTGCGGTCGCGTGCAGACCTCCAATCTCGAGGCGCAGCGGCTATTCGGGTACGCGGCCACCGATCTGTGCGGCGTAAATGTGGGGCAGCTCCTGCCGCGCAGCGCCTGCTTTCTGCAGGATAAATTTCAGCCCAAGCTAGGGCTCACGGAAGTGAGCGGAGTGCGCAGTGATGGGGGGCACTTCGTGGCGCGCGTCTCCTTCGGTTCGGCGTCGCTCGCGAGCACTCATGTTTACACAGCCATCGTGCAGGACCTGACCAAGCAAAAGGCCGCTGAACGTCGGCTGCACGAGCAGCGACGCATGGAGGCCCTGGGCCGGCTCGCAGGCGGTGTTGCCCACGACTTCAACAACCTGCTTACCGTGATCGTCGGCGCGTCAGCGCTGCTCGCGCGCAACCTGGACAGGCCCGCGCGGGCGCAGCAGCAGCTCGACGCCATCGAGCAGGCCTCCGATCGCGCCTCCGCGCTCACCACGCAGCTCCTCGCGTTCTCCAAGCAGCAAGTCAGCTCGCCGCAGGCCGCGGACATGAATGACATGGTGCGCGCCGCGCTGGCGCTGCTCGAGCGCGTGGTGGGTGAGCGTTGGCCCTTGGTTGCGCGCTACGCGCAGTCCGCTTGTCCGGTGCTTATCGACTGCGGTCAGCTCGAGCAGGTGCTGATGAATCTGGTGACCAACGCGCGCGACGCGATGCCCGAGGGCGGCACCATCCATGTCGAGACCTTCCGCACGAGTTCCGCTGCGCGCAGCGATGTGCCCCGCGAGGGATACGTGGGGCTTTCCGTAACCGACACTGGAGAAGGTCTCGATCCGGAAATCCAGGCCCACATCTTCGAGCCCTTTTTCACCACCAAGGCTGCCAACAAGGGCACGGGACTCGGCCTCGCCACTGTGTACGGCATCACCGAGCAGGCGGGCGGACACGTACGCGTGGAGAGCACACCGGGCCAAGGAGCGCGCTTTGAAGTGCTGTTGCCTGCGGCCTCCATGGCGGGAACCACGCCGCGCGAGGCGACCGAGTCTGTGGCCGTAGAGGGGTCTTTGCATGGCTACTCGGCTCTCTTGGTCGAGGACGACGAGCAAGTGTGCGCGACCACGGCCCAGCTCCTGCGCGAGCTCGGGCTTGCGGTCCAGGTGGCGGCGCGTCCGGTCGAGGCACTAGATCTCGCCTCCAAGGGCCGCGTCGACGTGCTGATCACGGATCTCGTGATGCCCGACCTCGACGGTCGCGCGCTTGCGCTCGAGATCCGCAAGAGCCTGCCCTCCCTGCCCATTCTGTTCATCACCGGCTACACGCGCGACGCCGTGTTTCACCGCGGCGAGTTTCCCGAGCAGAGTCTGCTCTTGCAGAAACCATTCTCCTTGGACGCGCTGACCGGCGCGCTGCTGAGCCTGCTCTCCCGTGAGCCGGCACGTGGTTCAGACTTGCTCAGCGTGTGACTGGGACCAAGCGTCGACCTATCGCGGCGAGCCCTCGGATAGGAGGGCACCAGTGTTCGGCGTCGGTGGGGTCCCAAGCGTAGGATGGAACGCCGTCGACAAGTAGATTCGCGAGCTCTGGTACCGCCAACTCTCGCGCGGACCAATCGTAGAGTTCGCGCAGCCGAGGTTGAATCACGCCGAGATCGAGCAGTCGCCCGAAGCCGTGTGCGTTGCCCGCGTAAGGTGCGACATCGTCGCCCAAGGGATAGCGATCGGGCAACACCCGGGTGAGCGATAGGAAGATTCCGGTCATGCCGAGGCGCGGGTCTCCCAAGGTGGCTGCGAACGGGGAGAGCCAGCCCAGCGCGAGTCTTGGCGCGGCGACGAGTGCGTGGGCATAGAGGACCCGCAAGAGCACGAGGTTGATGAAGAACCGCTCGACGCGATCTTCCTGCTCGGCGAGCGCGTGGTTCTCTAGGTATGCCTCTACGACCGAGAGGTTGTGCGCGCGATACCAGCGCGCGGCGGAGGGTCGCTTGATAAACTCGAGAGCGACCGCTACGGAGGATGAGGTGGGGGCGCCCGCTACGCCCGACGCGAGATAGCGGGCTTCCGCCGTGTCCTGCAGAAGGCGTCCGTTGACAGCGCGCCACCATGGACTGCCCGGGGC
>CAZEWA010000354.1:0-5127 GCA_964515685.1 uncultured Polyangiales bacterium | reverse complement strand
GCTGAATACGCGCGCCGACAGACCGTTCGACTGCCACCGCTGAACAAGCTCGCGCTGTATGTCTTCCTGCATGCCCTCACTCTGAATGCAGACTCGCAGGCATGAACTGGGCACACCCAGAAACCATTCTCAGGGGCTCTCAGTCGGAATTGGCGAGAGCTTGCCTTGACTCAGCATTGGAGGGCTGTCTGTTCCTTGTCGCCGTGGGGGGCTCAGGGAGCGCGCCGCTGAACGGAGCTTCGATACTCGAGAGTACGTTCGCGCTAGCGCATGAGGGTCACTGCCCCTCCTCGTTCAAGCGCACGTTGATACGCTGGTCGTTGCTCGATGCGTTCGAGAAAGCCTAACAGTTTGGGCCAGCGAATGTCGAGACCTCCGCGCGCCGCCGCTGCCTGCACTGGAAAGCTCATTTGTATGTCCGCCGCGCTAAACGAATCGCTTGCGAACCAAGAACGCGTGGTCAGCTTGCCCTCGAGATAGTCGAAATGCAGCTTGAGCTGCGGCTGCACAAAAGTCGTCAGTGCACCCCTCGAGATGGCTCGAGCTACTGGGCGCACGAAGAAAGGCATGGGGTTGTTGGGCATGCGTGCAAAGACCAGGGCCAGGAGCAGAGGCGGCATGAGCGAACCCTCTGCATAGTGCATGAATTGTCGATAGCGTAGGTAATCATCGCTGTCCGGGTGGGGTCGGAGCCGACCGTTGCCGTGATTGTCCAGCAAGTACTCGAGGATGGCCCCAGACTCCACGAGCGTCTTCCCGCCTTCGCTGATCACTGGCGACTTGCCGAGCGGGTGCACGGCGCGCAACGAGGGCGGAGCCAGCATGGTCTGCGGATCGCGTTCGTACTTCTTGATCTCATAGGGCAGCTCAAGCTCTTCCAATAGCCAGAGCACGCGCTGCGAACGCGAGTTGTTGAGGTGATGGACGGTGATCATGTTCGTTGGCCTCGTTGTCATACGAAATCGTCGACTGTCAAGAGCGTCTGAGGAGAGGAAGGAGTGAGGCCTGTCCCACCGCTTCACTGCATGATTCGGCGCTGCGTGTCGGAAAAGCTCAGGCTTCGGTGACGAGCCGCCTCTACGGAGCTTTGACTTCTTCTTTGAACTCGCTCTGGGCAGGCAAGGTTGCCCGGCTTTGCCGGATAAAAAACCTCGGTCACCAGGCTCCCGATCGTGACGGTGCGAACGCCCACTTTCCACGGGCCACGCTCGCCCACGTCCTGCGTGATAGCGGGCAGCCTGGCGCCTTCGCAGCCATTGGCCGCTGCGCTCTCGTCGCCATTGCGATCACCGTCGCCACTGGCGTCGTCGTAGCCTTGATCGCCATCGCCGTCGTTTCTGATGTCATCGCCGTCGCCGGAGTCATCTCCGTCGCCGACAGGGTTCACGTCGATCTGCGCAGCCGGATCACTGCAGGCCGCGAGCAACACAGCGAGACACGCCGCTGCGTGAGTCCATCCCAGATACTTCATGACAACGCCTCCAAGCAAAGCCTCCGAACCTTAGAGCGGAGTTCGTGGACGAAGCGTTCAAGCTCTTGTCTTAATCGCTCAATCGGCCGTTTTTTGCCCAGTACGCGCGCTCGTGACATGAAGTCACCATGGAAATCACTAGTAAGGTTCCGATCGTCGTAACGGGTGCAAGTGGCTACATCGCGAGCTGGATCGTGAAGCAGCTGCTCGAACAGGGGCACACGGTGCATGCCACCGTGCGCAATCCGGAGCGCGCGGAAAGCACACAGCATCTCCAGCGCGCTGCTCAGGGAGCGCGCGGAAAGCTGGTGCTGTTCAAGGCAGACTTGCTCAAGCCCGGCAGCTTCGATGCAGCCACACAGGGCAGCGAGATAGTGATCCACACGGCATCACCGTTCCTGATCGGAAAGGTCGCAGATCCAGAGGCAAGTCTGGTGCGACCGGCGGTGGACGGAACCAGCAACGTACTTGACTCGGTGGAGCGCAACCCAAGCGTCAAGCGAGTGGTACTCACGAGCAGCGTCGCGTCGATCTATGGCGACGCGGCCGAGCTCGCCGAGCAGCAGGGCCAGGTGTTCACGGAAGCCAATTGGAACACCACCAGCAGTGTGCAGCACAATCCCTATCCTTACTCCAAGGTGCGCGCGGAACGAGAGGCGCTCGAGCGCAGCGAGCGACAGGCGCGTTGGGATCTCGTCTGCATCAATCCGGGCTTCGTGTTCGGGCCGAGCCTCACCGCGCACAGTGATTCCTACAGCATCGAGACCCTGCTGCGCTTCGGCCGGGGCAAGTACCTCACGGGCGTGCCCAAGCTGCACTTTGGCTGCGTCGATGTGCGCGACGTGGCGGCGGCCCACATCCGCGCGGCGCTCACCCCTCAGGCATCGGGCCGCTACATCGTGTCGGCCAGCGAGCTATGGATGTCCGACATCGCCCGCGCCTTGCGCGCCAAGTTCAGCGGACAGTTTCGCATCCCCACGCGCGAGTTGAGCAAAGCCATCGTATGGCTGTTCGGTCCGCTCTCGGCGGGCATCTCCCGCAAATACGTCGACCTCAACGTGGGCCTTCCAGTACGCTTCGACAACAGCAAGAGCATCCGCGAGCTAGGTCTCGACTATCGCTCGCCCGAGGTTGCGATCGTGGAGCAGTTCCAGCAGTTGATCGACGACGGTTTGCTACGCAAGCGCTGAAGTAGCTCTCAAAGTAGCGAACTCGTCGGGGGACCTGATGGGCCGAGCGGCGGCGCGCTGCGGCATCGTCGGAGCGGCGCAGACCAGTCGCTGCTCCAGCATCTGTTCGGTAAGACTCGCCGTGCACCGTGTTGATGCCCGGATGGTTTCACACTGTGTTCAGGCTTTCACGACCTCATACGGAAGCGGAATGGCCTGCCCTCGCACTGCAGCCCTCGCAGCCGATCGCAAGTAGGCGTCGGGTTCGACGCCCGCGAGCTTCGAGCTCTCGATCAAGCTGTAGAATAGGGCCGCGACTTCAGTGCCGCGCTCAGAGTCCCCGGCCGACATGACGGCCATGAACGGAGAATCCGCCATCTCACGTTATTGGAGGACGGTGGCGCCGCTCGGCAGTTCGGCATGGATGCGGAACTCACCTTTGGTCACGGAGATGCGTTCTCCGCTGGTGCTGACGAAGGTGCCCGCGAAGACGCCTTCGATCTCGCCGAGGAAGGTAGTGATCGTCATCTTGAAGCTCCCGAAGGACTGCTCGTAGGTGACGTATTCTCCTTCGTGCTTGGTGATGCGTATCGTGCACGAAGAGCCCTCGACCGCGTCTTCCTCTAGGAAGCCGTAGCTATGTGCGGAGTGGGCGTAGTAGGTCTCGCCATTGTGCTTTATGAAGGCAGTGATGAAGAGATCGTTGCCTAAAGTGCCCTTGCCTTGGCCGAGATTGTCGCCCGCACGGTAGGTGCCTGTCGTCTGCGGGATCCAATACAGCGTGGCTTGCGGGAAGCCGTAGTGGTTGTTGAAGTCGATGACGTGCTGGGTCTCGAGGCTGTTGGCCACCTTGGCTACGTACGTCTGCGGCATGCCGTCGATCTCGAAGCGCGCGCCTGTTTCGGTGTCGGCGAAGCTCGCTTCGTGGCTGACATCGTTGTCATCGTTCGATGAGTTGGTTCCTGCGTCGTCGCGGCCCTGCTCCCCGTCAGGGCCGCCTTGGTCGCCGTCGCCCTGATCGGTACTCCCATCTTGACCGTTTTCGGCGTTGTTTCCACTTCCCGCCGCCCCGCTGTCGGAGTCATCGCCGCATGCAATCAACAAGAGACATGTACAAGCGATGAGCCAAGCGCCTCGCGTCCATGGGATTTTCTTCAATGACAAAGCGCTGCTCCTGGTGAGATTGTTGTCGGCCGATACAGACGCATCGGTTCGGGTGGGATGCATCATCCTCGCACGACCATGTTGCGTGTATGTGCTGAGTGTTTTCAATCCTCCATCCAGGGGGGGCGAGCACCGACGTGATGGGGGGCGCATGTGTGTCCTGCGCCTGCCACGTGCCGAGACTGATAGGGGCTCGATGCGGCGGTTACCGCAGCTGATCAACCTCGTGGAGCCCGCGGCAAATCGCGCACCGGCTCCGAGTAGAATATCCGACGGACTCGGGGTTCAGGGCACCAGGTTCGAGAAATCGTAGTTCAGCAACATCGTCGTATCTGGCGAGACGCAATCGGCGCCGTCGCACAGATAGAGGGAGTGAAGGACGGCCCGGAGTGCATGTGGCTCTTCGTCCAACAACATGGTGGCGCAGGCTCCTTCCACAGTGGATTTGCCGTCGATGCGGACGGTGACGCGGCCCCCTGCGTCGCAGCGAAAAGAGCTCTGCGGTGCTGTAGCTTCTGTCGCATTCGGACGCCGGATGTCGATCTCTACGGTCTTGGGCTCTGCTGCTCCATCGGGAAGGGCTGGCTCACAGTTGAACGGCGCCGCCGCGCGAAGGGTATCCACGATGTCGTTTCCGTCGACCCTCGTCCTGTGGGAAACCGCGTTACTTAGACAGAACGTGCTCGCGTTGGCTTGCACCAAGGTAGGCTTCAGCCTGTTCCTCTCGTGGTGGAAGTCGATGGAGAAAGGATGCCTCTCCTCGTTCTCGTCGATCAGGGTCATGCTCACCACTCCGGCGAGATCCGAGCCTGTGCGAGTTGTCAGATCGATGGTGCAGGGCGCATCCTCATCGACCACGTACCCCTCGATCTCGATTCCTGCACCGCGCTCTGCGCAGGTCGCTGAGCCGGGGCCGTCGAGCGCGGTGAGCTTCACTGTTACTTCGCCCTCGTGTTCGAATTGCATAGCCGGCGCCACACTCGGCAGCGTGCTGCACGTGTATTCGAGTGTGATGGCGCTCGGCGCGGTGCCCTGACATCCCCAGATGCCGCCCAAAAAGGCATCGAACGCGGGGACGGTGCACGATGTTCGGCCATTGCATGCATTGCGCGCGGCACTCCGAACTGCGTGCTGAGCATCCGTATATCCTCCTCCGCTGCAATGGTACGCGGCGCCGCTGACGAGGAGATAGTCTAGGATTTGTATGGTCCGACCGCCTTGCAGCGGCGAGGCGCTGGGGCTGCAGGAGAGCATGGCCTGGCCACCTGCGTCGCGCTCGGCCATTACGGCGTGATAGGTCGGCGAAGGGGAAGCCGAGAGTCC